>MELA01000084.1:10239-14144 GCA_001767495.1 Acidobacteria bacterium RIFCSPLOWO2_12_FULL_65_11 | reverse complement strand
GGTCGCCATCGTTGTGGGAGGCGCGGCCCAGCTTGCGCAGCCCTACCTCTTCAAGGTCGCGATCGATCGGTACATCGCGACCGGCCAACTCGCGGGCCTCGAAGACCTGGCCGCCCTGTACCTCGGTATTGTGGTGGTCGCGTTCGCGGCCGAGTACGCCCAGATGTGGCTGCTCCAGCTGACGGGTCAGCGCATCATGTTCGACCTGCGCATGGCCATCTACGGACATCTCCAGCGGCTCGACGTCCGGTACTACGACCGCAATCCCGTGGGCCGGCTGATGACGCGCGTCACCTCGGACGTCGACGTGCTGAACGATCTGTTTACCTCGGGCGTGGTGAGCGTCATCGGCGACGTCTTTCTGCTGGTCGGCATCATGGTCGTGATGATCGGAATGAACTGGCGGCTGGCGCTCGTCGCCTTCGCCGTGCTGCCGCTCATCGCTCTCATCGCCCAGTGGTTTCGGAGGAACGTCCGCGATTCGTACCGCGTCGTGCGGGGATGGATCGCCCGGATCAACGCCTTTCTCCAGGAGAACATCACCGGCATGTCGACCGTGCAGCTGTTCCGCCGCGAGGGGCTCAACTTCACACGCTTCGCCGAGATCGACGCCAGGCACCGCGACGCTAACATCGAATCCATCTTCTACTATGCGACGTTCTATCCGGCGATTGAGGCCGTGGGCGCGCTCGCCTCAGCCCTCATCATCTGGTACGGAGGCGGGAGCGTCCTGGCCGGCACGCTGACGCTCGGTGCGCTCGTCGCGTTTCTCCAGTACTCTCAGCGCTTCTTCCGGCCGATCAGCGACATGTCGGAAAAGTTCAACATCCTGCAGTCGGCGATGGCCTCCTCCGAGCGCATTTTCAAGCTGCTCGACGAGCCGGTCACCATTGCGCCGCCGGCGCGGCCCGTCGCGCGCCCGGAGGGCGCCACGGGACACATCGCCTTCGACCATGTCTGGTTCGCGTACAACGCCGCCCCTGTCGCCCGTAGTGTCCGGCTTCAGCCGGACCCCGGGCTCGAGTCAGGCACTCCAGACTACGTCTTGCGCGACGTCAGCTTCGAGGTCAAGCCCGGAGAGCGGGTCGGCATCGTCGGCGCGACCGGGGCGGGCAAGACGACACTGATCAACCTGCTGCTGCGTTTCTACGATGTCACTGGGGGACGAATCACGATCGACGGTGTCGACATCCGCCGGCTCGACCTGGCCGAGCTGCGGGGCCTGTTCGGTCTCGTGCTGCAGGACGTGTACCTGTTTTCAAGAACGATCGGCGAGAACATCCGCCTGGGCAACCAGGCGATGGACGAAGGGCGCGTGCGACGGGCCGCTGAGGCCGTTCACGCTGATGGCTTCATCGAGCGGCTGCCGCATGGCTACGAGGCGGCGGTCGCCGAGCGCGGGTCGACGCTCTCAGTCGGCCAGAAGCAGCTGTTGTCGTTTGCGCGCGCGCTGGCCTCCGATCCGCGCGTGCTGATGCTTGACGAGGCGACCTCAAGCGTCGACACCGAGACAGAGCTGCTGGTTCGCGATGCCTTGCGCGTGCTGATGGCCGGTCGCACAACCATCGCCATTGCGCATCGTCTGTCGACGATTCAGGACATGGACAAGATCCTGGTGCTGCACAAGGGGAGGCTGCGCGAGTCTGGCACCCACCAGGAGCTGCTCGCCCAACGCGGCATTTACTTCAAGCTGTTCGAGCTGCAGTACAAGGGAGAGACACGGACAGAAAACTTAGAACTGAAAACTTAGAAGTTAAAAGGACAGTGCCAATCGCAATCAGTTTCAGTGATCGCAGTCCTTTTAAGTTTGAACTTTTTCGTTTTACCTTTCTCAGACCGGCTTCGCTTTCATCACGCCGATCTGCAGGAGCAGGCCCGTGAAGTCGTAGATGCGGCGCTCCCGCACGATCAGCCCCTTCCTGAACTCGTAGAGGAATACGGCCGGAACGCGGAACGACTTGCCCGTAGCGGGCACGCCGAGAAACCCGCCGAGGTCGGTTCCTTCGAGGCCGATGACGTGGGAGACGCTGTCGCCGTCGATGATCAGTTTGTCGGTCGTGACTTTCAGGTCCGGGAAGCCGTCGAACACCGCCTTGAAGACCTTGGCGATGGCCGCTCGACCTTGGTGCGTGCCACCGGTCGGGCTGTCGACAACGCAATCGTCCGCGTAATCGATCATGAGCGCCTCGACGTCGTGATCGTTTTGGGCTTTCTCGCGGCGCTTGAAGATCGCCTCGATCTCTTTGCGCGTCAGCTTCGTCTCGCTTCGGCGTTTGCTGGCCATAAGGCTCGACCCGTCGGTTACCGCACCCGGCCGTTTCTGGTGGTCGTCGCGGCCCAGTCTAATGCATTTCTTGTTCGCGGCCCGGTCACTTGTCTGGTCCGCCGACCGAGGGAAGTTGCGGCAGGGGCCGCGAGGGAAGCGGCATCGGCTCGCTCGCCGGCCGGCGGAACAGCCGGTCGAGAAAGCCCGGCCTCATCGCGCGCGGGTTCCAGCCGAGGCGCAGCACGGTGACGTAGACGGACTGGCGGCCGAATTTCAGCGCGTCGTTGCAGCTCCACATGTAAATATCGACTTCCCGGCCTTGAATCGCGGGACCGGTATCGAGAATCGCGTAGATGCCGTCGTACCGAGCGTCGAGCGAGTCGATCTCCACGAGCGATCCGATGGGGAGCAGCGTCGGATCGGAGGCGGCGATGCCGCTCTGCACCGCGACGCCAGAGAACGTCGTCAGGCCCTTGCAGTAGGCGGTGGCTTCGAAGGCGAGGCGGGCGCCAGGCGCCGGGAGCACGGCCTCGGTTCGCACCGCCTGGCGCGTCGTATATCTCGAATCGAAGATTGTCGCCTGGTACAGCAACACGAACGCGGCCGCGGCAACGGCGGTCACGATCGCTTTCCGCCAGAATGAACGGGCGAGGCGCATCGGCATCAATGAATTGTAGATTGCTGATTGGTGATTGGGATTTGCTGAACTGTGTATTGGCGCGCAAGCGTTGCTATCCGCACTCAAATCCGCATGAATCCGCAATCAACAATCATCAATCAGCAATTCAAGGCTCCTGACGAAAGTGCACGTACCCCGCACGCGGCAACGGGGCTTCCAGCGTCACGCCGTTCACGGCGCTGCGCATCGTCACCGCGCGATCCTTTGTGCATCGACCGATGCGCGTGATCGCCGCTCCACTGTGCCGACTCGCGGCCGCCAGCCGGCGGACGGCGCCAGGCCTGACGGCGAAGAGCAGCTCGTAGTCGTCTCCGGCGACGAGCGATTCGGTGACAGGGTCCAGTCCTCGCGCCTCGAACCACACGCGCGCCGCCACGTCGATCGGCAGGGTCTCGACGTCGACCGCGGCACCCACGCCGCTAGCCATCGCGATCTGATGAACGCCATCGGCGAGACCGTCACTGAGATCGATGCACGCGCTGGCGACGCGGTTTCTTGCCAGCATCAGACCGAGCCGTACACGCGGCTCGGGCCTCAGATATCGCTCCACGCATGGCTCTACCACGGAGGACACGGACGACGACGGAGGGCGCGGCAATCTTATGATTCCGTGACCTTCGTTATCCTCCGTGCTAACCGTGGTGGCGGTTGTGAGGTGCTGACGAAGCATCTGTAGGCCCGCTGCTGCCGATCCGATCGTGCCGCTCACATACAGCTCGTCCCCGGGCCGCGCGCCGCTCCTGGTCAGCGCCTGCCGACGCTTGACGGTGCCGGCGACGGTGACGTCGAGCATGAGCGGTCCCGGCGAGCGTGTGAGGTTGCCGCCGGCGACGTGGACCCGGTGCCGCGCGGCAAGCGCCGTCAGGCCCACAACTATGCCGTCGAAGTCATCAAGTGGCAACTGGGGCGGGAGCGCAAAGGAAAGAAGCGCCAGGCGCGGCTCGGCGCCCATGGCCGCAA
>MELA01000084.1:6362-10228 GCA_001767495.1 Acidobacteria bacterium RIFCSPLOWO2_12_FULL_65_11 | reverse complement strand
AAGGTCGCTCAGGTTCACGGCCAGCGCGCGGTGGCCGATGGCCTCGGCCGGTACGAAAGCGCGGTCGAAATGCACGCCTTCGACGAGCGCGTCCACACTGAGCACCTCGACCCGGTTCCGTTCCGGCTCGACGACGGCCGCGTCGTCGCCGATGCCGACCAGCATCCAGTCCGGGGCGGGCGGGAGGCGGGCCTGAATGCGCGCGATCAGATCGCGTTCCGTGACATCAGAAACAGTGGTCATTCTTTAAGGCGCGTGGGGCCCCACCCCCACGCGCTGAAGACCTCGCGCTCGATCGTAGACTCTCGCGCTCGGGAGAGGGCTACTTAGCGTAGTCCACCGCGCGGGTCTCGCGAATGACGGTGACTTTGATCTGGCCGGGGTACTCGAGCTCGTTCTCGATCCGCCGTGCGATGTCCTTCGACAGCCAGATCGCCTCCTCGTCGGAGATCTTCTCGCTTTCGACCATGATTCGAATCTCGCGTCCGGCCTGGAGAGCGAAAGCCTTCGAGACGCCTTTGAACGAATCCGCGATGCCTTCGAGCTTTTCGAGCCGCTTGACGTACGACTCGAGGATGTCGCGCCGCGCGCCTGGTCGGGCGGCGGAGATCGCGTCGGCGGCCTGCACGATCATCGCCTCGAGTGACGGCCAGTCGATGTCCATGTGATGCGCGGCCATCGCCATGACCACCGGCTCGCTCTCGCCGTGCTTGCGCAGGAACTCGATCCCCAGCTCGAGGTGCGTGCCCTGCATTTCGCGGTCGATCGCCTTGCCGATATCGTGCAGAAAGGCGGCACGGACGGCCACGTGCGCGTCGAGGCCCAGTTCTCGCGCCATGAGGCCCGCCAGTCGCGCAACCTCCGCCGAGTGGTAGAGCACGTTCTGGCCGTAGCTCGTGCGGAACTTCAGCCGTCCCATGAGTCGGAGAATGTCTGGGTGGAGATCGTGCAACCCGAGGTCGAAGGCGATGTCCGCGCCTTCCTTGCGCACGGCTTCGTCGGTTTCCTCCTTGACCTTCTGGACGATTTCCTCGATGCGTGCCGGATGGATGCGCCCGTCGGCGATCAGGCGCTGGATGGCCTGCTTGGCGATCTCGCGGCGATAGGGATCGAACCCCGAAAGGATGATCGCACCCGGCGTGTCGTCGATGATGAGGTCGACGCCCGTCGCCTGCTCGAGCGCACGGATGTTGCGCCCCTCGCGGCCGATGATCCGGCCCTTGAGGTCGTCGCTCGGCAAGTCGACCACCGAGACTGTCGTCTCGACGCAATGCTCGGCCCCGCAGCGCTGAATGGCTTCGGTGATGTAGTGCTTCGCGCGCTAGACGGCCGTCTCGCGCGCCTCGGCGTCGAGGCGTTTAAGGAGGTTGGCGGCGTCGTGCCGCGCGTCGGCCTCGATGTGCTTGACGAGCAGCTCCTTGGCCTCTTCACCCGTGAGACCCGCGACCCGCTCGAGCTCGCGCTGCTGAGTCGCGACGAGCTGTTCGTATTTCGTCGCGGCGGCCGCCGATGCCTTTTCGCGGTCGGCGACGGCACGCTCGCGCGCGAGGAACTCCTTCTCGAGCCGCTCGATGGCTGCCTGGCGCTCCACCAGCGCCGACTGGCGGCTGGTGAGTGTCTGCTCGAGGGCGGCCGCCTGCTGGCGCTCCTGCCGCGCCTGGCGCTCGGCGTCCATCAGGATCTCGTGCGCCTTTTCCTTGGCCTCGAGAAGCGTTTCCTTCTTACGGGTCTCGGCGTCGCGCTCCGCGTCCTTGCCGAGGCGGCGCGCCTGCTCGTCGGCGCGGCCGACAGTGTCGGCGGCAATCCGCTTGCGGCTGACGACCCACCAGGCGAACACCGCCGCCGCGCCCGCCAGCGTGATGGCGAGATTGATCAGGTAGCCGGAATATGACAACACGCGTGACGTCCTTTCCCGTGACCCACTTCGGGCTTGCCTCAGGTCGGCGCCGCGCGCGGGGATGCCCCGCGATCAGGAGTTCAAGTTGGAGGGATCGAACGAAAGGCCCCGCTTTGCCGTGTGGGGAGGTCGATGAACCTGCGTAAGCAGGTGGAACCGCTCAAATAAGCCGCGCTTCAGGCTTCCTCGCTCGGAGGCATGCACACCACGCGGCGTCGCGACTCACTTAGATGAAACGTTGGCTCAAACGAGCCTACCGCCATCACGCGCAAAGCAGGGAACTCGAACTCTCGGACGAATCTTAGTCGAGACGGGGGCCGGGTTCAACTACCTCATCAGGACGCTGTCGAGGAGCCGCTCGAGCTCTTCGGTGCGCTCGGCGAGCCGGCCGTCGCGGGTGTCGGTCGCGTCGTTGGCGCGAAACAGCTCGTCGGCGATGTTGAGGGCGGCCAGTACGGCCAGTCGAAGTGAATCGCCGGTCGTGGTGGACTCGGCCGCCGCTCGCATCTTCTCATCCACGAACGCCGCCAGCCGCGCCACGTACTCCGCGTCGAGCGTCGTGCGGATCGGATACCGCTGGCCTTGAATCTGAACAGGGACGACGCGGGGATCAGTCATTTAATTAATGCTCGCGGGGCCCCACCCCCACTCGCTCGGGCCGCAGGCGCTCACAGATTCAGGGCCTCGAGTTGTTCGAGCATGTCGGTGACGCGCGTCCGGATGACGTCGCGCTCTTGCTTGAGCGTCGTCAGCTCGGAGGCGAGGCCGTCGCTGGCCGTCAGGCGTCCCCGTACCGATTCAAGCTCGCGCGTCAGGCGCTGGTTCTCTTCGGTCGCCCGCGCCTGCTCGGTCTTCATCCGATCGACCATGTCCACGAGCTGCTTGATCTTCTCCTCGAGCCGATCGATGGGCTCCAGGTCTACGCTGCGAACCGCTGTCTTCGCCATGAAGGGTCCTCGTCTATCGCTGCACGGCCCGGTGCTCGCGCACCAGCGCGGCAAGAATCGCGTCGAAGCTCTGCTGCACCTCGGCGTCGGTTAACGTGCGATCCGGCGCCTGGAACGTCAGCCGCACCGCGAGGCTCACAGCTCCCTCCGGCACGCCCTTGCCCTTATACCGATCGAAGAAGCCGATGGCGGACAACGGCGCCGGGACGTTCTGTGCGGCCGCCTGAATGGTGCCAGAAATGATCGCCGCAGGCAAGGTGGCGGCGACGACCATCGAGAGATCACGGACGACGAACGGATGCCGGGCGAGCGGACGGGTCGCTTCGCCGCTGGCGGCTCGCACCTGCCAGAGCGTATCCAGGTTCAACTCGGCGACAAAGACACGGTCCTGGCGCGGCAGGCCGCGCAGGTCGGCGACGAGAGGCGTGATCTGGCCGACCGTTCCAATGAGGGCGTCCTTCCACGGCTCGTCGGCAGCCACGACTGCCGCCGCTTGCCCCGGTTCCAGAAATATCGATGGCGCCTCTGTGAAGCGCACGGCTACGTCCAGAGCCCGGCAGAGCTGCTCGACGACTCCCTTGACGTCAAAAAGATCGACCTCGCGCGCGCCGCCCGACCAGTGTTCGGGAGTCGCCGCGCCGGTCCAGGCTAGCGCGACGCCGCGCGTTTCCCCTCCGACGGTGAAGCGTGCCCCGATCTCGAACAGCCGCACGTCGCGACGGCCGTGGCGCCGGTTGTGTCCCACGGCATCGATGACCCCTGGCAGAAGCGAAGGACGCAAGGTGTCAAACTTGGCCGAGAGTGGGTTGGCGACCGCAATCGTCTCGCTCGAAGCCACGAAAGCTCGGGTCACTTCAGCTTCGATGAAGCCAAACGTCACCGCCTCGGAGAGTCCAGCGGCCGTCAGCACCCGCCGCACCAACCGGTCGCGCGGCACGCGTGGGTCGGGTGGCGGTGCCGGAGCGGTGGCAACGGGGAAGGTAGACGGCAGATTGTCGAAGCCGAAATGCCGTCCGACTTCC
>MELA01000084.1:0-6355 GCA_001767495.1 Acidobacteria bacterium RIFCSPLOWO2_12_FULL_65_11 | reverse complement strand
GATCCACCTCGCGCAGCAGGTCAACGCGGTAGGTTGGCGCAACGACCTCCCAGCCGTCGCGGCTGACGGTGACCGTCAGGCCGAGGCCGCGTAGGATGCGCTCGACTTCGGTGTCGGCAACCACGGCGCCGAGCAACCGGCCAAGGCGGGCCCGCCTCAGGTGGATTGTCAGGGGCCCTCGGACGCCCGCGTACCGGTCGATGATCGGTCCGACCGGCCGGCCGGCGCCAATCTGTTCCATCAGCGCGACGACGCGCTCGAGGGCGACGACGGGAACGTTGATATCGGCGCCGCGCTCGAACCGCGCCGACGCCTCGGTCTTGAGCGCGAGCCGCTTGCTCGTGCGGCGAACCGACGCCGGCTTGAAGTACGCGCTTTCAAACGCGACCACACGCGTCGCCGAGGTCACTTCCGACGCCGTCCCGCCCATCACGCCCGCCACCGCCTGCGCGTGGTCGCCGTCGGCGATGACGAGCATCTCCGCATCAAGCGTCCGCTCCACGCCGTCGAGCGTCGTCAGCGCCTCGCCCGGCCGTGCGCGACGGACACGGATCTCGCGACCGGCCAGCGTCGCGAGGTCGAAGGCGTGCAGGGGATGGCCCAGCTCGATGAGCACGTAGTTGGTGAGGTCGACGATGTTGTTGATCGGCCGGACGCCGGCGGCGTGGAGCCGGGCGGCAAGCCAGTCGGGCGAGTTGCCGACCTTCACGTCGGCCACCGCCGCCGCGTACCGGGGGCACAAGTCTTCGTCTTCGATCGCGACCGCGAGACGATCGGAATTGCCGGTGGGAACCGAAGCCAGCGCGACTTTCGCACCGGGCACCGAGGATGGCAGTATGAGCGGCCGGTCGTAGAGTGTGGCGAGCTCGCGCGCCAGGCCGATGACGCTCAGGCAGTCGGGCCGGTTGGCCGTGACCTCGAAGTCGATGACGCCGTCGCCCTCGGCGAGCGGCTCGATGGCGGCCACCTCGAATCCGCGCAGCCCGAGGCGGTCGGCGATTTCTTCGGCCGGAGCCGGCACATCGACGAAGTCACGCAGCCAGGAAACGAGGAGTCGCACGGCTAATAAGGGAATTGCTCTAAGAACCGCAGATCGTTCTCGTAGAAGAGACGGATGTCTTCGACCTGGTATCGAAGGATGGCGATGCGCTCGATGCCGATGCCCCAGGCAAAGCCGGTGTAGCGTTCCGGGTCGTAGCCGACGGCCTCGAATACGGCCGGATGCACCATGCCGCAGCCGCCGAGCTCGATCCAGCCGGTCTTCTTGCACATCGCGCAGCCGGCCCCCTCGCACTGCCGGCAACTGAGATCGATCTCGGCACTTGGCTCGGTGTAGGGAAAGAAGCTCGGACGAAACCGCAGGCGCAAGGTTGGCGCGAACATCTGGCGCGCGAACTCGAGCAGCGTCCCCTTGAGGTCGGAGAGCGACAGGCCCTCGCCGACGGCGAGTCCCTCGATCTGCGCGAACGCAGGCGAGTGCGTCAGATCGAGATCGTCGCGGCGATAGACGCGGCCCGGCACGACGATGCGGACGGGCGGCGTGTGCGCCTGCATGTACCGGATCTGCATCGAAGAGGTGTGCGTGCGGAGGAGCGTCCGGTGGTCGGACGCCGAGTCGCCAGGCAGGGGAGAGGCGAGATAGAGCGTATCCTGCATGTCACGTGCGGGATGCTCTTCCGGCATGTTCAGCGCATCGAAGCAGTGCCACTCATCCTCGGCTTCCGGACCCTCGACCACGGTGAACGCCATGCGCGTAAAGATCTCTTCCAGTTGATCTCGAATAATCGTGAGGGGATGGCGATGTCCAAGGAGCGGCAGACGTCCCGGCAGCGTGACGTCGACGGCGCCGGCGGGTCGGTCGATCTGCGTGCTGGTTTCGAGGTACCGCGTCCATCGCTCCTCAATCGCCTGCTTCAGCTCGTTCGCGAAGCGCCCGATGGCCCGCTTCTGGTCGGCGGGCGCCGCCGCAATCATCTGCATCCAGGAAGCGACGACGCTGTTCTTGCGGCCGAGATAGCGGTCGCGCACGGCGCTCGCGTCGCGCGACGTTTTCGATTGGGCGAGCTCAGCTTCGAACGCCGCAATCTGGGAGGCGACCGCGGCGGCGTCGGGGAGCGGCATCAGCGTGTCAGGTGCGGGCGACAGCCTTCACGGCGCTTTTGGCCTGTTCGGCGATCCGCGCGAAGGCGGCGGGGCTCGCGATGGCGAGCTCCGACAGACTCTTGCGGTCGAGCGCCACGCCGGCGCGCTTGAGGCCGTTCATGAGTTGGCCGTACGTCAGGCCGTGCTCCCGGGCGGCCGCGTTGATCCGCACGATCCACAGCCGGCGGAAATCGCGCTTCTTGCGCCGCCGGCCGACAAACGCGTACTTGAGCGCCGTGTCGACCGATTCTTTGGCGGCGCGATAGAGCTTGCTCTTATTGGCGTAGTACCCCTTGGCCAGCCTAAGCAGCTTCTTCCGCTTGGCGCGCCGGACCGTTCCTCTCTTCACACGAGCCATCGCACTCTCCTAATCCCAGTCAATCTGCAATCAACAATCTGCAATTCCTACTTGTACGGAAGCATTCGCGCCAGCTTCTTCGCATCCGCATGTGCGACGGTCGTCGTTCCGCGGAGCGCGCGCTTACGCTTCGTGGTCTTGCAGCCCAGGATGTGCTGCTTGAACGCCTTGCTCCTCAGAAACTTCCCGCCCTTGGTCCGCTTGAACCGCTTCGCGGCACCGCGGTGCGTCTTCAACTTCGGCATCTTCGCTACCTCGCAGCTGTCGACGGGGCTTTGGCCCGACCGCCCTGCGGCTTTCTCGACAGAATCGTATGCATCTGGTTACCTTCCAGCCGTGGCATTGTCTCGGCGATGGCCAGCTCGCCGAGCTCGTCGATCAGCCGCTCCAGAATCCGCCGGCCGATGTCGGGATGCGCCATCTCGCGCCCGCGGAAGAAGATCGTGGCCTTCACTTTGTCCCCGTCTTCGAGGAAGCGCTCGATGTGCTTCTTCTTGAACTGGTAGTCGTGCTCGTCGACCTTCGGTCGGAACTTGATCTCTTTGACCAGGATGACCTTCTGGTGCTTCCGGGCCTCCCGCGCCCGCTTCTGCTCCTGGTACTGATATTTGCCGAAATCCATGATGCGGCAGACGGGTGGAGTCGCCGTGGGCGAGATTTCGACCAGGTCGAGTCCCTTCTGCTTCGCAAGAGCCAGCGCCTGTGGCGGCGGCATGATGCCGAGTTGCTCGCCGCCGTCGTCGATGACACGGATTTCCCTAACCCGAATGCGCTCGTTGACCCGCACGCGGTCGTCGCGGCGGGGGGTTCTGTCAAATGCGATAACGGCCTCCTTAATTTACTCGCGTGGGGCCCCACCCCCACGCGCCTGCCGAACTGACGCCGTCGCTCGGCCTCGAGCGTAGACTCTCGGCCTCGCGTGACGGCTGCTGAGCCTCACCCCACGCGCTTGCCGAACCGACGAGGTCGCTCGGCCTCGATCGTAGACTCTCAGCCTCGCGCGACGGCTGCGGGAGTCCCCTTCGTCTCGACCTCGTCCCGGGCGAGTGCGATAAACGCATCGATTGGCGTCGCGCCCTTGTCGCCGCCGGAGCGCTCGCGAACCGAGATGGTGCCGGTCTCTGCCTCGCGGTCGCCCACGACCAGCATGTAGGGCACCTTCTGGAGCTGCGCCTCCCGAATCTTATATCCGATCTTCTCCTGCCGCTCGTCCAGTTCGGCGCGCAGGCCGGCCGCCCGGAGCCGGTCGCGCACCTCGCCCGCGTAAGCGGCGTGGCGGTCGGCAATCGGCAGCACGATGGCTTGGACCGGGGCCAGCCAGAGCGGGAACGCGCCCGCATAGTGTTCGATCAGGATGGCGATGAACCGCTCGAAGCTCCCGAAGATGGCGCGGTGGATGACGACCGGCCGATGCTCGGTGTTGTCGGCGCCGATGTATTTCAGATCGAAGTTCTCCGGCTGCGCGTAGTCGAGCTGGATCGTCGCGCACTGCCACTTGCGGCCGATCGCGTCGGTCACGTCAAAGTCGATCTTCGGTCCGTAGAACGCGCCGTCGCCCTCGTTGAGCGTGTACGCCATGCCGGCACGATCGAGCGCCGCCCGGAGCTGCGACTCGGCATGATCCCAGGTCGCCACTTCGCCGAGAAACTCCTCGGGTCTGGTCGACAGCTTGGCCGAAAACGGCAGCCCGAAGTCGTCGTAGACGCGCTCGACGAGCCGAATCAGCCGCTCGACTTCGTCGCCGATCTGATCCTGCATGACGAAGCAGTGCGCGTCGTCCTGGGAGAACTGCCGGACGCGCGTGAGCCCAGACAGCACTCCCGACACTTCGTTGCGGTGCAGCGGCGTCTGCTCGTGCAAGCGGATCGGCAGGTCGCGGTAGCTGCGAGTCTCGCTCGCGTAGGTCAGAAAGTGCCCGGGGCAGTTCATCGGCTTCACGCTCATCGTCTCGTTCTCCGATTCGATGAGGAACATGTTCTGCCGGTAGTGTTTCCAATGCCCGGATCGCTCCCACAGCGCCTTGTTGTAGACGAGTGGCGTCTTCACCTCGACGTAGCCGGCGGGGGAGAGCACGCCGCGCATGTAGTTGGCGAGCGTGTGATAGAGCGTCGTGCCCTTCTCGAGCCAGAAGGCGGCGCCGGGCGCCCACTGATGAAAGGTGAACAGTCGAAGTTCCCGCCCCAGCTTGCGGTGGTCGCGCTTCTTCGCTTCCTCGAGCTGCGTCAGATACGCCTTGAGCTCTTTGTCGGTGGGGAACGCGGTCCCGTAGATGCGCTGCATCGGCTGGTTGCGCGCATCGCCCTTCCAGTAGGCGTTCGAGGTGCTCAGAATCTTGAACGTCTTCAGTGTGCCCGTCGACGGCACGTGCGGGCCGGTGCAGAAATCAACGAAGGTCTCCGGATCCTTGATCGTGTAGCAGGACACGTCCCGCTGGCCTTCGGTCTTCTCGTCGATGAGCTGCACCTTGAGCGGCTCGCCGCGCCTGGCGAAGAATGCCTTGGCCTGCTCGCGCGGCCACATCTGGCGCTCGTAGGGCAGATCCTCGGCCGCCAGCTGCTTCATCTTCTTCTCGATCGTCTCGAGATCTTCGGGGACAAACGGCCGATCGACGACGAAGTCGTAGAAGAAGCCTTCGTCGGTGGCCGGACCGATGCCGCACTGCGCGCCGGGGAAGAGGTTCGTCACGGCGGCGGCCAACAGGTGCGCCGTGCTGTGTCGGCAGAGCATCAGCGCTTCGGGACTGCTGTCGGTCACGATGCGCACAGCGGCATCGCGATCCAGGGGATGGACGAGATCGACCAGCCGGCCGTCGACCAGGGCGGCCAGCGCCGCCTTGGCCAGGCGCGGTGAGATCCCTTCGGCGACGCCGCGCACGGGGGTGCCGGCGGGCACGGTACGACTGGAGCCATCGGGTAGTGTGACGGTGACCTGACCCATCAATGGGATCGAATGGCGAGGCGGGCGCTACTGTCTGGTAGGCACGGGTGGACTCGAACCACCGACCTCCTGCGTGTCAAGCAGGCGCTCTAACCTCTGAGCTACGCGCCTACATCGTTGGAACGACGAGAACCGTTCTTCATAACCGTAGTGTCCGGCTTCAGCCGGACCTGAAGTCCGCCTAAAGGCGGACACTACAGGCGAGGAAACCAGCTCGAGCCCCGGCCGAACGGCCAGTATAGCAGGCGGCGGTGGCCAAGCGCTCAAGCGGCCTGCTTCGCCGAAAACCGTTCGAGCGCCTTCTCGAGCACCGGATCGGTGGCGGGTGGCGCCTGGCCAAAGTCGACCGTCGGCTCGTCGACGGCGACCTTCGGCTCGAGACCCTTCTCGTGCAACGCGGCGCCGTCCGGCATCAGATACCGGGTGGTCGACAGCCAGAGGCCGCTGCCATCGGGCAGCTTCATCAGCCTCTGAACCGCCGCGCGGCCTATCGTGTGTTCGCCGATGAGGTCGGCGCGGAGGTTTCCAGACAGCGCCGACGCAAAGAGTTCTGCGGCGCCCGCCGTGCCGGTGTCGACCAGTACGATGGCTGGCAGGGTGACGCCGCCGTCACCGGCGCCGGCCGCGATCGTCTCGCGCGCGCCCCCTTTGCCTTCGCGCATCGCCAGCGTGCCCTTGGCCACGAACAACCGCGCGATCGCCAGGCCCTCGTCCGGTGTGCCGGTGGCCGTGCGGCGCACGTCCACGATCAATTTCGAGGCCCCATTCCGAGTCAAGTCGGCAATCTGTGTCCCGACCTGCTGCGCCGTGTTCGGGCCGATGGCCGCAATCCGGACGTATCCGACGCCGGCCGCGACGCTGCGCCCGTTGACGACCGATGGAGCGAGCGCTTCGCGCGTCAGCTCGACGACGTGCGGA
>MELA01000083.1 GCA_001767495.1 Acidobacteria bacterium RIFCSPLOWO2_12_FULL_65_11 | reverse complement strand
GGCTCACCCTGGACCGGCCCGGGCTTCAAAGGCTGGGTGGCGGAAGACCCGTTCGCGCTGACGCTCGACGAAAACGCCCCGGGCAAGGATGTCCACGCCCATGCCTACACGAAGGACGAGGAGCCGGCCTACTGGAACCACGGCGACAAGGCGCTCATCGTCAACACCCCGAAGTACGGCCGGAAGAACTTCACCGGCGACACGCACATGCCGACCCCCACCAAGGCGTTGATCTTCAGCAACGTGAATCTGATCAACAACGCCAAGTGGGCCTACGAGATGATCAAGAACGTCAACCCGAACATCGAGATGATCGTCTCGATCGACATTCAGATGACGGCGTCGATCGAGTACGCGGATGTCGCGCTGCCGGCCAACTCGTGGCTCGAGTTCGAGGATCTGGAGGTGACGGCGAGCTGCTCCAATCCGTTCCTGCAGGTCTGGAAGGGCGGCATCGCGCCGGTCTTCGACAGCAAGGACGACCTGGCCATCCTGGCGGGCATCGCGAAGGCGATGTCGACGCTCACCAACGACCAGCGGTTCGAAGAGATGTTCAAGTTCGAGCTCGAGGGCAAGCGCTCGGTGTACTTGCAGCGCCTCTTCGAGACCTGCACCACCACCCAGGGGTACACCGTGGCGGACGTCATGGCGGGCAAGTACGGGCCGCCGGGCGGGGCGCTGCTCAATTTCCGGACCTACCCGCGCATCCCGTTCTACGAGCAGGTGCACGACAACGAGCCGTTCCACACCGACACCGGCCGGCTGCACGCGTATGCGGACGTGCCCGAGGCGATTGCGTACGGCGAGAACTTCATCGTGCACCGCGAAGGGCCCGAGGCGACGCCCTATCTGCCCAACGTGATCGTCAGCGCGAACCCGTACGTCCGGCCGGACGACTATGGGATCGCGCGTACCGCCGAACACTGGGACGCGCGGACGATTCGCAACGTGAAGCTGCCGTGGTCGCAAGTCAAGGGCACGAAGAATTTTCTGTGGGAGAAGGGATTCCAGTTCTACTGCCTCACGCCCAAGACGCGTCACCGCGTCCACTCCGGCTGGTCCAACGTGGACTGGCACATGCTGTACGACTCGAACTTTGGCGACCCGTACCGGCTCGACAAGCGGGCGCCGTGCGTCGGCGAGCACCAGCTCCACGTCAACCCGCAGGCGGCGCGCGACCTGGGAATCAACGACGGCGACTACGTTTACCTCGACGCCAACCCGGCCGACCGGCCGTACATCGGCGCCAGGCCCGACGATCCGTTCTATCGCGTGGCGCGCTGCATGCTGCGCGTCAAATACAACCACGCATATCCGTACAACATCGTGATGATGAAGCACGCACCGTTCATCGCCACCGAGAAGAGCGTGAAGGCGCACGAGACGCGCCCGGATGGCAGGGCGTTGTCGGCCAACACCGGCTACCAGGCCAATCTGCGCTACGGCTCGCAGCAGTCGGTGACGCGGAACTGGCACATGCCGATGCACCAGACCGATTCGCTCTTCCACAAGGCGAAGGTGACGATGGGCTTCCAGACCGATTCGCTCTTCCACAAGGCGAAGGTGACGATGGGCTTCATTTTCGGCGGCGAGGCCGACAACCACGCCGTCAACACGGTCCCGAAGGAAACGCTCGTCCGGATTTCGAAGGCTGAAGACGGGGGCCTCGGCGGCACGGGCATCTGGGCGCCGGCGACAACGGGCTATTCGCCCGACAACGAGAGCGAATCGATGAGGCGGTACCTGGCGGGAGAGCTGACAAAAGTCAAGAGTTGAGCCTCCAGCGCTAGAGCCAAGACTATGTCCTATCACGATCCAGAACCCGAAGATCCACAAGAGCTCGTTGGTGTCGAACTGCCCGGCGACGAGGCGGTGACCCGCGAGATGGCCGCGACCTTTGCCGACGAGTTTGCGCAGCTCGGCCTCACGCGGATCCAGATCCTTTCGCTCTACCGGCGGGCCGAATACACCGGCGCGCACCAGGCCTGGCGGCTGCTGGGCGAGGACGAGATCGCGCGGATCGTCGACGAAAGCCTTGCCGTCTACGGGCGGTTTGTTTGGGTGGTGACGGACGGACCTGAAGAAGTCGCCGGATCGGTCGCGCAGCCGCTGCGGCTGGTCCGGCGCGGGAGTTAAGCGATGCCCACGGTGAAGAACTGGCAACTGGGCCGCGACATGGCCTATCCGTACGACGCGCGGTATCCGGAGCGGCAGTTCGCGTTCGTCTTCAACATCAACCGCTGCATTGCCTGCCAGAGCTGCACCATGGCGTGCAAATCGACCTGGACCTTCAGCAAGGGCCAGGAGCACATGTGGTGGGCGAACGTCGAGACCAAGCCCTACGGCGGCTACCCGCGCTGGTGGGACGTGAAGATCCTCGAGCAGCTCGAGACGGCCAATCCTGGCGCCCAGGTCTGGGGCGGCACCCCCGGCGACGGCCGGTTGGCACCGTACGGGACGTTCGAAGGCCAGACGATTTTCGAGGCCGCCGCGCGCGCGCTGTCGCCCGACAGCGCGCGGGTGCTGGGCTATCTGCCGACCGACGAGGAGTGGAACTCGCCGAACATCTATGAGGACAATCCCGTCGGGAAGCGCGGGGTCCGCAACGCGCTCGACGACACCGGTGTGCAGCTGCCGGTGCACAAGACCTGGTTCTTCTACCTCGCCCGCATTTGTAACCACTGCTCGTATCCGGCGTGCCTCGCGGCGTGCCCGCGCAAGGCGATTTACAAGCGTCCCGAGGACGGCATCGTCCTGCTCGACCAGTCGGAGTGCCGCGGGTACCGCAAGTGCGTGGAGGCGTGCCCGTACAAGAAAACCATGTACCGAGGGAACACGCGCACGAGCGAGAAGTGCATTGCGTGCTACCCGCGCGTCGAAGGGACCGATCCGGAAAGCAATGGCGAGCCGATGGAAACGCGCTGCATGGAAGCTTGCATCGGGCAGATCCGCATGCAGGGCCTCGTGACGATTGCTGAGGACGGCACCTGGGCCGAGGATCGGTACAACCCGCTCTACTTCCTGGTGCACGTGGCCAAAGTCGCGCTGCCGCTGTATCCGCAATTCGGCACCCAGCCCAATGGGTACTACATCCCGCCGCGTTGGGTCCCGCGGCCGTACCTGCGGCAGATGTTTGGCCCAGGCGTCGACCTCGCGATCGAAAACTCGATCAGCCCGAGTCGCGAGTTGCTTGCGGTGCTGCAATTGTTCCGCCGGTCGAACCGCATCATCTTCCGCTATGAGATCGAAGAGGGACCGAAGATCTACGAGGGCTCGCTGCACGGGCGCAAGGTGGAGCTGTACAACGACACCGTGATTGCGTTCGGCAAGGACGGGCGCGAACTGTTCCGGACCACCGTCGAAGAACCCGTACACGTCCGCTCGAACGCGCACGCCAATTCGATCTGAGAGACGTTGATGAGCCCCGCTTCACTTGCGGCGATAGACGATACACTCGCGAGAGCGGTCGTGTACCGGACCATGTCGATTGGCTTTCAGGCACCGACCGAAGAGCGTCTGAGCGAAGTGGGCGCCCGCGACGGGTTTCCTGTCGTCGCAGCCGCCCTGCGGCACCTGGCGCAGGCCTCCGAGGGGGCGAACGTCGAACGCGTCGCCGCGCGGCTGGGCTCGATCTCGCCGCCCGGCGTGGACCAACTGGCCGCCAGCTTCGTGCACCTGTTCGGGCATACGGCGCGCGGCCTGGTCTGCGCGTGCGAAACGGAGTACGGCCCCGACAACGCCTTCCATCAACCGCAGCAACTTGCCGACATCTCGGGCTACTACCTGGCGTTCGGGCTGCATCCGACGCCCGGGTCGGAAGCGCGCGTCGATCACATCGCCTGCGAACTCGAGTTCATGGATTTCCTGAACCGCAAGCAGGCGTGGTTGCTGGAGAACGATGGGCGGGCGCCGAGCGGCGAGACGCTGGAGGTGACCGAGCGCGCCGAGCGCACGTTTTTGCGCAATCACCTTGCACGCTTCGGTCGCGCGTTCGCCACGCGCGTCGTGGCGGAAGACCCGAGCGGATACTTCGGCGCCCTGGGACACACGCTGCTTGCCCTGCTGAGCGCGGACTGTGCGCGGGTGGGCGTCGAAGCGGGTCCGCTCGGGCTCGCCGTGCGGCCCGAGACCGCCGACGACACGCCGATGGCGTGCGGCTCGGACGGCGAGCTGATTCAGATCCAGCGGAAGCCATGACGCAGCCGACCTACGCGCCGGATCTGGTCGAGGAAGCCGTGTTGCTGGCCGAGCCGACGGCCCCGGCCGCCTCGGCGCAGGCCTTTCGACGCGAGCGCGATCGGATCTACGAGATCGTGGACGACGATGCGCGGGAAGCGAGCTTCCGATCGCTGCACCTGCGATGGTTTGCACGTCTCGGACTGCACCGCGTCATCGACCAGGTCGCCCACCAACGCGTCGATGTCGCCGATCGGGTCAACGTGAGCCGTGTCGTTCGGGCGCTGACCCGCCAAGATGAAGGGGCGGACCTCGTCGATGAAGCGACGCTGGACGCCGCCAGTCCGACACCGACGCTGGTGCTGCGGCTCTGCCCGAGCACGCTCCTGAGGCCAGACGCCCTGTGCACGCTCCTCCACAACGAGCTCACACACGTCGCCGACATGCTCGACCCGGCGTTCGGTTACGAGCGCAGGCTCCCCGCGTCGGAGGACGGGCCCTCGGCGGACAACATCCTGCGCGATCGGTATCGCGTCTTGTGGGACACGACCATCGACGGCCGCCTGACCCGCGTCGGACTGGCCGGGCCGACGGAGCGGACCGCACGGTGGCGCGAGTTCGCCTCCGCGTTCGCGATGCTGGGCGAGGGGTGCGAGAGCGCCTTCGAGGAATGGTTCAACCGGACCGATCCGACCCACGCGGGGCTGGTGGCGTTCGCGTTGACGCCTCCACAGTTGGCAAACGCTGGGAAGCCGGGCCGCTGCCCGCTGTGCCGCTTCCCGGTCGCCTCGCTCGATGCGCGCGACGGCGGCGTCTCGCCGGCGACCGAAGCGGTGATTCGCGCCGCTCACCCGGCTTGGCGAATCGAGCTCGGACTGTGCTCGCAGTGCCTAGATCTGTATGAGGCTAGGCAGCCAAGCTGCGCCTGAAACCGCTGACATGCCTCGACCATCCGATCCCGCCCCTGTTCCACGCCTGATTCTGCACTGAGAACCGCGATTCCGCAGTCGCTCAGCTGACGCTCGTTTAGAGGACCTGGCATGCTCTCGCCGCTCGACACGCAGACCGAGGCGGTGCTGATCAAGGTCATCCTGCAGCTCATGGTGATCATCGCCGCCGCCCGCCTCGGCGCGGTCGCGTTCCGGTTTCTGGGCCAACCGCAGGTATGCGGCGAAATTGCCGCCGGCCTCGTTCTTGGCCCAACGTTCCTCGGTCGCCTCTTTCCGGATCTCTCGGGCCGGATCTTCGATCCGACGGTTGCGCCGATCGTCAGCACACTCAGTCAGATCGGGCTCATCCTGCTGATGTTTCTCATCGGGCTGGAATTCAACTTCGCCCACCTGCGCTCGTCTCGGCGCGCCGCGCTCACGATCTCGCTGGCCGGCATCGCAGTGCCCTTCACGCTGGGTTTGCTCCTCGCGCCGTACCTGCACGCGCGGATCGGCATCGAGGGGAATCCCTTGAATTTCTCGCTGTTTCTTGCGACCGCACTGTCGATCACCGCGCTGCCGATTCTCGGCCGGATCATGATCGAGCTGAACATTCATCGCACCCGGATCGCGGCCATTACGATCACGGCGGCTGCGCTGGACGACGTCGCGGGCTGGATCATCTTGGCCCTCGTCACCGCGATCGTCCGGTCGCGCTTCGATCCCGCCAGCTTTGCGCTGATGCTGTTCGAGACGGTCGGCTATGCGCTCGTGCTGATCTTCGTCGTACGCCCTGTTCTCCGCAGGTGGGCGCGATCCGCGGTGGGAGCACGCGACGGTGAACTTTCGCTCGGCGCACTGGCAACCCTGCTCGTTCTCATCTTCACGTCGGCGGCTGTGACAAACCTCATCGGGATCTTCTCTATCTTCGGCGCGTTCCTGATTGGGGCCGTGCTCTACGACGAAGATGCCTTTCGGGAGGCGGTCAAACGACGGCTCCACGATTTTGTCGTGGCGTTCTTCCTCCCGATCTTCTTCACGTACACCGGTCTCCGCACCGACATCGGGACGCTGCAGGGCGCATCCATGTGGGTCCTGTGTGCGCTCGTCCTGCTCGCCGCCCTGATCGGCAAGTTGGGCGGCTGCACCGCTGCGGCCCTGCTCGCCGGTTTCCGGGTCCGCGAAGCCGCCCTCGTCGGGGTCTTGATGAACACCCGCGCCCTGATGGAGCTCATCGTCATCAACATCGGGTACGACCTCGGCGTCATTCCGAAAAGCGTGTTTTTCATGCTCGTGTTCATGGCCATCGTCACGACCTACATGACGACACCGATCGTGCGGCGCCTGATTGTGGCCACCGAACTGGAACCGGAGTTTCAGCGCTCGACCTTCGCGCGACAGCCGCGGAAGGCCGTCGACTAGCCCTGTAAACGCGTCGCGCTGGTGTGGCGCGCGCGCTCAGCCGTAGGGGACTCCACGGTGCGCGGGTAAGTAGAAGCTCGGGATCATCCGGTCGACGCGCAACAGCCCCTGACGAGTCAGCGTGATCGCCGTCGGGTCGATCGTGAGCCATCCCTCGGCCGACAATCGCGAGAGCGGTTCGGCAAACCGGCGGTCGACCTGGACACCGAACTTGTCTCGAAAGTACGCCTGCTCGACCCGTCCGAGCTTGAGCCCCAGCACGAATTCACGGACGACACGCTCCTCGTCGTTGAGGACGTAGGCCCGGCCGAGCGGCAGGGTGCCGGCCCGAAGGCTGCGCATGTAGGGTTCGAACGCGGCCAGATTCTGCTGATGCACCCCGTTGAGGTACGAGAACGATGAGACGCCGATGCCGAGCAGATCCGAACCTCGGTACTGCTCCTCCATGTACAGAAAGCGATGGCGGTCGATGTCGCGAACCGCCGTATAGGCGCTTCGAAGCGTGTAGCCCGCGGCCTCGAGCCGCGCAAACGCCTGGTGCAGCCGCCCGCGCTTGACCTCCCACGATGGCAGGGTCCCGTCGAGTGTGCGGTCGCCAACCGCCCGGTACAGCGGCGTATTGGGCGGAATCTCGAGCTGGTAGATCGTCACGTTCTCCGGGGCCCATTCCACGACGCGATCGAGGCTCCGGTGAACCGACTCGTCCGACTCGCCGACCATGCCGACCATCAAGTCGATGTTGACGACGTCGAACGCCACCTGCCGGATCTCCGCATAGGCGCGCTCGACGTCACGGACCGAGTGGCTGCGGCCGTTTCTGGCCAGCACGTCGTCATCAAGCTGCTGCACACCGAGACTCAGCCGCGTCACGCCGGCCTCGCGGAGCTCCCTCAGCTTCGGCAGGTTGACGGTCTGCGGCGCGCACTCGAAGGTGACTTCGCGGGCCGCCTGCCACGAGAAACTTTGCGCGAGCCCTCGCAGTAACCGAACGACTCGCCCGGGCGAGAGCAAAGACGGCGTACCGCCGCCCAAGTACACGAAATCCACCATGCGACCGGCCAGCAGAGGCTGTTGGGCGTACACAGCCAGTTCGGCCAGCAGCGCGTCGAGGTACGCATCGATCTGGTTGCGCGTCTTGCCGGCATAGGAGAGGTAGTAGCAGTACTGGCAGCGCTCGGTGCAGAAGGGAATGTGGACGTAGAGACCGAGCGGCACAGGCTTGGGCAACGGAGACGGCTGTGTGAGGAGATGTCGATACTGGTCAAGCGCGGCGACGGTCCACTGGGAAAATGGAGGGTAGGCGGCCACGAAGTAGGAGCCCAGCAATGGCTCGCCTGATTGGGTCTCCGGCCCGCCCGCCTCGGTGTGGCTTCCGGCCATCTTCATTTCAGACTCCCGGCTTGCTGCGCCTAGTTACGCTGCGAGTCGATTTGCCTGAGGGTCTCGTCGATGAGGCGTGCGTTGTCTTCTTTCGACAGGTTTCGCTTGATGAGCTTCGAGGCAATCGACAGCGATAACTCGACCGCTTCGATCCGGATCTGGCCCAGCGCGCGCTGGGTCTCGAGCTGAATCTGCCGCTCGGCGTTCCGCGTGAGGCCTTCGGCCTCCGCCCGCGCCTTGTGCTTCATTTCTTCTCTCAGCCGCTCGGCATCCGAGCGGCTCCGAGCGACGATCGCATCGGCCTCGGCTCTCGCTTTCGCAAGAATCTGGGCGGACTCCTGGTTGAGACGCTCCAGCTCCACCTTGGCCTGCTGCGCATCGTCGAGCGACTTGCGGATGGTAGCCTGACGCTCGTCGAGCGCCTTCAGCAGCGGTCCCCACGCCATCTTCTTGAGAAGGAACAGCAGCCCCAGAAACGTCAGGATGGTCCAGATGAACAGTCCTGGATCGACCTGAACGAGCGGATTATTCATGTCGCCTTCCCTACGGTCCGGCTGAAGCCGGACACTACATCAGAAAAACAGCGCCCACGCCCGCGTTAGGAAGCGCTACAGAATCAGCACGAGAAACGCGAAGACTTCACCCAGAATCGCGACCCCTTCGAGGAGGAACAGCGGGAGGTTGACGGCGCCTGTAATCTGCGCGGCCGCGCTCGGCTGCCGGGCGATGCCCTCGGCCGCCGCCACCGCCAGCTTGCCGATGCCCAGGCCGGCGCCAATCACAATCATCCCAAGTCCGATCGCCACGCTGATCAAGTGGAGGCGGCTCGCCGGAGCAGCCGCGGCCGCTGCTTCTTGTGCGAAGACACTTGGACCCATGACCGACGCAAAGACGAAGGCAAGAACTGCCACCACCATCGCCCTGCGGAAGAAACCTGCTGTGCTCATTCCCATATCCTTTCGTGTGATGAGAGCCGTCTCAGTGATGAACGTGAATGGCCATACCGATGAACACGGCCGTCAAGAGCGAGAAGACGTACGCCTGCACGAGAACCACGATGACTTCGAGGCCCGAGAGGAGCGAGGCCATCGGCACGGCCATGATGCCGATCCCGATGCCGGCCGCCGCCCGGCCGAACATTTCCGCGAAGAGAAACACGAACGAGAGGAGCGACAGGATCGCGATGTGCCCTCCCGTCATATTGGCCGCAAGCCGCATCGTCAGCGCAAAGGGCCGCACGAACATCCCCATGATCTCGATAGGAATCAAGATGATGTAAATCGGCGCCGCCAGCCCCTTCGGGACGAGGTTGACCCAATGCTTGACGAAGCCATGCGCCTTGGTGCCCGCGACGATAATCGCGCCGAAGGTCAGTGATGCCAACGCGGCCGTCACGTTGAAGTTGGCCGTCGCGGTGCTCCCGCCGTGGACGACGCGCGAGAGAAACGACTCGTCGCTCGGGTGCAGCACCCAATGGTTCAGCAGACCGAGCACGTCGAAGATCGGAAGCAGGCCGACGGCGTTTGCCCCCAGGATGAAAAGAAACAGCGTCAGAATGTACGGCGTCCACGTGTTCACCCACTTCGTGCCGACATTGGGCAGCACGATGGAGTCGCGGACGTACTCTACGACTGCTTCGAGCGCGTTCATGAACCCGGACGGTACGAGCCGGTCCTGCTTGAGAAACTTGCGGACGGCCAGGCTGACCAGCAGCAAGACGGCGCCCGCGACCAGCCACAGCATCAGCACGTGCTTGGTGACCGAAAAATCGATGCCGGCGATGGTCGGCAGGTGAACGAGCGGGTGATCGTGCGAGCTGTTGGAGACGTGCTCGATGATGGTCGCGCCGGCGTTGAACTTTTCCGCCGCGCCTTCGGCGACTTCTGCCGCGTGTTCCTGAAAGGCCATTATCTACTTCGCGAAGAGGCGCTTGAGATACAACGCCTCAATTACATACAACCCGATGAAGTAGCCCGTAAAGCTTGCCATGAACGGCACCGGGCGAACCGCCACACCGCGAATCATGATCGCCACGTAGGCGCCAAAAAACACCATCTTGCCCACGAACGCGCCGACCATGACCGAGGTCAGCTGCATCGGGCTCCGCCGGTACGCGCGCTCCATCAGCACCCACGTTGAGGTGGCGACGCCGAGCGGACCAACCATACCAAAGAGCACGTCCCGACTCGTCTCCCGATCCGTCAGCGCGGTTACCGCCAGCCAGGACAGCGCACTGGCTCCAACCATCCACCAGACGGGCTTCATCGGTGCCATACGGTCTTGGCCAGCTCGTAGAATCCCACGATGAGGCCGACGAGCAACCCCAACAACAGGAACCAGGGAGACGTCCCCCGCCACGCATCCACCGCGTAGCCGATGCCGCCGAGCAGAATGATCGCCCCAATCAGCGTGTAGCCGGCCGCCGCCGCCGGTCCGGACCTGCGAATGTTCTCTTGCAGATGCTGGAGCGACCGCGCCAGGAAGGGACCGCGCTCGTCGTCGGGCATGTGAGTATAGCAAACCTTGTGAAACACTTCACCAACCGTCATCACCTGTGTCCGCCTTTAGGCGGACCAAGTCCGGCTGAAGCCGGACACTACATCAGGGGATCCACGATCACCGAACCGCGCCAAGGGTCGCCGCGGAGGCTTCGGCCAGCTCGAACAACAGCCGCGGATAGACGCCGAGGACAATCGTCACAACGACCGCAACGCCCAGAGCCACCGCGAGCGAGGGACCAAGCACCAGCTCCGAGCCCATGGTCTCCTTCTTCAGGTACATGAAGACCACGACGCGGATGTAATAGTAGAGAGAGACCGCGCTGTTGAGCACGCCGATCACCGCCAGCCCGTAGTACTGCGCATCGATGGCGGCGCTGAACAGCCAGAACTTGCCCATGAACCCGGCCGTCGGCGGGATGCCGCCGAGCGAGAGCATAAACAGCAGCATGGCGAAGGCGGCAAACGGACTCCGGACGTACAGGCCGCTCAGGTCCTTGAGCTCGTCACCGATGACATCCCGGCGGCGCAGGAGCACGAGAACGGCAAAGGCGCCGAGCTGCATGAACGCATACACGAACAGATAGATGAGCATCGCCGACACGCCGCGCTCGGTGCCCGCGACAACACCGATGAGGAGGTAGCCGGCGTGGGCGATCGACGAGTACGCGAGCATCCGCTTGAGGTTGCTCTGCGTCAGCGCCGCGACGTTCCCAAGCGTCATCGTCACGATGGCGAGGGCTTCAAAGAGCAGCCGCCAGTCGGCATTCATCGACGGCATCCCTTCGAGGAAGATCCGGAGCAGCATCGCAAACGACGCGGCCTTCGACCCGACTGAGAGAAACGCCGTGATGGGAGTTGGCGCGCCTTCGTACACGTCGGGTGCCCACATGTGGAACGGGACCGCCGCA
The DNA here is from genome assembly GCA_001767495.1 of Acidobacteria bacterium RIFCSPLOWO2_12_FULL_65_11. Classification (GTDB taxonomy): domain Bacteria; phylum Acidobacteriota; class Vicinamibacteria; order Vicinamibacterales; family CAVVIG01; genus 2-12-FULL-65-11. The sequence goes on along the minus strand of MELA01000083.1, from coordinate 47,932 downwards.
ATCTTGAACCCAACACCCGCCGCCACAAGGATCACGGCCAGGACCAGGCGCGGATCGGACTCCTGCCCCACAAAGGCCGCGGCCATCACTCGGAGGTTGGTCGAGCCCGACAGCCCGTACATCAGCGACATGCCGTAGAGCAGGATCCCGAGCGAGAACGCGCCGAGCAGGAAGTACTTGACCGCCGCTTCGTTCGACCGCTGGTTGGGCTTGATGAACCCGGCCAGGATGTAAAACGACACGGCCATGGTCTCGAGGCCGACCAGGATGGTGACGAGATCGATGCCGCCGGCCATGATCATCATGCCGAGCGTGGCGCAGAGAACGAGGAAGTAGTACTCGCCGGGCGGCACGCCCTCAACCTCCAGGTACTTCGTCGACATCAGCACGGTGATCGCGGCCGCGATCAGGAAGACGACCTTGAAAAACAGGGCGAACTGGTCGACGGCGATCAGTCCGTTGGCCACCTCCACGCGCGTGTTGGCGAGCGGCACGAGCGACAGCAGCGTCGCCCCAATCGCCGCGAGCGTCACCCACGCGAGCGCGTTGCCGCTGCGGCGCCGCAACAGCAGCACGTCCGCGATCAGGACGACCAGCGAGCCGGCCGTGAGCACGATCTCGGGGCGAATGTAATAGAAATCGAGCGTCGAGAGTCCAGGCGGCATCAGCGTCCTACAGGGCCCTGCCCTGAGCCTGTCGAAGGGGCCTGGCCGGCCGCAGGCAGCGGATTGCCATTCGCGTCGCAGGGCGTCTGGGAGAGAAACGCCGACGCAGAGGGTTCAACCGATGCGATGGTGGCGACTGCCGCGCCCGGTGTCACGGGGGCCGATCCGCACGCGGTCTGCGTCGTCGACTGCGGGTTGACCCGCGCGATGACATGCGCGACCGAGGTCTCGAGCCGGTCGAGAAACGGCTTGGGATAGAGGCCGATCCACACGGCGAGAATGATGAGCGGCGCGAAGGTCGCGAATTCGCGGTGGCTGAGATCGAGCAGGCGCTCGTTTTTCGGATTCTCGACAGCGCCGAACATCGTCCGCTGGTAGAGCTGGAGCATGTACGCGGCACCCAGCACGATACCAACCGCCGCGAAGGCCGCCCAGACTTTGTTCGCGACAAAGACGCCCTGCAGGATCAGAAACTCTCCGATGAAGCCGTTCAGCGTCGGCAGGCCGATCGACGACATCGTCATGACGAGAAACACGGCCGCGTACACCGGCATGATTTTCGAGAGTCCGCCGTATTCGGAGATCTCGCGCGTGTGCCGCCGCTCGTAGACCACCCCCACCAGGAGGAAGAGCGCGCCGGTCGAGATGCCGTGGTTGAGCTGCTGCACGATGCTGCCCGTAATGCCGACCGGATTGAGGGCGAACATGCCGAGCATCACCATGGCCATGTGACTGACCGATGAATAGGCCACCAGCCGCTTCCAGTCCTTCTGGGCCATCGCCACGAGCGCCCCGTACACGATGCCGATAATCGAGAGCACGACGATCATCGGCACGAAGCTCCGCGAGGCGTCGGGGAGAATCGGGAGGCTGAACCGCAGAAACCCGTACGTCACCATCTTCAGGAGGACGGCCGCCAGGATCACCGAGCCGGCCGTCGGCGCGTCGGTGTGCGCGTCGGGCAGCCAGGTGTGGAACGGGAACATCGGAACCTTGATCGCAAACCCGAGGAAGAAGGCGAGGAAGACCCACCACTGCAGATTGAAGGGAACGTCCGTCAGTCTGTGGAACTGCGTGACGTCAAACGTCCACACGCCCGTCAACGTGTGATTGTAGAAGTACAACGCCAGGATGCCGAGCAGCATCACGACGCTCCCGACCAGGGTATAGAGGAAGAACTTGATCGCTGAATAGAGCCGGTTGGCGCTGCCCCAGATGCCGATCAGGAAGTACATCGGCACCAGCATGACTTCCCAGAACAGAAAGAACAGCAGGAAGTCGAGCGACATGAACGCGCCCAGCATCCCGGTCTGCAGCACGAGCAGGAAGATGTAGTACTCCTTCACGCGCTCGGTAATCGCCGTCCACGACGAGAGCACGGCGATCGATCCCATCATCGTCGTCAGCAGAATCAAGAGCACGCTCAACCCGTCGACCCCGAGGAAGTACTCCGCGCCGATCGAAGGAATCCAGGGCGCGCGCTCGACGAACTGGAAGTCTGCGTTCGCGGTGTTGTACCAGAACCACAGCGGCACCGACGCCACGAAGCCGATAAGGGCGACGATGTTGGCGATCCAGCGGATGGTGTTCTCCTGCCGCTTGTCGACGACGAGCAGCAGGAGCGCGCCGGCAAGCGGGGCGAACAGGATAATGGACAGGTAGTGATTCATAAAGTTCCGGCCCGCATGAACAAATAGATGCTCACGAACGCGAAGATGCCAAACAGCATCACGAGCGCATAGTTCTGCACCAGCCCGGTCTGTAGGCGGCGGAACACCACACTGCCCGCCTCCACAACCCGGCCGACGAGATTCACGAGGCCATCGACCACCGTGCGATCGGTCAGCCCGGAGAACCACGAACTGATGATGGTCACCCAGCCCGTCCCGTTGACGGCGCCGTCAATGACATTTCGATCGACCGCCCACAGGCCGCGGCCGCCCGCCATCGTGCCCGAAATGACGGTCGCGTCGTACAACTCGTCCACGTAGTACTTGTTGGATAGCACGCGATGTGCGCCGGCGAACCGCTCGGCCAGCTGATCGGCGATTTCAGGACTCGTCACGTAGAGCTTCCACGCCACGCCAATGCCAATGGCGGCGATCAACACCGAGAAGCCCATCAGGCCAAGCTCGAGGAGCGCATGCGACTCCTCAGCTTCCGGCGTCTCCGGGGCCTGGTCCGGCTGAAGCCGGACACTACGTACGCTCTCAGCCTCCGTCACCGCGGCCGCCCCGGTCGTTGTCTCCGTCGCCGCAAGTGTCCCCGTCGCGGTCGCTGTTTCTGTCGTAGTTCCTGTCGTAGTCTCTGTCGTAGTGTCCGGCTTTAGCCGGACCTCCTCTGCCGTGAAGCTTGGCTCGAGGAAATGCTCGATCGTATTGCCCCCGTAGAGCGCGGTGGGAATGCCGACGAATCCGGCGACAATCGCGCCGACGGCGAGCGCCATCAGCGGATACGTCATCGCGTTGGGCGATTCGTGTGGCCCGTGCCACGCACCGTGACCATGGCCGTGGCCGGCCTGAGAGTCCTGTGCGCCATGCGCGGCGGCGGCGTGTCCGTGATCGTGCGGATCGGCGGCGAGGTGGGCGCCCACTCGGTGGGCGCCTTCCCATGCAGGGCCCCGGTAGGCGCCAAAGAACGTCATCGACAGCAGGCGGAACATGTAGAACGCCGTCATCATCGCGGTGACAACCGCGAGCGCCCAGATCGCCTTGTTTGCCTCGAACGACCGGAACAGGATTTCGTCCTTACTGAAAAATCCCGAAAGAGGCGGGATGCCGGCAATGGCGAGCGTGCCGATGACCATCGTCGCGTAGGTGACCGGCAAGTACTTTTTGAGGCCGCCCATGCGGCGCATGTCCTGCTCGCCCCCCATCGCGTGAATCACCGAGCCACTGCCGAGGAAGAGCAGCGCCTTGAAGAAGGCGTGCGTCATCAGATGGAAGGCGCCCGCCGAAAAAGCGCCGACGCCCATCGCCGTAAACATGTAGCCGAGCTGCGAGACGGTCGAGTACGCGAGCACCCGCTTGATGTCGTACTGCACCAGGCCGATCGACGCGGCGAAGAGTGCCGTCAGCACGCCCACGACCGCCACGATCAGCATCACCGTCGGCGCGTGCGAGAAGAGAACCGCGTTTCTCCCCACCATGTAGACGCCTGCCGTCACCATCGTCGCCGCGTGAATGAGCGCCGAGACGGGCGTCGGACCTTCCATCGCGTCCGGCAACCAGACGTACAGGGGAATCTGGGCGCTCTTGCCGACCGCGCCGACAAAGAGCAATAGACAGATGATCGACAACACGCCGATGCCGGCCGACTCGACCCTCATCGCCCCCGCCGCGTTCTGCACGGCGCGGAAATCGAGCGTGCCGAAGGTGTAGAACACGAGGAAGATGCCGAGGATGAAGCCCCAATCACCAATGCGGTTCGTGATGAAGGCCTTCTTCCCCGCATCCGACGCGCTCTTCTTCTGGTACCAGTAGCCGATGAGCAGGTACGAGCACAGGCCCACGCCTTCCCAGCCCACGAACATCACCAGGTAGTTGTTCCCCAGGACGAGCACGAGCATGAAAAAGCAGAACAGGTTCAGATAGCAGAAGAACCTCGCGACGCCGCCGCGAGGCTCCGCCGCCATGTAGGCCGTTGAGTAGATGTGAATCAGCGTGCCGATGCCGGTGACGACGAGAATCATCAGGCCGGACAGCGGATCGAGCCGGAATCCCCACGGCACCTGCAGGCTGCCCATGCCGCTTTGCGTCTGCAGCGGGATCGCCGGGATCCAGGAGGCGAGCGTCACGTCGTACGCACGCGCATCGGCCGGCAGGCCCAGCAGCTCCCAGAACGCCAAGAGCGACACGCCGAGCGCCGCGATCATCGTCGCACACGCGACGGCGCCGGAGGTCCGGCGCGAGAACGCGCGGATGCCGACCAGGCCGTTGACGAGGGCCCCGAGGCCGGGCAGCAAGGGAATCAGCCAGATGTATTGCATGTCAGCTTTGTTTACTTGCGCCGGGGCCCCACCCCCGGCGCGAACTTACGCCGATGCTCGCCGTCGGCTTTCCATGGCCTCCAGCTCGCATGGCCGCAGGCGCTAGCATTACTTACTGGCGCTCACCATTTCATCAGGTTCATTTCGTCGATGTTGACGGTTTCCTTGTTCCGGTAGAACGCGAGGATGATGCCGAGTCCCACCGCCGCTTCGGCCGCCGCCACCGCGACGACGAAGATCGCGAAGACCTGACCGACGGCATGCTGCCACTCTCTCGAGAAGGCCACCAGGTTGATGTTCACCGCGTTCAGAATCAGCTCGATCGACATGAAGATAATGATGATGTTTCTGCGCACCATCACCCCGATGACGCCGATGATGAACAGCGCCGCCGACAGCAGCATGTAATGGGTTGGCGTGATCATGACGCCGACCAATCCACAATCAACACTCCGCAATCAGCCATGCTCATAACTCTCTCTTGGCCAGGACGATGGCCCCGATCATGGCGACCAAGAGCAGCATCGACGCGACTTCGAAGGGGATGAGATAGTTCGTGTACAGCAGCCAGCCCACCTCTTCGGTGTTACCAACGGCGCGCATCGCGGAGACGGCCGTCGCGGCCGCCGTCGGCGGCGCTTGCGGGGCCGCCGGCCGCACGGGGCCGCCGGCGCTGTAGGCGGCGATGGCGCCCACCTCAATCAGCACGAGAGCGGCCAGCACGAACCCGAGCCGCGCCCGCCGGTGTGGATCGTGATGCGCCTCAGGCGACCGCTTCAGATTCACGAGCATGACCACGAACAAGTACAGCACGACGATGCCGCCCGCGTAGACCAGCACCTGAATGGCCGCGAGAAACGGCGCGCCGAGCAGCACGTACAGCGCGGCGACGAACAGAAAGTCGAGCACGAGGAAGAGGACCGAATGCACCGTGTCCTTGGTGCTCACCACCAGCACGGCGAACCCGAGAATGAACGCCGACAGGGTGTAAAACGCTATCGCCTGACCCATCACAACAACAGCACCTTAACGATTCCCGTGATCACCAAGTTCGCTATCGCCAAAGGAATGAGCACCTTCCACCCGAGCCTCATCAACTGGTCGTAGCGATAGCGCGGCAGCGTCGCGCGCACCCAGATGAAGATGTACAGGAAGCCGAACGACTTGACGAGAAACCAGGTCCAGCTCGGAATCACGTCCAGAAACGACAGCCAGGCGACGTTTGGAAACGGCCGCAGCCACCCACCCAGAAACAGTGTCGTCGCCACCGAGGCCACCACGATCATGTTGGCGTACTCGGCGAGGAAGAACAGCGCGAACCGCATACCGCTGTATTCGGTGTGGAAGCCGCCCGTCAGCTCCTGTTCGGCCTCGGGCATGTCGAACGGCGAGCGGTTGGTTTCGGCCAGTCCGCCGATGAAGAAGATGACGAACGCGATCGGCTGGAGGAAGGCGAACCACACGTGCGCGCTCTCCTGAGCCCGCACGATGCTGACCATGCTGAGCGAGCCGGCCACCAGGATCACGCTGACGAGGGTCAGCGTGATGGCGACCTCGTAGCTGATGAGCTGGGCCGAGGCGCGCAGGCTCGCGAGCAACGGGTACTTGCTGTTGGAGGCATACCCCCCCAGGATGATCCCGTAGACGCCGACCGACGCCACCGACACGATGTAGAGGAGGCCGACGTTGATGTCGGTGATGTAGAGCGGAATCTCGCGGCCGAACAGGTTGACCGTGTCGCCAAAGGGAATCACGGCGTAGACGATGAGCGCCGGCACCATCGCGACGATCGGCGCCGCAGTGAAGACCCACTTGTCCGCACGCACCGGCGTGATGTCTTCCTTGATCATCAGCTTGAGGGCGTCGGCAATCGGCTGCAGCGCCCCGTACGGACCGACGCGCATCGGGCCGAGCCGTGACTGCGTCCACGCGATCACTTTGCGCTCGAGCAGCACCATGTAGGTGACGCCGACGAGCGTCGCATTCAAGACGATGAGGATCTTGACCAGTGGAATGACGAGTTGGTCGATCACCGATCCACCTCTCCCAGCACGATGTCGATGGATCCGATGAGCGCGACCACGTCTGCGACCAGGTGGCCGCGGACCAGACGCCGCAGCCCCTGCAGATTGCAGAACGAGGGCGAGCGGACGCGGAACCGGTACGGATTGGTCGACTTGCCGTCGCTCACGATGAAAAACCCGAGCTCGCCTTTCGGTGATTCAATCGCGTGATACGTTTCGCCCGCCGGCGGCTTGATGAGACGCGGCACCTTGCCGACAATCGGTCCGTCCGGAATCCCCTCGGCGGCCTGGCGGATAATCCGCAGCGACTGCCGGAACTCCTCCATCCGCACGAGGTACCGATCGTAGGTGTCGCCCGAGGTGCCCAGCGGGACGTCGAACGTCATCTCGTCGTACGCCGCGTACGGCTCGTCTTTGCGCACATCGCGCGGCACGCCGGAGCCGCGAAGCACCGGCCCACACAGGCCGAGCCCGGCCGCCTCGGGGCCGGAAATGACGCCGATCCCGCGCGTCCGCTCCAGCCAGATGCGATTGTGCGTCAGCAGCGTCTCGTATTCATCGATCTTCGAGTCCATGATCTTGCAGAACTCGAGGACCTTCTTGTCCCAGCCTGGCGGAATGTCGAGCGGCAGGCCGCCAATCCGCATCGAGTTGTACGTGAGCCGGGCGCCGCAGAACTCCTCGAACAGATCGAGAATCAGCTCTCGCTCGCGGAACGCATACAGAAACACCGTCATCGCGCCGATGTCCATCGCGTGCGTGCCCACCCACAGGCAGTGGCTCGCGATGCGCTGCAGCTCGCACAGAATCGTCCGGACGTACCGCGCGCGGCGCGGCACCTCGAGCGACATCAGCTTCTCGACCGTCTCGCAATAGCCGACGTTGCTCGTCGCGGCCGCCACGTAATCCATGCGATCGGTCAGCAGGATGATCTGCGTCCAGTTGCGGTTCTCGCTCAGCTTTTCGATGCCGCGGTGCAGATACCCGATCACGACGTCGGCGTCGACCACCTTCTCGCCGTCGAGCCGCAGCACCACCCGCAGCACGCCGTGCGTGCTCGGATGCTGCGGGCCCATGTTGAGCACCAGCTCGTTGGTGTCGAACATGGCGCCGTGATGAACGGTCGGTGTCTCCATATCTACTGGCGGCGGGGCCCCACCCCCACCGCGAACTCACGCTGATACTCGCCGTCGGCTTCGCATGGCCTCCGGCTCGTATGGCCGCAGGCGCTTCTGCCTCTATTCGATGTCGGCCTCATCGCGAGCCTGGCGCAGCTTCAACCAGTCGATCGGATTCTCCATGAGCAGCTCGCCGGGGCCTTCGAGCGGATAGTCCTTGCGCTGCGGATGGCCTTGCCAGTCATCCGGCATCAGGAGCCGCCGCCGATCGGGATGTCCGGTGACGTTCACCCCGAACATGTCGTAGACCTCGCGCTCCAGCCAGTTGGCGCCGGGCCAGATACCAGAGACCGACGGCACGCCTTCGTGCTCGGCCGCCCGGATCTTGACCCGCAGGCGATGACGATGGCGCGTCGAGTACAGACAGTAGATGACGTCGAAGCGCTGAGGCCGCGTTGGCCAGTCGCTCGCGGTCACGTCCGAACACAAATCGAACGCCGCGTCTGGCGCATCGCACAGGTGGCGGGCCACGTCAAGCAGCCGCGCCACGGGCACGACGACCGTCCAGTCGCCGACAAAGTAGCTGGTCTGCGCGATTCCGTCGGCGATCGCCTCCGAGAGCGACGCGAGGAAGGCCGGCGGCGCAAGATCGGCCGGCGGCGCCGGATCGGGCGGACCGGCTGGAACGGCCGCCTTGGGCGCATGCGCTTCGGGCGCCTTCGGGTCGTCAGGCATGCAACCCCAGCCAATCCGCAATCAACAATCGACAATCAGCAATATCGCAGTGCCTAGACCCACTCAAGGGCGCCCTTCTGCCACGCGTAGTAGTAGCCGACCACGAGGATGAGGATGAAGACCAGCATCTCGATGAGGCCGAACAGCAACAGCTCGTCGAAGATGACGGCCCACGGAAACATGAAGACCGTCTCGACGTCGAAGATGACAAAGAGCATCGCCACCAGATAGTACCGGATGCTGTAGCGGTCGCGGGCGCCGGTCGTCGGCTCGATCCCGCATTCGTAGGGCTCGAGCTTGACCTTGTTGTACTTCTCCGAATGGAGCAGGCTCGAAAAGACCAGCGTGAACAACGCGAAGCCCGTCGCGACGACGACGAAAATCGCGATGGGGATGTAGGCTGAAAGCATCGGGATGACACGTCGCACGGCAAGAAGCGACGGCAGAGAAGCCGTTGGTTTATAACACGCGACCTGAGGGGTGTCAAGAAACCGGCCGGGGCCTGCTCTCGCAGCCACGGCTCCCCGCAAATCATAGATTTCAAACCAGTTTCAACCTATACTCGGCTCGTGATCCATCGGCGCCCACTCGCCACTTTGCTCGTGGTCGCGGCGGCCACCTTCGCCCGGCCAACCACCCTTCGGTCGCAGGCGATTGAGCGCTCCGTGTACGTGACCGTGGTGGATCGGTCGGGAGTGCCGTGACCGGTTCATGCCTGCGGAGACCATCGGTCGCCCTCGTGGCGGCAACCATGGGTCTGATGACGACACTCGCCGCCGGTTGGGCGCCCTTGACGCCACAGCCCCAGACGCAGGCGCCGGCATTTCGCACCGGCGTCGATCTGGTGGCGCTCAGTGTGACGGTCAGCGAGGTGACCAGCTCGCGCATGGTCGGCGGCCTCAAGGAAGGCGACTTCAGCGTCTACGAGGACGGCGTCAAGCAGGACGTCACCTTTTTCACCGGCACGAATCTGCCGATTGCGCTGGCGCTGCTGGTGGACACCAGTGCCAGCATGGAGAGCAAGCTCGCGACCGCTCAGGAAGCCGCCGTCGGGTTCGCCCACCGGCTCCGGGCTCAGGACGTGGCCGAGGTCATCGATTTCGACAGCCGCGTCGTCGTGCTCCAGAGTTTTACGAATGACGCGGGCGCCCTCGAGCAGGCGATTCGCAAGACGTCGACGGGCGGCTCCACCTCGCTCTACAACGCGATCTACATCGCGCTCAAGGACCTGAAGAAGGCCAGTGCCAGGAATGCCGACGAGATCCGGCGGCAGGCGATCGTCGTGCTATCGGACGGGGCGGACACGTCCAGCCTCCTGGGGTTCGACGAGGTCCTCGACCTGGCCAAGCGGTCCGACACGGCGATTTACACGATCAACCTGGAGGCGACCGACAGCGTCCCGACGGCCAAGGGGTTCAACGAAGCGGCGTACGAGATGCGCCAGTTCGCGCAGGAAACCGGCGGGCGGGCGTTTTTCCCAAAGGAGATTTCGGACCTGGCGGGCCTGTACGGCCAGATTGCCGACGAGCTATCGAGCCAGTACACGGTCGGCTACACGTCGAAGAACTCGAGACGCGACGGCACGTGGCGCCGTGTCGTGGTGCGCGTGGATCGGCCCAATGTGATCGTCCGAACCAAGCAGGGGTACTTCGCGCCGACGGGTCGCTAACGGTCCGGCGGAAGCCGGACACTACAGGTGGGTGGGCTGAGTTCAATGAATTTCGTTCCTCTTGCGCTGTACGTCATCGCCTCGGTCGTCTACGCCTGGCACTTCGCCGAGCGCGAGCCAGCGGCCGGCCGATCCGCAAGTTTACTGCTCATCTTTGGAGCCCTGGCCCATACCTTCGTCATCGGCATGCAAACGATGGACGTCGGCCACGTGCCGGTCACCGGTCCGACCTCGGCCATCTCCACGTTTGTCTGGCTGCTGGCGCTCGCGTACCTCTACACGGAGATCACGACCGACGAGCGAGCGATGGGCGTCTTCATCTTGCCGCTGCTCGTCGCGCTTCAGACGATCCCGGTCCTGCGGCCCGTTATCGAAGAGCGAGCCGCGCTTCTCGAGGGGCCCTTCTTCGGGCTCCATGTATCCTTGGTGCTCCTCGCTTACGCGAGCTTCGCGCTGGCGTGCGTCATCGGCATCACCTATGTGCTGCTGTTCAAGGAGATCAAGGCGAAACACCTCGGGTTCTTCTACGCGCGGCTGCCGTCGCTGCAAGTCCTCGATCGCATGAATCGGCGGACGGTGGTCTTCGGCTGGGTGTGCCTGACGATCGGATTGATTGTCGGAGTGGTCTGGGCCCAGTACGCCAACAGCGACCCGCGCGTTCAGGCGATGTCACTGCAGGATCCGAAGATTTTTGTCGCCGTCATCTGCTGGGTCGTGTACTCGTTCGAGCTCTTCGCGGCGCCTCGCATCGGATGGGGCGGGCGGCGGACCGCGTACCTGTCGGCGGTCGGCTTCTTGATCGTGCTGCTTAACTTTGTGCCGATTAGCTATTTCTCGAGCGGGAGCCACGACTTTTGAAGTCCCTGGTCCTGTGTCCTTCGTCCTTAGTCCGTTTCTGGTCCGTGGTTCTCCCGGGTCGGGAACCAGGAACCAGGCACCAGGGACCTGATACCGTCTCATGCATTTACTGTTGGTCGGACTGAGTCACCGCACCGCGCCAATCGAGCTGCGCGAGCGCGTCGACTTCCAGGGACGCCTGGAGCCGGCGCTCCGCGCGCTGGCGGCGCGGGGATCGGCAGTCGAGGCCGTCGTCCTCTCCACCTGCAATCGCGCGGAGCTCTACGCGGCCTGCAACGATGTGGCGGCGGCGCGGGCGGATCTGGCGGCCTTTGTCGGCGACTTTCACGGCGTCGACCGCGCCGCTGTCGCGCCGCACGTCTACGACCTGCAGGATCTTGACGCGGCGCGTCACCTGTTCCGGGTCTCGGCGGGCCTCGACTCGCTCGTCGTCGGCGAGCCGCAGATCCTCGGGCAGGTCAAGGACGCGCACCGCGCAGCGACCGGCGAGCAGACGGTCGGCCCGCTGCTCAACCGGTTGTTTCATTTCTCCTTCTTCGTGGGCAAACGCGTGCGCGCCGAAACCGGACTGGCGGCGGGCGCCGTGTCGGTCGGATACGCCGCGGTCGCGCTCGCGCGCAAGATCTTCGGAGCCCTCAAGGGTCGCACCGTCCTCGTCATCGGCGCGGGCGAAATGGGCAAGCTCACGGCACGGCACCTCAAGTCGCAGGGCGTCCGCCACGTGACGATCGTCAGTCGGACGCTGGCGCACGCGACGCGAACGGCGATGGCGATTGGCGGCGCGAGCGCCGTCCCATGGGACGAGCTCGATTCGGCCCTCGGGGCGAGCGACATCGTCGTCACAACCACCGGTGCGACCTCGCCGATCCTCACCAAGGCCCGCATCGAAGCGGTGATGCACTCGCGACGCAACCGGCCGATCTTCATCATCGACATCGCGGTGCCACGCGACGTCGAACCGGCCTCGGGCGAGCTCGAGCAGGTCTTCCTCTACAATATCGACGATCTGCAGGCCACCGTTCGGGACAACCTCGCGCGCCGCGCCAGTGAAGTCGAGCGCGCCGAAGCGATTGTCTCCGAGGAGGTCGGCAAGTTCGGCGCCTGGTTCAAGTCGCGGGGCGTCATCCCGACGGTCGTTGCGCTGCGGCAGCGGTTCGAGGCGATCCGCCGCTCCGAGCTCGAGCGGCTCGACTTCAAGCTGGGGGCCCTGCCCCCGGAGGCACGGGCACGCGTCGACGAGATCACCCACCTCATCGTCGAGAAACTGCTGCTGACACCAACCGCGCAGCTCAAGGGGCTGGGCGACGCGGAGACCGCCACGGCCTACTCCGAGGCGCTCTCTCGTTTGTTCCGACTCAGCGACGCCGCGGATCGCGATTCAGCTGAGGCCCAGCCCGAGATCCGGGCGGCGGATCCCGATGGTTCGACGGCGCTCGCCAACGACCCTGACGCTTCGACGAGCTCAGGGACGCCCCGAGCCACGTCGAGCGGCGAGCGAGTCGAACGGGCCGATCCAGGCGAGGATCGAGTCCAGCCCTTCATCCGTCCTAAAGCACGTCCGACAGGCCCGGGACGCTGACCGCCCGTGGCCGCCCTAAAGAGTGACCTGCGCCTCGGGACCCGCGGAAGCCGACTGGCTCTCTGGCAGGCTTCAGAGGTCGCATCCCGAGTGACCGCGGCCGGCGGCCCCCCGTGCCGCATCGTCGTCATCAAGACTTCGGGCGACCGGCTGCAGGACGCGCCGGTCTCCGAGATCGGCGGCAAGCGGCTCTTCGTCAAGGAAATCGAGGACGCGCTTCTCGGCGGCGACATCGACCTCGCCGTGCATAGCAGCAAAGATCTGCCGGCCGTGCTGCCAGACGGCCTCGCCATTGCGGGCGTCCTGCCGCGCGAGGATCCGCTGGACGCCGTCGTCCTGCCCTTGCCGAATCGATCTGATGTAGTGTCCGGCTTTAGCCGGACTGACACAGCGGCCGAGATCGACCTGGCCAGGCTCACCACCCTGCTGGGTCCCTCGCCCTCGCTCGGCACGGGGAGCGTGCGGCGCATTGCCCAGCTGCTGCGCCTGTTTCCCGGGGCGCTGTTCACGCCGATTCGCGGCAACCTTGACACACGCCTCCGAAAGCTCGATAACGGCGAGCACGACGCGCTGATTCTCGCGGCTGCCGGACTGCGGCGGCTCGGCTTGCAGTCGCGGATCTCGCTGCGGCTGCCGGCCTCGGTGTCGGTGCCGGCGCCGGGCCAGGGCATCATCGCTATCGAGACCCGGCAGGACGACGAACACGTCCGACAGGTGGTGGCAACGATCAACGATGCGGCGGCGGATGCGGCGCTTTGCGCCGAGCGGGCGCTCGTTGCCGCGCTCGGTGGCGGGTGCCAGGCGCCCCTTGGCGCCCTGGCCTCGCCAGTGGACCACGACAATCTGGAGCTCGTTGCGGTCGTCGTCTCGCTCGACGGCGGCCACGCGCTCTACGGCACGGCGCGCGGGACGCGTGGCGAAGCGGCCGCCATCGGTGCCAAGGTTGGCGCCCAGCTCATCACCGACGGCGCCGAGGAGATCCTCGCTGACGCTCGGCGTCGGCAGGCGACAGTCGACAGTCCTCAGTCGGCAGTCGACCACAACGACCGATGACTGTAGACTGCTGACCGCCGACTGTTGACTGCTGACTGCTGACTGCTGACTGCTGACTGCTGACTGCTGACTGCTGACTGACTGCGATGCCAAGCGTCGTTTATCTCATCGGTGCCGGCCCCGGCGATCCGGGCCTCATCACCGTCCGCGGCCTGCAGTGCCTGACGGCGGCCGACGTGGTGTTGTACGACCATCTGGTCCACGCGCGCCTGCTCCGCTACGCGCGCCCCGACGCCGAACAAATCGACGTCGGCGCGGCCGCCCCGCAGCCGCTCGAAGAGGAAGCCATCTGTTACCTTCTCGCCGAGAAGGCGCGCGAGGGCAAGACCGTGGCGCGGCTGAAGTGGGGCGACCCCTTCGTGTTCGATCGCGGCGGCGCCGAGGCGCTCTTTCTGCACGAGCAAGGCGTGCGCTTCGAGGTGGTGCCGGGCATCCCTGCGGGCATTGCCGTGCCGAGCTACGCCGGCGTGCCGGTCACGTATCCCGGTGGTGGCGACACGTTGACATTCGTCCGCGGCCATGAAGACGAGGGCAAGACGCGCGCGTCGGTCGACTGGACGAGCCTCGCGAAACTCGACGGCACGATCGTGTGCTACGCGGGCGCACGACAGCTGCCGCACATCCTGAGCGCGCTCGTCTCCCACGGCAGACCGGCCGAGGATTCAGCGGCCGTGGTCTACGACGGGACGCTCCCGACCCAGCAGACGCGCCAGGGTACGCTCGCCGAGCTGGCCCGCGGCGTCCGCGACTCCGACGATCGGCGTCCGGCCATCCTCATCGTCGGGCGCGTGACGGCGCTCCGGGAACACCTGCGATGGTTCGATGTGCGGCCGCTCTTCGGCAAGCGCGTGCTTGTCACGCGCCCGCGCGAGCAGGCGGCAGAACTGGTCGAACGACTCGAAGAGGCGGGTGCGGAGGCCGTCGAGGCGCCGATGATTCGGATCGTGCCGCCCGCCGACTACGGCCCGCTCGACGACGCATGCGCGCGGGCAGGGTCGTTTGATTGGATCGTCTTTTCGAGCGTCAATTCGGTGGACGCGTTCATCGAGCGACTGCTGCAGACGCCGCTGGATCTGCGCGCGCTCTCAGGCGTGAAGCTCTGCGGGGTCGGACCGGCCACCGCCGAGCGGCTCGCGCGCCACGGCCTCAAGGTCGACCTGACGCCGTCGGAGTATCGCGCCGAAGGCGTGCTGCGCGCCATGGCCGAGGCTGGAGACGTGGGCGGTCTGGCGGTCCTCTTACCGCATGCCGATATCGGTCGCGAGCTGCTGGCCGAAGAGTTGCGAAAACAAGGCGCGAACGTGACCGAGGTGATCGCGTACCGCACGGTTCTCGCCGAACCGGCCGGTGAGGGCGAGCCGGATATCTACCGTATGCTGCTCGACCGCCGTCTCGACGTGGTGACCTTCACGAGCGCGTAGGCGGTTCGCGCGTTCGTCAAGGTACTGGGCGCCGAGCCGGCGGCCGACCTCCTGCGCGCGACGGTGGTGGCGTCGATCGGACCCGTGACAGCGGAAGCCGCGACGCAGCTCGGTATCCAGACGACGATTCAGCCCGCGCGGTACACTGTTCCGGCGCTCGTCGACGCGATCGTGGAATACTTCGAAAAGCAGGGCGGTCAAGAGCCGTCGTAGTGTCCGGCTTCAGCCGGACCGGGACACGTCATGAATCCGACTCAGACTCACACCTCGCTCAAGCTCACGCGACGGCTGCGGCGGCTGCGGCACTCCGAGACGCTGCGTGCGCTCGTCCGCGAAACGCGGCTCTCGCCAGACATGTTCGTCCTGCCGCTGTTTGTCTGCGAAGGCGAAGGCGTGCGCCGCGAGGTGGGGTCGATGCCCGGCGTGTTCAACCTGTCGGTCGACGAAGCGGCCAAGGAGACCGAGCGCGCACGGGCCGTCGGCGTGAAGAGCGTGCTGCTGTTCGGCCTGCCGGACCACAAAGACGCCGTCGGATCGGCCGCGTACGATCCCGAGGCGCCGGTTCAATCGGCGATCCGCGCCATCAAGCGCCAGCTTCCGGACGTCCTCGTGATGACCGACGTCTGCCTGTGCGAGTACACCGATCACGGCCACTGCGGCCTGGTGATCGACGATGAGATCGTGAATGACGCGACGGTCGATCAGCTTGTGCGCACCGCCGTCTCCCACGCCGCCGCCGGCGCCGACGTCATCGCGCCGTCAGACATGATGGACGGACGCGTCGGCGCCATCCGGGCCGCGCTCGACGAGCGCGGCTTCGAGAACCGGGCGATCATGGCCTACTCGGCGAAGTACTGCTCGGCGTTCTACGGGCCGTTCCGCGATGCCGTCGCGTCGGCGCCGAAGTTCGGCGACCGCCGCTCGCACCAGATGGACCCTGCCAACGCCGAGGAAGCCCTGCGCGAAATCGAGCTCGACATCGAGGAAGGCGCCGACATCGTCATGGTCAAGCCGGCGCTGCCCTACCTCGACGTCGTCTCGCGCGCGAAAGAGCGCTTCGGCTACCCGACGGCGGCCTACCAGGTCAGCGGGGAGTACTCGATGCTCAAGGCGGCGGCAATGAACGGCTGGATCGACGAGCGCCGGGCGATGATCGAGTGCCTCACCGCCATCCGCCGCGCCGGCGCCGACATCATCATCACGTATTACGCGGTAGACGCCGCCCGCGCCCTCGCCTAGCTAAACGACCGCCTATCACGAAGACACGAAGAACACGAAAACTATATAGTTCTTCGGAGTTCTTCGTGTACCTTCGTGGCCTTCGTGACTTCGTGATAAACAGGTGCCACCATCGATGAGCGTCTCAAAATCCCGAACGCTGTTCGCGCGCGCGCAACAGATCCTTCCCGGCGGCGTCGACAGTCCCGTCCGCGCCTTCAAGGCGGTCGGCGCCTCACCGATCTTCATCCGACGCGCGGCGGGCGCCCGCATCGAGGATGTCGACGGCAATTCGTACATCGACTACGTGATGTCCTGGGGACCGCTCATTCACGGCCACGCGCCGCGCGGCCTGGTGAAAGCGCTGGCGGCGGCCGCGCGCGACGGTACCAGCTTCGGCGCGCCGAGCCCGCTCGAAGTGGAGCTCGGCGAGCGCGTCCGCGAGCTGATGCAGTCGGTCGAGCGCGTGCGCTTCGTCAATTCCGGCACCGAGGCGACCATGAGCGCGGTGCGCCTCGCGCGGGCGGCGACCAAGCGGGAGCGGATCGTCAAATTCGAAGGCTGCTACCACGGGCATGCCGATCCCTTTCTCGTGCAGGCCGGATCGGGCGCGCTGACGCTGGGCCAGCCGACGAGCCCCGGCGTCACCCACGGGGCGGCGGCCGACACGCTCATCGCCAGTTACAACGATCTTGAGTCGGTGCGACGCCTGTTCGACGCCAACCGCGACCACATCGCCGCGGTCATTGTCGAGCCGATCGCGGGGAATATGGGCGTCGTCCCTCCGGCCGACGGATTCCTCCGCGCGCTGCGGGAGATTTGCTCGTCGGAAAGGACCCTGCTGATCTTCGACGAGGTCATCTCCGGATTCCGCGTCGCGCCCGGTGGCGCTCAACAACTGGCCTGGGTGACTCCCGATCTGACGTGTCTCGGAAAAATCATCGGCGGTGGCCTGCCGGTCGGCGCCTACGGCGGCCGGGCGAATCTGATGGAGATGGTGTCGCCCGCCGGACCGGTGTACCAGGCGGGCACGTTGTCGGGCAACCCGCTCGCCATGACCGCCGGCCTGTGGTCGCTCCGCCAACTCAAGCCGAGCCTGTATCCGAATCTTGCCAAGCTCGGCACGCGTCTCGCCGCCGGCCTGGCCGACGCAGCGCGCGAGGCGGGAGTGGCTCTGCAGGTCAACGCCGTCGGATCGGTGCTGACGCCGTTCTTCACCGATCGACCGGTTCGTGACTACCAATCCGCCACCAGCGCCGACGCGCAGCGCTACGGCCGGTTCTTCCGAGGCATGCTGGCGCGAGGCATCTACCCGCCGCCGTCACAGTTCGAGGCGTGGTTTCTCTCGGCGGCTCACACGGTGAAGGACGTGGACAAGACAATCGCCGCCGCGCGGGGAGCGATGCGGGACGTGCTGCGGTCCTAACCTATCGCGCCGCCGCCGACTGCCGTTCACGCGCGCGTTTCGGCACGAACCTGACTTCGAGCCTTTGATGTAAGACCCGCGCGATGCGACTGAGCATGGTCAATGAGTGCCCTTCGTAGTCGGCGTCTTCCAGCCGTGCGATGACGGATTGCTTGGTGCCCACGAGATCGGCGAGCTGCTGCTGGGTCATCTCCGCGGCCGTGCGCGCATCGTAGATGAGCTGGGCCACCCGGAAATTGACCTTGGCCTCTCCAATCTCCTCGCGGAGCCGCGGATCGTTCCCCGTGATCCGATCCAGAATCTTCAGCCCGTCCCTAGTGCGGCCTACTGTCTTCGGTTTCTTCATAACTGTGACCGTTGGGGTCTTGCTCGAATAAACGCTTGCGTGCCATCGCCCGGTCAATCTCCGCCGGCGGAATCTCGGATTCCTTGGTCAGCCCACTTGCGAGAACGGCCACGTGTCGCCCGTGGAAGAAATAAAAGAAGATGAGCTTGGTCTGAGGCACCGAGGCGCCCCGAGAGTATATCGCAATATTAAGATAATCCGGTTCAGCGCTTTCGCAAGCTGAAGTCTGCCTCACTCGAACCGTCAGACTTGAGACTTAGGAGCACGCAGCAGCATTAACTTCGGGCGGGTCCTGTCCGCGAACAGCCCCACCGAATGCTCGGCAAAAAGCACTTGTAGCGGGCGATGCCTCCGCGCCCGGCGGGGCGGCCCCGTTCGCGGCCACCCGCGCGGCACGTTAATGCTGCAACGTGCTCTTACTTCCCCAATCTTCTGCAATCGGAAATGGATCGCCCTGCAGCTCGAGCCGGCTCGGATCGAACAGCTGCGCCATCAGCGTGTTCTCCCGTATGAACAGGAGATGATCCGGAGGCGCGAAAGCCGCCATCACGTCGCTCGCCACGAGACGCGTCGTTTCTTTCGAGCCCAGAACACCAAGGTAGATTCCGGAATTCTCGGGCTTCCCGCTGGCGACGAAGAATACGAAGTGCTCACCGTCGGGCAGGAACTTCGGGTGGCGGTGCGCGGTCTCCTGCCTTGGCTGATCGAGCTCCGTCACTTGAACGGGAATGCCGCCGACTGCCGGCACCGTGAATAATGGCCCGCTGGCCGTCGGCGCAAAGAGAATGACGCCGTCTCGATTCCACGTTCCGCCGCGGCCCTCGGCAGCATCACAAAGGGGCTGGGCGGGTGACCCAACGAGATCGATCTTGTTCAGCTTGCCCAAGGCAAAGAACGCAATGAAACGTCCATCGGGCGACCAGAACGGGAACGAGCCCCCCTGAACGGCTGCCGAAAGTGTTCGTCCCTCGATCTGATCCAGTTGACGCAGCCAGAGCGCAGCGCCTTGCGGCGTGGTGATTGGCGCGACGAAATTCGCACCGTCTGGAGACAGCGCGAACTGCAGGAGAGACGGTGAAGGCTGGCCTGGGATCTCAAATGACACCTTTGCGGGCGGCGGCGGATCGGACCTGAGCCACCACCACGTTGTGCCCGCTGTCGTGGCAAGCATGAACAGCGCGGCAACTGCCCAGGCCGCACGCTCGCGCACTTTGCCGCCTTTCGGCTCAGCCGCCGCGGTTACGGAAGAAGGCAATCCGGCCTTAAGGGCCAGCTTCAGGGCGTGCAGCAGGTCGGCCGCGCTTTGCCACCGATCGTCAGGATTCTTCGCCAGACAGATTCGTGCGACCTCGTCGAGAGCCGGCGGTGAGATCGACTGGATGGAGGAGATCGGCGGCGGCTCGTGGTCGAGGATGGCTGCCATCAGGCTGACGTTGGACTTGCCTGTAAAGGCGCGTCGGCCGGTCGTCATCTCGAACAGAATGGCGCCAAACGCAAAGATGTCCGAGCGCGCGTCGCCGTCCCCGCCTTCCAGTTGTTCGGGTGGCATGTACCCGAGCGTCCCGAGGATTGTCCCTTCGAGGGTCAGCGGGAGCACCGTCGGCTGATTCGTGGCGACGGATGCGGCGGATTGAGTGAACGCAGACTTGGGCGCGGCCAGCTTGGCAAGCCCGAAATCGAGCAGCTTCACGTACGAGCCGGCGGCCGCCGAGAGTCTACGCTCGAGGCGGCCGTCTTCAGCGTGCGGGGGGTTGGGCCCCGCGCGCCACAAGAAAGATATTGGCCGGTTTGAGGTCGCGATGGGTCACGCCGTGCCGATGGGCCTGGTCGAGGGCGTCGACCATCTGCGCGGCGAATCTCATCACCTCTTCGAATGCAAGCGGTCCTCTGGCCAGAGGAGCCCTACAAAGCGTGCCCCTACCGCCAGGGCATGAGGCGCTCGATCCAGGTGATGCGGGTGAGGTCGTTGTAGATCACGGTCACCATCAGCATCATCAGCACGACAAAGCCGGCCAGCAGCATCTTCTCCTTCACGCGGACGCTGAAGTCGCGTCGGAAGAGCCCTTCGACCGCCATGATGAAAATGTGCCCGCCGTCGAGGATCGGAATCGGCAGCAGATTGAGGATGCCGAGGTTGAGGCTGATGGTCGCCATCAGGCTGAAGAGCGCCACCAGGCCGAGCTGGGCCGACTCGCCCGAGAGCTGCGCGATCGCCACCGGGCCCATCAGCTGCCGGGGCGAGGTCTCGCGCGTGATGAGTCCCCACACCGTCTGGAAGATCAGGCCCGCGTACTCGACGTTGCGCTCGACGCTCATCCCGACCGCTTCAAAGGCGCCGGGCTTGATGCTCTTGGTCTGGTCGGCAATCGCGATCCCGAGCCGGCCGATCGTGCCACTGAGCGCCGGCGTGACGTCGATGGTCTGACGGGCGTCTCCGCGAAGAATCGTCACGGCAATCTGCTGGTCCGGATGCTTGGCGATGGCGTCGCGCAGCTGCGAGGAAAACGACATCGGCTCGCCGTTGACCTCCAGCACGACGTCGCCGGCCCTCAGCCCGCCGCGCTCGCCCGGCTCGCCGGCGTTGACCGAAATCAGGCGCGGATGGACGTTGGGGAGCACGCCGATGTCGCCAATCTCGAACCGTGTCTCGCCGGGCGGCGCCACCGGCGTCACCTTGCGCTCGAGCTCGCGTCCCTCGCGCAGCACGACGAGCGAGACCTCGCGATTGGGCCGCGACCCGATCGCGACAAAGAGCTGCTCCCAGGTATCGACCGCGCGGTTGGCGACCGACAGAATGCGGTCGCCGGGCCGAATGTCGCCCTTGGCGGCCGGTGAATCGGCCGAGACAACGCCGACGACCGGCGGCTGATCCTGATAGGCCGGCACTTCGGCGCCGCGGTACAGCACGCCGGCCGTCACGACGACCGCCAGCAGGATGTTCATGGTGGGACCCATGATGAGCACCTGGAAGCGCTCCCACTTGGTCCTCGACATGAACTCGTCGGGGCTTCCGGTCCGCGCCTCCTCCGGGCTCTCACCGGCCATTTTCACGTAGCCGCCGAGCGGCAGGGCGCCGATCCCATACTCGGTGTCGCCGCGCTTGAAGCTGAGGACGGTGGGGTTGAAGCCGAGCTGGAACTTGAGCACGCGGATCCCGATACGCTTTGCGGCCAGAAAGTGGCCGAGCTCGTGCACGAACACGAGCACGCCCAGCACGAAGACAAACGCAAGCAGTGTGGTCACGCCCCCCTCGAATCCCGAATCCCGAATCCCGAATCCCGAATCCCCAATTCTATAGCGCCGGCGATCTCCCGTGCGTAGTCGCGGGCCCACAGGTCGATTTCGCGCACGCGCTCGATCGTGTCCACGTCGGCCGCACCGTGCGCGTCGAGCGTCCGCTCGATGACGAGGGGAATCGCGGTAAAGCCGATCCGTCCTTCGAGAAACCGCGCCACGGCGACTTCGTTGGCGGCGTTCAGCACGAGCGGGTGGCTGCGCTCCGCTTCGAGGGCGCGATACGCGAGGCGCAGGCACGGAAAGGCCTCGGTATCCGGCACCTCGAACTCAAGCCGCCCCGCCCGTGCCAGGTCGAGTGACGGCAGCGGCGCCGGCCAGCGCTCCGGGTACGAAAAGGCATACTGGATCGGGAGCCGCATGTCGGTGACGCCGAGCTGTGCGATGAGCGACCCATCGGTCAGCTCCACCATCGAATGGACGACCGACTGCGGGTGGATGACCACGTCGATCTGATCCGCACGGACGCCGAACAGCCAGCGTGCTTCGATCACCTCGAGCCCCTTGTTCATGAGCGTCGCCGAGTCGATCGTGATCTTCCGTCCCATGCGCCAGGTGGGATGTCTTAGCGCCTCTTCAGCCGACACCGTTGAGAGATCGGACGCGGGACGGCCCCGAAACGGTCCGCCCGACGCCGTCAGCAACAGCCGCTTGATGTCCGAGTGCTGGCGTCCGTGGAGGCACTGATGGATGGCGTTGTGCTCGCTGTCGACCGGCAGAATGGCGACGCCTTTGCGCCGCGCGGCGTCGGTCACGAGGCCCCCAGCCATCACGAGCACTTCCTTGTTGGCGAGTGCCACGGTCTTGCCGTGCTCGATGGCGGCAACCACGGCTTCCAGGCCATCGGTGCCCGCCGACGCGCACAGGACCAGATCGACGTCCGGATGCGAGGCCACCTCCACCAGCCCTTCGCGGCCCGTGCCGGCCAGCGCCACTCCCGCCAGCCCGCTCTCCTTCAGGCGATCGAGTGCGGCGCAGGTGGCCATCGCCGCAACCAAGGGCCGGTAGCGCGCGATTTGCGCGGCGAGCAGGTTGGCGTTCTCGCCGGCGGCGAGGCCGACGACCTGCAGGCGATCCGCGTGCGCGTCGACGACGGCGAGCGCGCTTTGCCCGATCGATCCGGTGGATCCGAGGATGGCGATTCGTTTCACTTCAAATCAAGCGCCGATCGAACACAACGGCAAATACTCTGTGGTCATGAATCCCTTGGTGTCCTTGGTGTCCTTCGTGTCGAACGTTCTCAGACATACTTCAGGACCACGTAATAGACGGGCGCGGCGAAGAGCAGTGCGTCAATCCGATCGAGGATGCCGCCGTGGCCGGGGATGAGCGAGGAGCTGTCCTTGACGCCCGCCGCGCGCTTGAGCGAGCTCTCGAAGAGGTCGCCGACAATCCCCAGCGCGACGATGGCGACGCCGAGAAGCGCGCGCAGCGCGACATCCACGCGCGGCAGCCACCACGCGCCGGCAATCGTGAGGGCCAGCGTGCCGAACACGAACCCGCCGATCGCGCCTTCGACGGTCTTCTTCGGACTCACCGCTGGCGCGAGCGGCCGCCGCCCGAACAGCCGCCCGGTATAGTACTGCGCCGTATCGCTCACCATCACCGTCAGCATCAAGAGGAACAGCGCGCCTGGTCCGTCGAGCGTCCGCACGGCCACGAGCGCTCCGAGGGGCGCGCCGATGTAGAGGGGCGGCACGAGCGCCGCGCCCAGATCGCCAAACGACGCCCGGTCGACGCCCCTGGCCAGCACGGTGCCGGCCAGGGCGATGAAGCCGCTCATCATCACCACGTCGAATGCCCCGCGCCCGCTCGCGACGGCGACGGCGGCGGCCAGCGCCAGCGCGCCGGACACCATCGGAGGGTGAAGCCCCACGGCCTTGGAGAGCGCCAGGTATTCGTGGACCGCCAGCGCCAGGACGAGCGCCACGACGGCGGCCAGTACGACCGGCGGTGCCAGCCACACGACGGCCACGACGAGGGCGACGAGGACCGCGCCGCTCAGTACGCGCGTCATTAAATCACCGGGATTCGGGATTCGGGGTTCGGGATTCGGGGTTCGGGATTCGAAGATCAGAATGTTCGCTCACTTGGCGCCGAGGGCGACTGTGGTCGGCTGCTTGATGCCGCCGTAGCGGCGATCGCGCTTCTGATAGGCGACGACGGCTTCGAGCAGATGGCGGCAGCGAAAATCGGGCCAGAATGTCTCGGTGACCCAGATCTCGGAGTACGCGATCTGCCACAACAGAAAGTTGCTCACGCGCATCTCGCCGCTCGTGCGGATAAGCAGATCCGGATCGGGCTGGCCGGCCGTATAGAGAAAGTCGCTGAAGTGCTGCTCGTCGAGATCGTCAGGCGTGATGCCCGCGGCGATCGCGCGTCGCGCCGCATCGACAATTTCCGCCCGGCCGCTGTAGTTCAGCGCGATGTTGAAGAGCATCCCGGTGTTACCGGCCGTCCGGCCGATCCCGATCTCAAGCTCGTGCCGCACATCGGGCGGCAGCTCGTCGACCCGGCCGATGACACGAAAGCGAATATTGTTCTTGAGCAGCGTGCCAAGCTCGAGCCGCAGGTACCGCTTGAGCAGCGTCATCAGCGTATTGACTTCAGCGCGCGGCCGCTTCCAGTTCTCGATCGAGAATGCGTACAGCGTCAAGACGTCGATGCCGAGACGCGCCGACGTTTCGACGACGTCTCGTACCGAATCGATTCCGGCGCGATGGCCTTCGACGCGCGGTAGGTGCCGCTCGGCCGCCCACCGCCCGTTGCCGTCCATGATGATGGCGACGTGCGCCGGCAGCTGGTCGAAGTTCACCTGACGCGCCAGCGCTTCGTCTGGAGATCCTGGCGGAATCCAGGCCAGGAGCTGCTCAAGGGACATGAGGTTCCTTCGTCAGATTGTATCTTAGACCCCTGTAGTGTCCGCCTTCAGAGGGACTTTACCGGGCCCGCCGTAATCCACGCGCACAAGAAACAGCCCTTCGGGCGGCGCGGTCGGTCCGGCGCGCGCCCGATCGCGTGCGCCGAGCACATCGCCCATCCACTCGGGCGGCTGTCGTCCACGGCCGATCTCGACCAGCGTGCCGACGATCGCGCGGACCATGTAGCGGAGGAATCCGTCGCCGGTAATCTCATAGACGACCAGGCGATCCCGACGATCGACGCGCGACGCGATCACCATGCGGTCTGTCGTACGCGCTGCGCTCCCGGCAGCCCGGAACGCCGCGAAATCGTGGCGGCCTTCGAGGAGCCGCGCGGCGGCATTCATCGCGCCGACATCGAGCGCGGCGTCGACATGCCAGGCGTACCGGCGCTCGAAGGGACTGACAACGTCGGCATTCCAGATCCGGTAGCGGTACGTTTTCGCGCGCGCGTCGAACCGCGCATGGAATGTGGGCGGCACCTCTGCCGCCGACAGCACTCGGACATCGACAGGCAGTCGTGCGTTGAGGGCACCGACGAGCTGGCCGCTCGCGATCGAACGCTCGATTGAACAGCTGGCGACCTGACCGAGCGCATGGACGCCGGCATCGGTCCGACCCGCGCCGGTGACGGTCACCTTGCGACCGTCCAGCTCGCCAAGCGCACCTTCGAGGAGACCCTGGATCGACGTCCCGGTCGCCTGTCGCTGCCACCCGACGAACTCAGTTCCGTCGTACGCCAGGGTGATCTTGAACGTTGCCATCGCTTCGACACCAAGGACACAAAGGACATTCGATCACAACACGAGATTGACCTTGGCGTCCTTCGTGTCCTCTGTGTTGATTCGGCGCCTCAAGCTATTACCGGCCTTGAACCGGGCTTCACCACCGGCAGTCCCTTCGCGCAGAGCGGGCACTGATCCGGCTCGTACGTCGGCAGCGACATCTCGAGAAGCGCCGAGAACGGCACATCAAAGCGCGCCACCCCGCGACTGCGATCGACGATCGACGCGACGCCCACGACCTGTCCCCCGGCCGCTCTCGCCACCTGCATCGTTTCGCGGGTGGATCCTCCGGTCGTGAGGACGTCTTCGACCACGAGCACGCGATCGTTTTCTGCGACCGTGAAGCCGCGCCTGAGCGTCAGCGTGCCGTCGTTCCGCTCGGCGAAGATCGCGCGAACGCCGAGCGCGCGGCCGACTTCCTGGCCGATGATCACGCCGCCGAGCGCCGGCGAGAGGACGACCGTCGGCCGCAGATCGCGCAGGCGGTCGGCGAGCGCGCGCCCAAGCATCTCGGCGTGTTGTGGATGCTGCAGCACGAGCGCGCACTGCAGGTAACCGGGACTGTGGAGCCCGGAGGAGAGCCGGAAGTGCCCGTCGTGCAAGGCGCCGGAGCGGTGAAACAGATCGAGGAGCTCGTCGCGTGTCATCAGTTGGGTTCGCGTAGTATACCCGGGTGCCGAAGCTGTCGGTGACGGTCATCACCAAGAACGAAGCGGCGGACATCAGCGACTGCGTGCAGTCGGTTGCCTGGGCCGACGAGCTCATCGTCGTCGATTCGGAAAGTACGGACGAGACGGCGGCCCTCGCACGGCGGTACACGCCACGCGTCGTCGTGCGCGCGTGGCCGGGGTACGTCGAGCAGAAGAATTACGCCGCGTCCCTCGCCGCGCACGACTGGATTCTCTCGATCGACGCCGACGAGCGCGTCACGCCGGAGCTCGCCGACGAGATCAGGACTCTGATGAAGGCGACACCGGGCCACGCCGGTTATCGCATCCCGCGCGTGACGCGGCACCTGGGCCGGTGGATCCGCACGACGGACTGGTATCCCGATTATCAACTGCGACTCTACGATCGGCGCGCCAGCCAATGGAGTGGCCGCTACGTGCACGAGTCGGTCACGGTTCGAGGCAGCGTCGGCCAGCTACGAGGCGAGCTGCATCACTTTGCCTATCGCGACATCGCGGATCATCTCGAAACCATCGACCGCTACACGACGTACGCCGCACGCCAGATGCATGAGAGCGGTCGCCGCGCGGGCTTGCTGCAAGTCGCCGGTCACCCGCCGCTGGCGTTCCTGAGGAACTACATCCTCCGAGGCGGCATCCGCGACGGCGCCGTCGGGCTGATCGTCTCGGCGATGAACTCCTACTACGTCTTTCTGAAGTTTGCCAAACTGTGGGAGCTTCAGCGGCGCAGGTGATGTTCTCGCTCCATATCGATACAGCGCGGACCTGGCGCGGCGGCCAGAATCAGGTGCTCCTCACGGTCAACGGCCTGCGTGCGATGGGCCAGCGCGCGGCGCTCGTCGCCCATCCTGACGGCGAGCTGCGGCGTCGCGCGGCCGAAGGACTCGAGCTCATTCCCATTGCGCCGCGGACCGAGATGGACCTGTCGGCCGCCTGGCGCCTCTCACGCATCGTGCGGCAACTTGGGCCCGACGTCATCCACGCGCACGACGCGCACGGCGTTGCCATGGCGGCGCTCGCACTGTCGCTCGGCGGAGCATCATCCTACACGAGCGGGCGTGGCGGGGCGCCCTCGAGCGGACGTACAACCGGCCGGCCAAGCGGCCGCGGGCCGGCACTGGTCGTCTCGCGCCGGGTCGATTTCCACCTCCAGAACAACTCATTCTCCCGCTGGAAGCATCGTCAGGTGGATTGCTTCATCGCGGCGTCTGAAGCCATCCGGAAGATCCTCGTCGCCGACAGCATACCGGCCGATCGGACGGTCACGGTTCACGAGGGGATCGACATCGAACACGTCGTCGCGGCGCCACCGGTCAGCATTCACGAGACGTTCTGGCTGCCCCATCACGCGCCGATCGTCGGCAACGTCGCCGCGCTCGAGCCGCACAAAGGCCAGCGCCATCTGATCGACGCAGCACACCTCGTGGTCCACGAGATCCCTGACGCGCGATTCGTCATCCTCGGCGAGGGCGCGCTGAGGGAGCACCTGGAGCGGCAGGTGCACGAGCACCACCTCGAGAAGCACGTCCTGCTGCCCGGATTCCGCACCGACGTGCTGGGCTGCATCAAGGGCTTCGATCTGTTCGTGATGAGCTCGGTCACCGAAGGTCTCGGGACGTCGCTGCTGGACGCCATGGCCTGCCGGCGCGCGATTGTGGCCACAAGCGCCGGCGGGATTCCGGAGGTGGTCGAAGACGGCGTGACCGGCCTGCTCGTCGCGCCGCGTCACCATCAGGCCATGGCCGGCGCGATTGTCCGGCTGCTGACCGACGAGGGGCTCCGCCGCCGGATGGGCGAAGCCGGCTTCGCACGCGTCTCCGCGCGGTTCACCGTCGAGCGGATGGTCGCCGAGACCGCGGCCGTGTACGCGCGTGTGGCCGGCAGAGGCCACGGAGCGGGCAATTCAGATCCCGAGACGCCGTCCGCCCGACCCCATCAGCCCGCGACCGATTGAACCCGCAGGCGTTCATCATCCCGATGTGGCAGAGCGCGAAGTCGTACTTGACGGGATCGTCCGCGTCGAGGCGGCGGAGCGACGCCGTGATGTCCCTCGCCATGGCCCACCCAGGGCTGGCGTAGCGCGTCAGGCGGAGACAGCGGCCAACCCGAATCACGTGCGTATCGAGAGGGACCACGAGTTTGGCGGGCGACACCCGTGTCCACACGCCCAGGTCGAGGGCATCGTTGCGAACCATCCAGCGCAGAAAGAGGTTGAGTCGCTTGCAGGCGCTGCCGGCCGAGGGCCGCGGAAAGAAGTAATGCACGCCCGGCCGTTTCGGCAGGCGCCCGTACGCCGCCTTCATGTCGAGGGCCCGCGCCCGCGTCGAGAAGCTGTCGAGAGCGCGCTCGATGTCGTCGGCTTCGGGATCGTAGCCCTCGAGGAAGAACCCCTCTATCGAGCCCGAGCGCTCCATCATCTGCCGCACGATCCACAGGAGCGCGACCAGATCGATGCCCCGCGTCCACCGATGGACGAGACCGGCGAAGGCGCCGCTCTGCCGCCGCGGATCGAAGGCGCGGACGTACGCCGAAGGGTGGCGTCCCATGATCGTCGCGAGTCGCTCGATCGACTGCAGGACGCTCGTCACGCGTCCGAAGGCGAGCGCCGCCGCGCAGAATCCCACGACCTCGCGATCGGCCGGCCTCTCGTACCGACGCACGATCTGAATCGGATCGGCCGCCGAATCGGGATAGTTGAAGCTCTCGTACAGACGGTCGAGGGCCGTCTTCAATTCAACAATGTGCGGCCATTCTGCAATCCTGCCATTCTGCAATCCTGCAATTGTATGATCGCGTCATGCGCCGCCGTTCTGTGAAAGCGCTCGCGTCCCTCGTCGTGGCCATCGCCGTTCTGTCCGGCGCTTCCTACGCGTATCTCCGACGATCGCTTCCGGTCATAGATGGGGTTGTTTCGGTGACCGGCCCTTCTGCGCCTATCGACATCGTTCGGGACCGAGACGCGATTCCGCACATCTTCGCAGCGACCAAGTCGGACGCCCTATTCGGACTCGGCTACGTGCACGCACAGGACCGCCTGTGGCAAATGGAACTGCAGCGGCGCATCGGCCACGGCCGCCTGGCCGAGATCTTCGGGCCCGCCGCCGTCTCCCAGGATCGGTTCCTTCGCACGGTCGGCTTCGGCCGTGCGGCCGCCGCGGCGTGGAACTCGACGCCGGATTGGGCCCGACAACAGATCGATGCGTACGTGGCGGGCGTGAACGCGTTTGTCTCGACTCGTCGCGGCAGCCGATTGCCGCCAGAGTTCACACTGCTCGGTGTGCAGCCTGAGCCGTGGACCGGCGTCGACGTCATCGTCTGGGTCAAGATGATGGCCTGGGATCTGAGCGCGAACTACTCGTTCGAGCTCCTGCGGCGCGACCTCGTCCAGCTCGTGGGCGTGGAGCGCATGCGGCAGCTCATGCCGCCGTACGCGGCTGATGGCCCGAGCATTCTCCACGCGCGCGACATACCAGTCTCAAGCCGCCGCCTTTCGTCAAAGTCCGAGGTAGGCCGGGTCCTTTTGGACCCGGCTGTCCGGCGGGTCCGAAAGGACCCGCCCTACACGAGTGCATTTGACTCCTGGTCTGCCGCTTTCCGCGCCGCACTGTCGCAGGGCGAGCCTCGCGTTCGTGATTTTCTGCTCGGCGCCGCCACCACCGAAGCGCTCGGCTCGAACAACTGGGTCGTCGACGGATCGCTCACGGCGACGGGCAAGCCGCTCCTCGCCAACGATCCCCATCTCGGTACCAGACTGCCGTCAATATGGTATCTGGCGCACCTCTCTGCCGGCGCTTTCGACGTGATCGGTGCGACGCTGCCCGGCGTGCCGGCCGTGGCGCTCGGACGCAACCGCTTCATCGCGTGGGGCACCACCAACGTGGCGGCCGATGTCGAGGATCTCTACCGCGAGCGCATCGACGCGACCGGACGGTTTGCCGAGTACCGCGGGAATCAGGAGCCGCTGACGATCCTGAGCGAGATCATCAAGGTCAAGGGCGCCGCACCGGTGCAGATCGAGGTGCGCATCACTCGGCATGGACCACTGGTGTCGGACGCCATCAACGCGAACAATGCCGCGCTTGTCGCCGATCCAAAGCCGGCTCCGCTCGACCCGCTGGCGTTCCGGTGGACGGCGCTCGATCCCGACGACACGACGCTCGCGGCGTTTCTGAAGCTGAACGACGCGCGCAATTGGGACGACTTCACCAACGCACTCCGCTATTTCGTCGTGCCGTCGCAGAATTTCGTCTACGGCGATGTCGATGGCCACATCGGCTACTACGCGCCCGGGCGGATCCCGATTCGCGCGGGAGGCGACGGCTCGCTGCCCATCGAGGGCTGGTCTGGCGACACAGAATGGACCGGCTGGATTCCCTTCGACCAGCTGCCCCATCTCTACGACCCGCCCGAGCACTTCATCGTCACCGCCAACAATCGCCCGGCGCCGGCCGGCTATCCGCACCTGCTCGGCCATGAGTGGCCCGAGCCGTACCGCGCGCAGCGCATTACCGACCTGCTGTCTGACGCCGGTCGTAGTGTCCGGCTTCAGCCGGACGGAACCAGGTCAGGACTCACGCCAGATGATTTCGCCCGGATCCAGGCCGACACGCTCTCGCAGCACGCCAAGACGCTGCTGCCGGTGTTGCTGCCACTGGCGCATCCGACCGATCCCGATGGCCAGCGCGCACTGGCCGTGCTGCGCGACTGGAACGGCGACGCGCGAGGCGACCTCGCCGCGCCGGCGATCTTCGAGGCATGGTTTCTCAAGCTGGTGCCGGCCCTTGTCGGCGACGATCTGGGTCCGCGTGTGACCGAGAACTATCTGGGACGCTTCAGCTTCACCACACGCTTCCTCGTCAGCACGCTCGGGTCACAGGCGGTCCGCCTGAAGGCGGACACTACGTCTGCCAACGGCACCACGACTGGGGTGCAACTCCTGCCGGCGGACCCAGCCGCTAGGGACAGCGCGTGGTGCGACGATGTGCGAACGCCGGGAGTGCGGGAGAGGTGCGAGGAAGCGGTGACCGCTGCGCTCAATGACGCAGTCGCCGATCTGACCGTGCGGCTGGGTCGCGACCTGACGCGCTGGCGGTGGGACGAGGTGCACCGCGCGGTCTTTCCGCACCAGCTCGACAGCATTGCGATGTTGCGGCCGATCCTCAGCCGTTCGATCCCGAACGGCGGCGACTGGAGCACGGTCAACGTCGGCACGGTGTCGGCCGACCGCCCGTACGAACAGCGCTCGGTGGCCAGCTACCGCGAGATCATCGACCTCTCGCCTGCCAACGACAGCCGATTCATCGACGCGGTTGGTGAATCAGGCCACCCGCTCTCGCGCCACTATGACGACTTTCTCCAGGATTGGCAGAAGGTGCGATACCGGCCTATGAGGATGGAGCGCAAGGACGTCGAGGCAGGCGCGATCGGACATCTGAGGCTTACGCCTCGCTGAGACCGTAAGTCTCAAGTTTCAAGTCTGGCTCAGTCCAACCTCGATCCGAATCTGCGCCTCGTACAACCGCGTGCCTCGGCACGACGGACACTTCCCCGGCTTCAGCAGCTTCTCTTCGCCGAAGGTGAATCCGCACGCCCGGCAGCGGGCCGGCTCGACGATGACGCGATGGCCCGCGGCCCGCGCGGTGCGAATGACGTGACGCAGGTCCTCCTCCACGTCGCCGCGCCTGAGCCCCAGCTCGCGCGCAAGCGACGACACGGATCGTGGTTGGACGGTCAGCAGCTTCAACAGGTCTCGACGGAACGCCACGGCCTTCGATCGGACTTAGAGTTCAAACACCTTCAGCACTTCGTCGCCGTAGTGGTTGATGACCTTGACGGCGATCTTGCCGGTCTCTGGCGGGGCGAACGGCCGGCTGACAGTGCTGTAGAGCGTCGCCCACGAGCCCTCGTCTATCTCGGCGCGCAGGGCGCGTTTCAGTTTTTCATACGGCTCCTCTCCGCCCGTGAAGTACGCGTGCCGGACGAAGAAGCTCTCTCCGTTGTAGTCCGTGTCGATGAACCAGCAGGCGATATCGTCCGTCGAACTGCTGCGGATCTGCCCCGTCGTCGGATCGTAGACGTCGACGCCCTTCACCTCGACGGTGAGGTGCTGTTCTCCATTGTCGTCGGTTGCGCTGATCTTGATATCAGGCTCGCCGAAGACCATGAACAGGTTGCCGGCGCCGGTTTTCTTGAGCAACTCGTCGCCCATCGACAGATCGGGATTCATCCGCGTGGCGAGGACCGTCAGCTTGTCGTAGAGCAGCTCGGTATCAGCGTGGCGCTGGATTGCGGAGTCGATTTCCACCCGCGACATTCCTTCCTTGATGTCCGGATTGTTCGCGATCGACTTCAGCGTGACGTGCGGCACGCGCTTGTAGACGAAACCCTTCCGGATGTCGTTGTCGGTCTTGTAGTCGGGAGGAATCTTCCCCGTGACCTCGGCCTCTCTGCGAACGCCTTCCGGCGAATCGGCAAGGAGGTAGTACGGATACTTCGCGCCCATCAGCCGCGTTCGCGCGAGCGCCAGCGCGACCCGGCTCGTATCGATGGTGATCCAGCGCCGCCCCCACTGCTCCGCCACAAACGCTGTCGTCGCCGAACCGCAGGTTGGATCCAGAACCAAGTCGCCAGGCTCAGTCGTCATAAGTAGACAACGTTCGACTACCCTAACGCTCGTTTGAACTACATAAGTCAACTCAGTTCCAATCTGAATCGACTCCCAGCGATCGTTCACCGGGACCACCGGGAAGTCATCAACATACCGGACGTACTGCAGCGTCGTGCCAACGTGGCTCAATCGAAGAGCAGACGCCAATCGCTCCAAACCGGAACGATCCGTCTTGAAAGTCCCCGAGCCTGGCGTGAATCGCTGACCATTGAGCGAGAACTCCCGTACGTCAGTTCCGGACGCGGGTCGAGCACTAAGCAGCGATTGATATCTGAATCGTCGCCCTCGCACTGAACTGGGATCTTCGAGTTCGACCGCAGTAAGTCGGCGCTGAGAACCGTCGGGCAGCAGAACCAAGTCGTATCGATCAAGCGTCGTTGTGCCAGCTTCACGCTCTGAAAAGAGCTGACGGTATTTCAACAAGCTCCTGTCTCTCGCGTAGAACAGGACATAGTCGACGGTCGTCGGAAGAAGGCCGGTCGATACTGACCCTGTTTTCTGCACGTTTATCTGTGCGACAAAGTTCTCGCTACCGAACACTTCGTCCAACGCACACCTAACCAAATGCACGTTCTCGTCACCGATTTGAACGAAGATGCTGCCGCTCACGGTCAACAGCTCGCGTGCCACGAAGAGTCGATCCCGCAAGTAGGCAAGGTACGAGTGAACGCCGAGCTTCCACGTGTCGCGGAACGCGCGGATCTGTTCCGGTTGGCGCGTCGCGTCCTCCACCTTCCCGTCCTTCACGTCGCGCTTGCGGGTGGACACCTGCCAGTTCGATCCGAACTTGATGCCGTACGGCGGATCGAAATAGATCGTCTGGACCTTGCCCTTCAGCCCTTCCTTCTCGGCGAGGCTCGTCATCACGAGCAGCGAGTCGCCGAGGATCATCCGGTTCGACCAGTGCTGGTCGTGGTGGTAGAAGTCCACCTTCTTGTCGAACGCCGCATCGTCCATCCCGTTGAAGTCGTTGAAGAGCGTCAGCTCGGGTTCCTTCTCGCCCGCCTTCGTCGTGTCGCGCAGGTTCTCGACGAGCGCCTGCGGATGCACCTTCTCCTGGATGTAAATCGGAACGACCGGCACCTCGAGGGCCGCGGCATCCTGCTCGTCCTTGCCCTTCCAGACAAGCTGCGGGTCGAGCGACGGATCGCGCGGATAGAGCATCGCCTTCGGCGCCTTCTCGTCCTCGGCGACGAAGTCGCGCAGCTCCTCGGTCGGAATATTGACCCGCGTGTCCTTCTTGTGGCGGATCGACGTGATTTCAGTCGGCGCTTTCGGCGATTTCGTCTTCGGAGCCATCAACCGTTACTTGACGGTCTGATAGATCGCGGGGCGATAACGCGGGGTGGGGATTTGCCTTCCGGTCTCGCGCGCTGTCTCCAGCCATGCTTCCTTCGCGACCTCGACAGCAGCCAGCGCTTCTTCGGGCGTGGCACCCACCGCCGAGCAGGAGTTGAGGTCGGGAATATCGGCGACGTAGGCAGCATCTTCGTCGCTATAAAAGATGTTGATGTGATAGTCGCTCACGCCTCGTCCTCCAGTGCAAGATTGTACCGCTCCACCAGCCTGAGCACCTGGCGAATCTGATAGGGCTTCGCCTGGCCGTTGACGTCCTGCAGGTTGATGAGCTCGGGAATCGCCGAATGCGAGTAGATGTGGTGGCTACCGCTCGTACCCCGAAGCTCGAAGCCGAAGCCCGTTACGAGGGAGTGTAGATCGGAGAAGGCAACGTTCTGAACCGCACCAGAAACGAGCCGGGCCAGCAACTTACGTCTCTTCAAGGCCGCGTCAGGCAGGCGTCAAGCTGTGCGTGGCGTGCGTCAGCACGGCGATCACCTGATCGCGCGTGACGCCGGGGAACCACTTCAGAAAATCATCCACACTCGCGCCCTCTTCAAGATTCTCGAACAGCGCGCGCACCGGGATTCGGGTTCCCTTGAACACCCACGCGCCGCTGACGCGCTCGGGCGCGCGTTCAACGACTGGACACGTGGCCCAATCCAGCATCGCGCCAGCTTAGACCCCTTCAACACCGCCGGCAAGCCGCCGCCTTCTCGTTCTTTCATCTCACGTCGGCGTCACGCTTGCTGTTCTACTGAACGGAGCGCCCATCCGATGCGGGGCTCGTTCGGCATCTGATCCCATGTGCGTCCCTCGAGCTCACGCCCGGTCCGGCTCTTGAAGACACCGCCCCACTGCTTGAAGAAAAACGCGACTCCCGCATTCCGGCACTGGTCCCGAATATCCCCCACCCAGGATGGATGCATCGGCCTGGCGTCTGGGCCTGATTCTCCACCGACGATCACCCAATCGATATTCCGCAGATCGAGGCAAGGCAGCGGACCAAGAAGCGGCTCAAGGGAAAGGAACTTGACGTGGGCACGCGTGGCGCGCAAGTGGTCGATCCGGTGCAGGAATCGAGCATTCTCGACGCTGACGCCCATCCAGATGTGCGGCTGCCAGGCCAACTGCCAGTCGAGGCTCAGCAGTCTCTCCGAGCGCTTTGTTAGAATCTGAAACTGGTGCTGGTGTGCGCGGCGCATGACGTCAAAGGCCTTTTGGATGAAGTCGACGGGGACGTCCGCGTGAAACATGTCGCTCATCGAGTTGACGAAGATGCGCTTCGATCGCTTCCACCGAAGCGGCAGGTCGAGCATCTGCCCCTGAAGGGTAAGTTCAAATCCGTTAGCGTAGTTGCCCTGACCCATGGCCTTCAGCCTCTTCGCCATCCGCTCCGCGTAGCAGTGCGCGCATCCGGGACTGATCTTCGTGCAGCCCGTGACGGGATTCCACGTCGCTTCCGTCCACTCGATGTGAGAGTTCGTGGCCATCAGAGTGCCCCTCTCATGCGATACGTGTCGAAGATCACCTCCGACCAGTAGCCGATCTCGTCCAGCCGAAGAGCCTTCTTACTCACGCTTCCATTCTTCCCACGGACGTGACAAGTGAGGTCACGCCTCCTGCATCGATTTCGAGAGCGCGGCACGAATCGTGCGCTGCGCGTCCCACGGATCGGTCACTTCGACAAACGCCCATCGGCCGAAGCCGCCATGGTTGTTTACCGCCGGCACCCACAGCGTCCGCGCGGTCGTCACCTTCGCGGCCTTGTCCTTCCGCGCTTCGCCTGTGACTTCAATGATCAGATTGAGAACGTCCGGCTGAAGCCGGACACTACTTCCGCCAACCTTCATCTGAGCGACGAAGTCGGGGTAGTACTGCTTCTCCTCGCCGTTCAACGTGTATGGAATCGTGAAGCCGAGGCTCTGATTCTTCACATAGCGCACAACCTCTGGCATCTCCTCGAGTGCCTGCGCCATCTTCTGCTCCCACGACCCGGTGTCGGCGACAACGTGGGAGACGTGGCACTTGTCGGAAGCGGTCGGATACACCGCCTTGGTCGTGTCGAAGTCCACGTATCGGGTCGAGCCGACAACGTCGTAGGGCCTCAGGATCGGCTTGAGGGCGGGCGTGCCGGCCGCGCTCTCGACAATCGCCTTGTAAATCCGGTCGGCCGCATCGTGCGCGAACTCGACCAGGAGCAGCAGCTGGGGAAACGTGTTGTCCTTGCAGGTGACGCACTCGGCGAGCCAGCGCTTGGCAATCGCCAGCATCTGGGGGAACAGCCAGCCTTTCACGTCAGCATCGAAGCGATGGACCGACGGCCGATCGGTCTTCTGTTCGTTGTCCTGCCGGAAGTATTTCTCGAGTGTCAGTTTGGCGAGCAGGAACGCCACTTCGTTGTCGCGGTGCCGCTTGAGGTCGTCAAGCGTGTGGATGGTTCGCTCGCCGACGATTGGCGCATTCTCGGTCCGGGTCGGAATGTCCGCGGTCGAGAGGGCGAGCCTGGAATCGGCCGTGAAGGTCGCCGCCAGTCTCTCGCTTGGCACGTCGTACCGGTAGCCGAGCAGGCGCGGGAACGTCACTTCGCACGCAATCCGGTCCTCGAGCGCCCGTACACGCGTCGGCATCGGCCCAGGAGTCGGATTGGGACTCGAGCCGGAACAGGGAATGAACGAAAACGGCACGCCGTAGACCTCGGCATACTCGGCGTCGAACTTTCCGTCGCTGTTCACGGCATATCTCATGCGCCGCAGGCCGCGGCCGACAACCTGCTCGCAGAGAAGCTGGGTGCCAAAAGCCCGCACGCCCAGAATGTGCGTCACCGTGTTGGCATCCCAGCCTTCGGTCAGCATCGACACGGACACGACGCAGCGCACGCGCTCGCCGAGCTTTCCCGCTTTGCCGACGGTATTCATCACCTCGCGCAAGAGGTCTTCGTCGCGTAGATCGTCGGTGCTCCGGCCTGGAAACCGCGCTCGATACTCGGATTTGAACTCCTCGATCTCAGCCGCGGCAAT
Source organism: Acidobacteria bacterium RIFCSPLOWO2_12_FULL_65_11 (assembly GCA_001767495.1). Lineage (GTDB taxonomy): Bacteria > Acidobacteriota > Vicinamibacteria > Vicinamibacterales > CAVVIG01 > 2-12-FULL-65-11. The sequence goes on along the minus strand of MELA01000083.1, from coordinate 11,118 downwards.
CTTCTTGAACTCGGGGCTCATCCCTTCGTCCGATTCGAGCTGCGTGGAGTCCACCAGGATCGTGTTCGGCCGCGCGGACCATCGGCCGCTCTCTTCGTTGTTGAAGAGGTCGAGCGCTCCCGGCACCACGACCTCGGATCCATCCGCCAGGGGTTTGGTCCAACCCGCCACGTAGTCGAACACCATCTTCGAGACATTCGTGTTGTTGCAGACGACGACAAAGACGGGCGGCGTCAGGCCACGGGCCCTGGCTTCGGCATTCGCCTCCCATTTCTCGAACGACAGGCGATAGTTGTCGTACAGGCTGTGCAGCGCGCCCTGCAGTTCGGCTGGCAGCTTCGGTTCGCCGCCGATGGCGTCGGTCTTCCTGCCCTTCTTGGGCAGGCCCTCGCGGATCCTGATCCACAGGTCGCGGTACGTCGGCTGGTCGCCGGTCATCGAGTTGTCGGCCACCGGCACGCGCGGGACCTTCACGATACCCGCCTCGATCGCATCGACGAGCGAAAAGTCCGAGACCACCCACGGAAAGAGCGTGCCTTCGGGATAGCCGGATCCTTGCAGGAAGAAGGGCGTGGCGGACAGATCGTAGATCGCTTTCACGCCGATCTTGCTCTTCACGTCTTCAAGACCGGACAGCCACACACGAGCTTCCTCGTCGCGCTTCGCCGCCTCCTGCCGGTCGTCGCCGGTCAGTGTTTCCAGGGTCTCCGGGGTCTCCTCTTCGGCGTCCGGACGCCGGCGGTAGCAATGATGTGCTTCGTCGTTGATGACGACGATGTTCTTCTTGCCACCGAGATCGCGGCAGACGCGGCGAACGACCTGATCGGGCGTCTCCTGGAATGGACTTGGCTCACCTCTTGTCAGAATCGACTTGGTCAGCCTGGCCGCGTCTCCTCGCTCGTGGGCCAGGAAGGCATGGTAGTTCGTGATCACGATCCTTGCCTGTGCCAGCCGCTCCAGCAGGTCCGACGGAAGGATGTCGCGTTGGCGATAGTAGTTGTCGGGATCGGTCGGCAGGAGAACCCGGAGGCGGTCCCGAATGGTGATCCCGGGAGTGACGATCAGAAACGCGTCGGAGAAGCGCGCGTCCTGGCGGTCCTCCAGCTTATTGAGCGCCTGCCACGCGATAACCATCGCCATCACGACCGTCTTGCCGGATCCGGTCGCCATCTTCAGCGCCAGGCGCGGCAGCCCGGGATTCGACGTGTCGTTCGCCGTGCGCAGATCGTTCTCGATCCACGCGTCGCCGTACTTCCGCGCGACTTCCGCAATGTAGATGGCGGTTTCGACGGCTTCGACCTGACAGAAGAAGAGCGGCTTGTCGCGCCCTTCGCGCGTCCAGTACGAAAGCAGGCGCGACGTCACGCCCGTGACGCCGACGTATCCACCTTTACGCCAAGCGCCTACACGCTGACGGATGCGGTCCACGACCGGGTTTGACTCAATCCGGTCCTTGGTCCACTCGGTCTCGAACTGAAGCTGCTTGCCCTTCTTCTTCGCGCGGGGAATCGGGACGAAATGCGAGCTGGGCCGACGACCGCTCGCGATCTCGTTGGTGATGCCTTCGTCGTCGAACCTGAAGTGGCGCGTCGGCTCGAGAAAAGGCGAGTTGAGGATGGGGTTCTCGATGATCGCGGACATGAACGGTCAAGAGGACTATACCGTCGTCGGCGGTCAAAGAGCCTTCAGAATCTCGTGATGGGCGTGCCGGCCTTGCAGAGGGGACAATCCTCCGCTTTGTAGTTTTCGGGCGCCTTGTATTCGGCGAGCGCGACGTTCGGCACGCCGAGATCGCGCAGCGCCTCCAGCCGATCGTAGATCTCGACGGTGGCCAGCACCGTGCCTCCCGACTCGCGGACGAGCGCCGCACACCGGGCGAACGTCTCTCCCGTGTTCCGCACATCGTCGGCCAGCAGCACGCGCTTCCCCGCCAGCTCCCGGCGATAGAACGGTCTGAGCGCAAGTCCGCCCGCCGCCTCGACGTTGAACGGCGCGAAGCTGCACGGTGGATGCGTGAGGCTGCGCCGGCTGTCGAGCAGCCCCGCGATGGTGTGCGCCAGGAGCGCTCCCCCGGTCGCCGGACCGGCCACGACCTCGGTCCGTTGAATGAGATCGGACGGAAGCAGATCGATGAGGTCCTGCGCGAAGCGCCAGATGGTCGACGGGTGACGAAACAGTTGGTGCGCGTTGAGGTACACGCGCCCGTGGTAGAGGTTCCCGTAATCGAAGTGCCCGCCGAGCATCAGGACCTCGGACTGCTGGAGATCCTTCAGCGCTTTCTCACGAATATCCGATTGACGATCGACGCTCATGGTTGGACTCATTGCTCCATTCACCTCAGCTCACGCCTCAAGGTCCGGCTGAAGCCGGACACGTCTTCATTCACATAGACCACTCGTCCACCCACAATGGTGGCCGCCACGCCTCCGCGGAGCTGCCAGCCATCGAACGGCGTGTTTTTCGACTTCGAGCGCATGCGCTCCACCGACACCTTCACCCTCAGATCGGGCGCGAGGACGGTGATGTCGGCGGGCGCGCCCTCGGCCAGCGAGCCGCCCGCCACCTTCAGAATCCGCGCGGGGTTGACCGACAGCAGCTCGACGATTCTCGAAAGCGTGACGACACCCGGATGCACGAGGCGGTCCAAACAGAGTGACACCGCCGTTTCAAGACCGGTGATGCCGAACGGCGCGTGGTCGAACTCGACGCGCTTCTCGTCGTAATGATGCGGCGCATGGTCGGTCGCAATCACATCGATCGAGCCGTCAGCGAGGCCCGCCAGCATGGCGTCGCGATCGACCGCCTCGCGCAGCGGCGGGTTCATTTTGACGTTTGTGTCGTACGGAATCGGCGCCGCCAGCATCTCGTCGGTCAGGACGAAGTGGTGCGGCGTGACCTCGCACGTGACGAGGACGCCACGCGACTTGCCGTACCGGACCGCATCGAGCGTCTGCCGCGCGCTCATGTGCGCGATGTGGACCACGCCCCCGGTCAGCGCCGCCAGCGAGATGTCGCGCAGCGCCATAATCGACTCGGCTTCGCCGGGAATGCCGCGCAGGCCGAGCGTTGACGCGTGAAACCCCTCGTGGGCGACGCCGTCGGCCTTGAGCGTCTGCTCCTCGCAGTGCTCGATGACGGCCAGCCCGAACATGCCGGCGTATTCGAGCGCGCGCCGCATCAGCATCGCTGTCGCCACGGGCCGCCCGTCATCCGTAATGGCGACGCAGCCGGCCTGCTTCAGCTCGGCGATGTCGGCGAGCTCGTCGCCCTGCTGCCCGCGCGAGACCGCGCCAATCGGATAGACGCGGGCGAGGTGAGCTTCGGCGGCCTTTTTCAGGATGAACTCGGTGACGCCGGCGTTGTCGTTCACCGGGCTGGTGTTCGGCATGCACGCGACCGCCGTGAACCCGCCGGCGACAGCCGCCGCCGTGCCGGTCGCCACGGTCTCCTTGTGCTCCTGCCCCGGCTCGCGCAGATGGACGTGCATGTCGATGAGGCCCGGACAGACGACGAGCCCAGCCGGCAACTCGACCACCTGTGTGTCAGAGTCGGGGGCGAGATCTCGACCGACTCGCAGAATGCGATCGCCGTCGACGAGCACGTCGAACATGCCGTCCCGGCCGTTGGCCGGGTCCACGACGCGTCCACCCCTAAGCAGCCGCTTCATCTTCTACACCGCCCGCCAGCAGATACAGGACCGCCATCCGGACCGCGACGCCGTTGGCCACCTGCTCGAGAATCACCGAGTACGGACCATCCGCGACATCCGACGCGATCTCGACGCCCCGGTTCATCGGACCCGGATGCATGATGATGACATCCGGCCTGGCGCGCGCCACGCGTGCTTTCGTCATGCCGAACGTGTTGAAGTATTCGCGCACCGACGGGAAGAACGCTCCCTGCATGCGCTCGTGCTGAATCCGCAGCAGCATAATCACGTCGGCGTCGGCCACCGCTTCGTCCACCGACGTCGACACCCGCACGCCCAGCCGCTCGATCCCGACCGGCACGAGCGTCGCCGGCCCGCAGACACACACCTGGGCGCCGAGCTTGGTCAGCAGCAGCGCGTCCGATCGCAGCACGCGGCTGTGCAGCAGGTCGCCGACGATGGTCACCTTGAGGCCCTCGATGCGGTGTTTGTGCTCGCGGATGGTGAAGGCGTCGAGCAGCGCCTGGGTCGGATGCTCGTGCATGCCGTCGCCCGCGTTGATGATCCGCGACCGGCAGATGCGCGACAGCAGATGAGCGGCGCCGGACGAAGCGTGGCGCAAGACGATCATGTCGGGCTGCATGGCCTCGATGTTCAGGGCCGTGTCAACGAGCGTCTCGCCCTTCAGCACGCTCGAGGTCGAGACCGGAATGCTCAGCGTGTCGGCGCTCAGCCGCTTCTCGGCGATCTCAAACGACGTGCGGGTACGCGTGCTCGGCTCGTAAAACAGGTTCACGACGGTCTTTCCGCGCAGCGTCGGGACCTTCTTGATCGGCCGCTGGCCGATCTCGCGCATGGCCTCGGTCGTGTCGAGAATCAGCGTGATCTCTTCACACGAGAGGTCAGCGATGCTTAGCAAGTCCTTCTTCATGTAATCAGCAATCCGCAATCAGCAATTCCTATGTCTCCTGAATCTCAACCTCGTCTTTGCCATCTATCTCCATCAGGTGCACTTGCACGCTCTGGCTGGCCGAGGTCGGCAGGTTCTTGCCCACGTAGTCGGCCTTGATCGGCAGCTCGCGGTGCCCGCGGTCGACCAGCACGACGAGCTGGATCACCTTCGGGCGGCCGAAATCGATGAGCGCGTCGAGCGCCGCCCGAATCGTCCGGCCGGTGTACAGCACATCGTCCACCAGCAGAATGCGCTTGTCGTCGATCGAGAACGGAATTTCGGTGCTGCGGACGACCGGCTGTGGGCCCACGGCGTGGCGCATCAGATCGTCGCGGTACAGGGTGATGTCGAGCGCGCCCGTCGGCACCTCGTGGCCGGCAATCTCACCGATCGCGTGCGCCAGGCGCTTGGCGATGGGGACGCCGCGCGTGCGAATGCCGACGAGCGCCAGTTCCTCGATGCCCCGGTTGCGCTCGACGATCTCGTGCGCGATGCGCGTCAGCGTGCGGCTCATGCGGTCCGCGTCCATCACGACGGTCACAAGGACACCTGCGGCGGAATTGGGTAATTGAGTAATTGGGTGATTGGGTGATTGCGGGGAGCGGGCGCGCGGGACGGCATCAGTCACCTCTTTGCGTCCTCGCAGGGACGCGTTTAAAGAGCGGGGGTGATTATAGCATTGCAGGATTGCAGAATGGCAGGATTACAGGATTGTGCAGCCGCACGGTGGTCTGGTCAATCCTGGAGCGCCGGTGCCAGCAGTTGTTTGGCCGCGATCGCTCTGGCGAGCGCCTCGCTCGGGGTGCCTCGGGCTGGGAACTCTCCGACACCGAGATGAGTGACGCCGAGGGATTGCAGGCGCTTGGCGTTGCCGATCCAGTCGGCCTCGCGTCCGGGCTGCGTCCATACCGCCGCCTGGAGTCCGAAGGACGCGATGTCCCGACCCTGGTGCTCCAAGTGGGAACGGAGCCGGCCGAACACCTCCGCCGCGTCCTGACCGGGAAACAACAGCGGCATCCAGCCGTCCGCGACCCGAGCCACGCGCTTCATCAACGGATCGGTCAAGCCGCCGCCGATCCACACGGGAATCGGACGCGTGGGCCGGGGAGCGATGCCGACGCGATCGAAGTGGTGCCAGCGCCCGTGAAAGGAAACAAGCTCTTCGGCCCAGAGCTTGCGCAAGACGATGATCTGCTCTTCCTGACGGGCGCCGCGCGTGTGAAAGTCCTGGTTGAGCGCCTCGTACTCGGTGAAGTTCCACCCTACCCCGACACCCAGTCGCAGTCGCCCGCCAGACAGCAGATCCACCTCGGCGGCTTGCTTGGCCACCAGAGCCGTCTGGCGCTGGGGCAGAATCAAGATGCTGGTCGTGAACTCGATTCGTGTGGTCAGGCCGGCGAGATAGGCGAAGAGCGTGAACGGCTCGTGAAACTGGCAGTCATAGAGATACGGAGGTGAAGGGAAGCCGACATCCCGGCCGATGAATCTGTCCGGATGGGCGCCGGTGACATGGTCGTACGCGACCAGGTAATCGAAGCCCGCGCCTTCTGCCGCCTGGACAAAATCGCGGATGGCCACCGGGTCTGTGCCGATTTCTCTCTGGGGGAACGTCACACCGAATTTCATCGGCGACACCCTACCAGAACGCGCGGGCGGGTCAAAACGAAATCGTTGCCATGCTGGGCGCGGGCGGCATGGGTGAGGTCTATCGCGCCAGAGACACGAAGCTCGGGCGCGAGGTCGCCATCAAGGTCCTCCCCGAAGCTTTTGCCACCGACCCCGAACGCGTCGCGCGCTTCAAGCGCGAGGCGCAGGTTCTCGCCTCGCTCAACCACCCCAACATTGCGGCGCTCTACGGGATGGAGCAAGACGGCGACCGGCACTTCCTCATCATGGAGCTGGTCGAGGGCGAGACGATCGCGGAGCGGCTCAAGACTCACGGCTCAGGGCTTCCTGTCGATGCAGCCCTGGCCATCGCCCGCCAGATAACAGAGGCGCTTGAAGCGGCGCACGAGAAAGCCGTCGTCCACCGGGACCTCAAGCCGGCGAACGTGAAGATCACGCCGGAGGAAAAGGTCAAGGTACTGGACTTCGGGTTGGCCAAGGCGATGGAGCCGGCAATCACCAACGCGAGCCTGACGAATTCCCCAACGCTGAGCCTGATAAGGACTGAGACTGACGTCACGCCAGAGGGCGAAGCGGGTGGCCGCGAACGGGGCCGCCCCGCCGGGCGCGGAGGCCGTGTCCCGTGACAGGCTGTCTTTCGGCCGAGCACCCGGTGGGGCTGTTCGCGGACAGGACCCGCGCTCAATTCACGAGTTTCCGCGTGCGAGGCGGTTGAGGCCGTTCAGCGCGGCGACGCGGTAGGCCTCGGCCATCGTCGGATAGTTGAAGGTCGTCTTCGTGAAGTATTCGACCGAGTTGGCTTCGCCCTTCTGAGACATCACCACCTGACCGATGTGGACGATCTCCGAGGCTTGGTCGCCAAAGCAGTGCACGCCCAGGATCTCGAGCGTGTCGCGGTGGAACAGGAGCTTCAGCATCCCCACCGTGCGTCCCGTGATTTCAGCCCGGGCCAGATGACGGAATGCCGCGTGCCCGACTTCGTACGGCACCTTTTGTTCCGTCAGTTCGCGTTCGGTCCTGCCGATTGAGGAGATCTCAGGCACCGTGTAGATGCCGGTGGGGATGTTCGCGATGAGCGATTCGTCGCTCTCGCCGTGCAGGATGTGGCCGGCCGCAAAGCGGCCCTGGTCGTAGGCTGCGCTCGCCAGCGAGGGAGCGCCCACCACGTCGCCGACCGCATAAATGTGCGGCACGGCGCTCCGGTAGCCGGCGTCCACCTTGATGTATCCGCGCGAGTCGATCTCGACTCCCAGCGCGTCCAGGCCCAGCCCTTCTGTGTTCCCGGTCCGACCGTTGGCCCAGAGCAGGTAGTCGGTCTTCAGCTGCTTGCCGGACTTCAGGTGCAGGACCACGCCGTCCTCGCGCGGCTCCACCTTCGCGCACTCCTCGTTGTGGCGGATGAGCACGCCTTGGTCGCGCAGGTGGTAGCTCAAGGCGTCGACAATCTCGTCATCGAGGAACGTCAGCAGCTTGTCCTGCGTGTTGACGAGATTGATCTTCACGTCGAGGTTGCGGAAGATCGATGCGTACTCGCAGCCGATGGTGCCGGCGCCGTAGATGGTGAGTGTCCGAGGTGTCTCCTTGAGATCGAGCACCGTGTCGTAGTCGACAACGCGCGGGTGCGAGAAATCGACGTCCGCGGGATGGTAGGGGTGGGCGCCGACCGCGACGATGAAGGCCTTCGCCGCGAGCGTCTCCCTCGCGCCCTTCTTATCGGTCACTTCCACCTCGTTGGCGTTCAGGAACCGCGCCTTGCCGTGCACGAGGCGCACCTTGTTGCGCTCGAAGTGCGCGGCCCTGACCGCGACCTGCTGTTCGATGACGGCGTCGGCGGCCTTGAGCAACAACGGGAAATCGGCCACGTACTCCGCCGCGGCTTCCTTGAAGAGCGGGCTGGTCTTGAACTCCATCAGCTGCTGGATTGCCTGGCGCAAGGCCTTGGAGGGGATGGTGCCGAAGTGCGTGCAGTTGCCGCCGACCCGCGGCAGGTCCTCCACCACGGCCACCGAGCGCCCGTTCTTGACCGAGCGCATGGCCGCCCCTTCGCCGCCGGGCCCCGACCCGATGACCACCACGTCGAATACGTGCTTCTCTGACATCAGCGAAGGTCTCGTGAATTGATGATTGGCGATTGCTGATTGATGATTACTGATACTACTCATTGCTCATTGATTGCGGAATCTTGAATCAGCAATAATCATCAATCATCAATCCGCAATCATCAATCTCCCCAGTCTCACCAGTCATTGACGTCGCCGCCGAAGTGATCGCCAACCGGCAGCTCTCGAGTGACTACAACGTGCTGGCGCTTCGCGCGCCCTCTATCGCGGCGGCCGCCTCGCCCGGACAGTTTGTCATGGTCAAGGCGGGATCGGGCCACGACCCGCTGCTCAGACGGCCGTTTTCGGTGTTCGAAGTGCTCCGCGACCAAACGGCCGGCGTCACTGGCCTTTCGCTGCTCAACAAACGCATCGGCGTCTCGACCTCGCTCCTGTACGCCGCACGGCTTGGAGAACGGATCGCCTGCCTCGGTCCGCTCGGCCGACCGTTCTCGCCCGTCGACGCGCCCACCGAGGCCTGGATGGTCGCCGGCGGCGTCGGACTGGCACCCTTTGCCACCCTCGCCCACGCACTCTGTTCGCGTGGCGTGCGATCGACGCTCTTCTACGGCGCGCGACGCGCTCAAGAACTCTTCTATCTGGATCTGTTCCGCGGTCTTGGCGTCGAGCTCGTCCTGACCACCGAGGACGGCAGCGCCGGCGAGCGCGGGCGGGTGGTCGCGCCGCTCGAGCGCCGACTCGCCGCCCGGAGGGCCGATGCGCCGGTCATGGTGTACGCCTGCGGCCCGGAAGGCATGCTCGCGTCAACAGCCAAGATTGCCGTGCGCTACAACCGCCCGTGCCAGGTGTCGGTCGAGCGCATCATGGGATGCGGCCTGGGCGGCTGCTACAGCTGCGTCGTGCCAATGCGATCCGACGACGGCCGCGTCCATCACGTCCGATCGTGTCTGAGTGGACCGGTGCTGCCGGGGGATCAGATATCGTGGGAGTGAGGACATTCGACACCATGGACACGAAGGACACGAAGGAAATGCCCATTTGGTTCTTTGTGTCCTTGGTGTCCTTTGTGTTCGATGGGCGCTGAGATGGATCTCTCTGTCCGCATCGGCGCCCTCACCCTCAAGAATCCGCTCATCGCCGCGAGCGGCTGCTTCGGCTACGGCGTCGAGTACGCCGACCTGGTCGATCTGGCCTCGCTCGGCGGCGTCGCCGTCAAGGGGCTGTTTCTCGCCGAGCGCGAGGGTCATCCCTCGCCGCGCATCGTCGAAACACCGGCCGGCATGCTGAACGCGATCGGCCTGCAGGGCATCGGCGTCCGCCGCTTCATCTTTGAAAAGCTGCCCGAGCTGCGCGCGCGGCGCGCCACGGTCATTGTCAACATCTGCGGATCGACGCTCGACGAATACGTCGAGATCTCCCGCATCCTCTCCGACGCGGAAGGCGTCGCGGCCATCGAGCTCAACATCTCCTGCCCCAACATCAAAGAAGGCGGCATGCAGTTTGGGTGCAGCCTCACGGGGACGTTCGACGTGGTGAGCGCGGTTCGGAAAGTGACTCGACTCCCCCTCATTCCCAAGTTGACCCCCAACGTCACCGACGTCGCCTCCTTCGCTCGCGCGTCGGCCGACGCCGGCGCCGACGCCGTCTCGCTCGTGAACACGTTTCTCGCCATGGCCATCGACGTCGAGACCCGCCGGCCGAAGATCTCGAACGTCGTCGGCGGACTGAGCGGGCCGGCCATCCGGCCCATTGCCGTGCGGATGGTGTACGAATGCCGCCAGGCGGTGAAGATTCCCATCATCGGCATGGGCGGCATCACCGACGCCCGTGACGCGATCGAGTTCATGATCGCCGGAGCCACCGCCGTGCAGGTGGGAACGGCCAACTTCGTCGATCCCTTCATCTGGCCAAAACTCATCGACGGGATCAGCGATTACATGCGGCGACACCAGATCGCCCGTGTCGCCGACCTCGTCGGAACGCTCGACACGGCGGCCGGCGACAAGGAGTGGACTGCTTCATGAGACGAGCGGCGGACACGTCGTGACCGCGCTCACGCTCTATTCGCGCCCCGGCTGTCATTTGTGCGACGAGATGAAGGCGATCGTCGAGCGCGTGGCGCGCGCGATGCCCGGCCGCCTGCACGTCGAGCAAGTCGACGTCTCGCGAGACCCGGAGCTCGAGCGTCGCTACGGGCTGGAGATTCCAGTGCTTCTGATGGACGGGAAGAAGGTCGCGAAGTATCGAGTGAGTGAAGACGACCTGAGGCGGATGCTACGTGCGCCAAGAACGGAGACGGCTTAGGGCCGGTTTCATCACCTTGTAGTGTCCGCCTTTAGGCGGACTTCAGGTCCGGCAGAAGCCGGACACTACAGTGATGAAACCGGTTCTTGCCCTGAGGCCTTACTTCGCGGTGATCAGAAAGTGTCCGCGCCGGTTCTGCTGCCAGCAGGCTTCATTCTCCACGGTGCAGAACGGCTGCTCTTTCCCCTTGCTGATGATGATGATGCGGTTGGCCGGCACACCCAAGCTGACCATGTAGTCTTTGACCGCGGTTGCGCGCCTCGTGCCCAGCCCGAGGTTGTACTCGGCGCTGCCGCGCGAATCGCAGTGGCCCTCGATCGTCACCTGGGTGCTCGTCCACCTTCTCATCCAGTCCACATTCTTCTGCAGCGGTCCGCGCGCATCGGCGCGAATCTCTGACTTGTCGAAATCGAAGAAGTTGTCGTCGAGCGGGCGCTCCGCGTTCAACTGCGCCAGCGACTTCCGCGCGAAGAGCTCGTCTTCGGTCGGCGGCGGTGGTGGTGGCGGCGGCGGTGGCGGCGGCGGTG
>MELA01000082.1 GCA_001767495.1 Acidobacteria bacterium RIFCSPLOWO2_12_FULL_65_11 | reverse complement strand
AGTCGTACGCCTCCAACAGCGACAAGTACAAGAGCTCAGGAGCGTATGCATCCGGGTTTGGACGCACTCGTTTGCAGAAGCTCGCACACATTACTGGTTCGTCGGCAAAGGCCCTCAGCAGCTCGCGCGAAACGAACAGGCAGCGCCCGACCGGTTGACCTTTGCTCCCACCAGACACCTCGACAACAATGTCGTTCGCTTCTAGCGTCCGCCCAAGAAGATTGGACCTCTTGTGATATCGCCTCGGACGTTCGGGAAGGACAGCGTGGAGGCGGGACGGAGGTCGTGTCATGAGAGGCACGCTACCCGTTCTGCTCACCGTGGACGAAGCGGCCGAGCTTCTGCGCACCACCCGACGAGCCATCTACGCGATGATCGAGCGCCGGCAACTCCCGGGCGTGATTCGTGTTCGCCGGCGAGTCCTCCTGCGCGCGGACGATTTGCTACACTGGCTGGACCAGAAGCGCGCGCCATCGCCGAAGGAGTGATCGGCGATGAGCGTGAAATTACGACCGTATCGAAACGGAGGGTGGGAGGTGGACATTCAGTTCCGCCTCCCCGACGGGACGCGTCACCGGGAACGGTACAAGGCGCCCGTTGAATCAAAATCCGGCGCGTTGCGCTGGGGCCAGGACCGCGAGCGGCATCTGCTGCAACACGGTCCCGAGCCTGCAAAGAAGGAGGTGCCAACACTCGAGGAGTTCGCGCCGAAGTTCCTGGAGGGTTACGCCAAAGCGGACAGGCACAAGCCGAGTGGCGTCGCGTCGAAGGAAACAATCCTCCGGATCCACCTGATCCCGGTGCTTGGGGAGCAGCAGCTCGACGCGATCTCAAACGCACAGGTGCAGCGATTGAAGCTGCACTTGAAGGACAGAGCGGCCAAGACCGTGAACAACGTGCTGACTGTGTTGAATGTCATGCTGAAGACCGCAGTGGAGTGGGAGATGATCGACCAACTTCCGTGTTCGATCCGCTTGCTGCCCGTTGCGCGTCGTGATGCGGCGTTCCACGATTTCGAGGCGTACGAACGTCTACTCGAAGGGGCGCGTTCGATCGATTGGCGGACCTACGTGATCGCCTTGCTGGGCGGTGAAGGCGGGATGCGAGCCGGCGAAATCGTCGCGTTGGAATGGGCCGACATCGACCTCGAACGGCGACAGATCAGCATTCGCCACTCGGATTGGCGCGGCCAGCTGACGAGCCCGAAGAGCGGCAGAGGTCGGTTCGTAGCGATGACCGAGCGGGTAGCGACGGCTCTTCGCAAGCAGCGTCACCTTCGCAGCCCACGCGTGCTGTGCCTGGACGATGGGAAGCCGATCACTCGGCAAGGCGCCTGGTCGCGCGTTCGCTACGCGGCGCACCGGGCGAATGTGCCGACCGGCGTTCACATCCTGCGTCACACGTTCTGCTCGCACCTGGTGATGCGAGGGGCGGCGATGCGGTCGGTGCAGGAACTGGTGGGCCACCAGGATCTGACGATGACCCAGCGGTATTCGCACCTGAGTCCGGCCGCGTTGATCGACACGGTTCGGTTGTTGGAATCGAGAGTGGCTGAATCCGGACGTGGAGAAATACTGGAGACGGCTGAAGGCCGCGATAGGAAGTTGAAGTCCTAGAACGAGATAAGTGGCTGGGAGGCAGGGATTTGAACCCCGATACCATGGTCCAGAGCCATGTGTCCTACCGTTGGACGACCTCCCAATAGCCAGCGCTGAAGCGGCGGGACGAAACCGCAAGTATATCGATTAGCCCGGCGCTGGCGCAATCAGCCGCAGCGCAGCCTGCAGCCGCGCGTGCACCCGATCGCAGCCGACAAGGACGAGCACCTCGAATAGACCCGGGCTGACCGACGTGCCGGTCACCGCAACTCGCGTCGCGTGAATGAGCGCCGCCGCCTTGATGCCTCGAAGGTCGGCCACCGCGCGGAGCGCCGCCTCGAGTGACGCGGCGTCAAACGCCGACAGCTCCCCAAACGCGGCATCAAGCGCCAGCAGATGCTGGCCCATCCCCGCCGCGCGGACGTGCTTCTCGACCGCAGCATGGTCGTACTCGATCCGATCGGTCAGGAAGTACCGGGCCTGCGCGGCAAAGTCGCCGATTCGCTTCGCCCGCGGCTTGAGCAAGTCGAGCACGGAGAAGAACCACCGGCGGCGATCTCCCAGCAGCGACACATCCCACAGACCGGCCGCTTCAAATGACGGCTGTATCCGCTTCGCGAGCTCGTCGGACGCAAGGCGCATGATGTACTGCTGGTTGAACCAGTCGAGCTTCTCGGGACCAAAGACGGCGTTTCCTCCGCTGATGCCTTCGAGCGCGAACACCCTTGCCAGCTCGTCCCGTGTGAAGAGCTCCTGATTGCCGCTGCCTGGCGACCATCCGAGGAGCGCAAGGAAGTTCACCATCGCTTCGGGGAGATACCCCTGCTGCGCGTACTCCATCACAGAGGTCGCGCCGTGGCGCTTGCTCAATCGCTTCTTGTCCGGACCGAGAATCAGCGGCACGTGCGCGAACTGGGGAATCGGCGCGCCAAGCGCCCGATACAGCAGTATCTGCTTCGGCGTATTGGAAATGTGATCGTCTCCCCTCACCACATGCGTGATCTTCATCTCGACGTCGTCTGACACAACGGAGAGCTGATAGGTGGGATGGCCGTCGGAGCGGACGATGACGAAGTCTTCGATGGTGACGGCATCGACCTCGATCGAGCCGTGGACGAGATCGTCGAAGCGAACCTCACCAGACGGGACCTTGAACCGCATCGCCCTGGGCATCCGGTCGCGCTCGCGGCGGGCCATCTCGTCGGTCGTGAGCCGGAGGCAGGTGCGGTCGTAGATCGATGTGCCGCCGGCCGCCTCGCGCTTGCCCTTCAACTCGTCCGGCGTGCAGTAGCAGTAGTAGGCGCTGCCGCCAGCGACGAGCCTGGCGGCCATCGCCTGATGGCGATCGAGCCGCTCGGACTGGAAGTAGGGCCCAAACGGTCCGCCGACCTGGGGTCCTTCGTCCCAGTTCAAGCCCAGCCAGCGCAGGCCGGCGAGAATGCCGTCCACCATTTCGGCCGACGAGCGTTCGACGTCGGTGTCCTCAATGCGCAGGACGAACACGCCGCCATGGCGGCGGGCGAAGAGCCAGTTGAAGAGCGCCGTTCTGGCGCCGCCGACGTGGAGGTAGCCGGTGGGAGAGGGAGCGAAGCGGACGCGCGGAGCCATGAGGGCTGAGGTTAGCGGATCGCCCGCGCGGGATGCCACTCGGTGTGTGGCTGAATCTACACCCACACGGCTGGCGGCGTGATGGTCTCCTCGGGTGTGCGGCCCGGATCGGGGCGGCCGCTGCCCTCGAGCCGGCTGATCGCGCGGACCGTCATGTCCTGATCGCAGAGAATCTGGCACGCCAGCCTCACGCCGCTTAAGCCTTTCGCGGTGAGCCGCTCCTTCTCGGCGGCCGTCATCTTCGACGGCTCGCCGGACACGAACTCGACGCGGCATGTCGTGCAGCGTGCGTTGCCGCCGCACGCGTGCAGAATGTCCACATGGGCATCCTGCTCGACGGCGAGCACGAGTCGCTTATTCGAAGGCACGTCGACCGTGCCAAAACCTTCCACGGTCAGTTGAGGCATGGATTCCTAGACGCGTGAGCTCGGCGTGCATCGGCGCCACGAAGAATTTCTGGGTAGGTCATGGCGAGTCGACTTGAGCGAGCGTCTTCGGCGTCCAAAAGAGCCTGGCGTTGGTCGCCGGTCCGCCGGGCGAGAGGACGGCCGTGTTGATGAGGATACGCTGACCATCCGGCGACACGTCGTAGGCGTGGTACAACGCGTACGCGAATCGCGCCTCGAACAGCACTTGCCGGGAGCGTACTTCGAAGCTGGATCCCGAGGCGTTCACTGTCGCGGCCATTAAGGTTCGGCTGGGCGTGAGATAGAACAACTCATTGCCGTCGCGCCGCCACCGGGCCTGGAATCCTCCGCCGCTCGAAATCTGCCACTTGAGACCCGTCGGCGGAAACTGCGCCACGTAGAGCTCGAGCTCTCCGCGCGGTCCCTGCGGTCCTCCAGGCACCACTTCTCCCTGGCCGGTTGCGCTGTATGCGACCCATTTTCCATCGGGCGAAAAGGCGGGCCAGTTCTCCGTGGCCGCTGTGGCCAGGAACGGATACGGCTTGCGATCGCCGACGAGCGGCAGTACCCAGATATCGTTATTCGGGACGTCTCCAGTGCCGGGGCTCGTCACGTAGAGAATGTGTCGGCCGTCAGGCGACCAGGTCACAGGCCACTTGGCCACATTGTCGGCCAGCAGCACGTCCTCGGCACCACCACCAGTCGACGTCGTTTGAAACAGATCGAGGCTGCGTCCGCTGCGCGTCGAGTTGAACACGACGCGGCGATCGTCAGGCGACCAGATGAGCCAGTTCTCGTCGGCCGGGTGGGAGGTGAGCCTCGTGCGGCGGCCGCTGGCCACGTCGAAAATATAGATGTCGTGAGTGCCGAGGGACGTATCGAGGACCGGGACGGCGAGGCGCCTGCCATCGCGCGACAGTTCCATGCCGAGGTAGTCCGCCAGCTCACCAAACGTCCCGAGACGCCTGCCGGTCCGGTCGAACCACGCAAACTGCGAAACCGCCGTGATGCCTTGCGCGTGCGCGCCATGGCCGCGCGGCGCGGGGGTTGTCACCAACAGGCCGACGAGCACTGCACCCCAGGCCGCGGCGCGGCGAAAGACGCCGCGCTGGCGGTGAGGCAGGGATTCGAACCCTGGGTACAGGTTTTGGCCCGTACAACGGTTTAGCAAACCGCCGCCTTCAGCCACTCGGCCACCTCACCTCTCCTAGTCGCTGGGTCGCCCGTCCAGAATACCTACTTCTTCTTCCCGCTGCGGGCGCGCTTTCTTGCGCTCTTGCGCGCCGGCTTGGCTTTGCCGGCGCTCTTCTTCTTGGCGGCCTTCTTCGCGACCTTTTTGGGGCCCGTCTTCTTCGCGGGCTTGTTCTTCACGGGCTTGCGGGCGCTACTGGCCGCCCGAGGTGCGCTCGGGGACCTCCTCGCCCGTGCCCCGCCCGAGGGCCGCCCCGCCGGCTGGCTAAGGTCGCCGAGCAGGTCACCCTCCGGGCCGCTGCCCGCGACGTCAGACAAATCGGAGATTGCTGAGCCGCCCGTCAGTTCGTCGTCGGGTATTCCAAGTCCGTTGTCAAAGTCGTCCTTCATGATGCGCCTTCCAATCTGAGAGTTGCGTTGAGTTGCGCGCGTTTAGTCTGACCAACCTCGCTTCGCGCGTCAAGGGAGAGTTCCCAGGGAGAGTTCCCAAGGGAGAAGTCCGCGAGCGTCACATCCGGCTATACAGGTCGAGCATCACCTGGATCGCGCGCCGACACACCGCGCAGAAGCCCACCTCGTCACGCGTGAACATGATGCAGTCCTGCTGCGGACGATAGTAGCCGCGCGCCTCGTAGTTGGCCCCTTCAAACACGCCGACCTTCCCTCCCCATGGGCCGCTCGCCAGAAGGGCGGATTCCCGCGCCTGCTGCTCGCGGAAGAGCGCATTCATCTCGTCTTCAGGCCGGTTGGCCGCGCGAACCTCGCGCCGCCTCTCCTGGATACTCCTGCTGTGCTCCTCGAACTCGCTCTTCGGCCACGGCGTGGGCACCGGCGTCCCCGCCCCGACGAGATCCCTCCACTTGAGAGATGCCGGATCGAGCAGCGCCGTCACGTTGGGCTCCCATGGCTCGATGCGCTCGGCCGGCGGCAGGTACGCGACGGCGGAGGTGTAGTACTCGTCAGCCAGCCCCGCCAGGTGATGGCCGAACTCGTGCACGAACACGTATGCGGCCCAGGCGCTATCAGCCGCCACGGTACTGTACAACCCGAAGATGCCGCCGCCGCCGTAGGTCGTGCTGTTGACGAGAATCTCCACGACGTCGTACGGCGCGTTGGCGGCAACGTCACGAAACGCCTTGTTCTCGTACGTCAGGATGTAGCGTTCCGTGTCTAAGGCGTCGTAGGTCGTCCCCAGCGGCGATCGCCGGTAGATGCGCTGCGAGGGCCGCGACACGCCCGACTGCGCCGCGCGCGGGGACAGACCCCAGACGTTGATGTCGCCCTGCCGCTCTTTGAACGGCGAGGTCGCAAACAGCGCGGCGACGAGCCGTTTGGCGTCGCGCTCGAACTTGCCGCGCTCGCGCGCCGTGTAGCCGTCGCCGAGGATCAGCACATCCAGCTTCTCCGACGGATCGCCGGCCTCGTGCAGCTTCATGAGCGGGCCGGCATCGGGCGCCGCCATGCCGCGTGCGACGAACTTATCGGCGGGATCGATCGTGAAGGTCCAGACTTCCTGAAACCGGTTTCTCGCGTCGCGCTTCTCGAGCGTGATCCGTACCGGCTTGTCGGGAGATGGAAAGCGCAGCGATTCGGAGAAGGTCCGATTCATCGCCATCGCCTCGGCGGTCGTCTCCCACTCTCCGAAGATCGAGGCAAAGCCCCGCGAGAACAGCGTCGTGCCGCTCGCCGCATCCACAACCGCAAACCGGTACTTGCCAAGATTGGTGTCGTCGACCGGTTTGGCGGGATTCCCGGGCCAGGAGAGCGGCTCGACGACCACCCGGTCGAGGCTGAAGCGCTCTTCAGCGGCGTTGCCGGTGTGATAGTAGTCGACGCGCAGCGTCAGGACGGCCAGCGCGAGTATCAGGTGCGTCATAGAGGAATTCTACGCCAACCACAACGACCGCCCGGTCAACTCCCGATGATCGAGGCCAGCGGCGCGATCGAGCTTGGCCACAATCGCCGGCAGCTCGACGCGAACGCGCCACTCATCGGCGCGGCCACCGGCCGATGTGACCGCCGCCCGCCAGCGGTCCCACCACGGTGCGACAAAGCCGGCGAGGGGCTCGACAACCAGCAGACGATCGCCGTCTCTCTTTCCCTTCCGGCCTGTCGCACGATCGACGGCGCGCGCGAGCACTGCGTCGCGGGCCGAATCGGACAGCTCGTTGAGGACGAACGCTGCGAGGATCGACGCGGGATCGTTCGGCCAGCTCGCCTTCGCCACTTCATTCTGCGTGGCTCGCGCCCTCAAGCCAAATGCACGATACGTCCACGCGGCTTCGCCTACCGCCCACGGATGCCGATCGATGCCGACGACCCGTGGCGCTGTCGAAGACGACGTCGCCCACGCCGCGCCCGCGGCGCCCGTCCCGCATCCGAGATCGAGGAGCGTGACCGGCGCGCCAACGCCGTCAGCGGCATGCGGCAGCGACAATACGATCGAGCGAACCAGCAGATAGTGGAGCGGGCCGTAGAAGAGCGCAAACGCCGCCCGTTTGCCGGCACCGTCGAGCGCGGCGCCCTCGGCCAGCCGCCGGCGCCGCTCGACATAGGTTGAGGAGAGCGCGCGGAGCGCACGCGCGACCTGCTCGAACGTGAGGTCGGCGAGATGCCTCGCTTCGAGCGCCGCCATCCAGCGCTCGAACCGATCGTCGCCGCCCCCACGCCCCAGACTCAAATCCCGATTCGATCGCGAAAGTGACAGCGGTCGCCGCGCAATCTCATGGCGTGCGCGACGCAGTGTATGCGGCGATGGCCAGCAGGTCGTCGTTTGTCAGGTTGGCGACGACCGGCTTCATCAGATCTGCCCACAACCCTTTGCGCGAGCCACTCTGCATGTCGTACAGCTGGCGGACCGTGTAGCTGGGCGAGCGCCCGGCTAGGCCAGGCACCGGGCCGAGGCCTTTGAGGTCTGCGCCATGGCACACGGCGCACTTGGTCGTCTTGCCGTTGCCGCCCGTTGTGACGAGATCCTCGCCCTTCTTGATGCTGCCCATGGGGACGTAGGCGATGAACCCCGACCTCGGGTCGCGCAGCGTCTCGGTGTTTTCCGTCTTCTCCGGCATCTCGATAATCCGATCGTCGATCGGCTCGGTCGTGCCATTGCCGAGCGAGAGGAACATGCCTCCGGCGATGCGCGGCGTCGGCACCGTGGCCGTTTCCCGGACCGTGATCCACGGCGTCCATTTCATCGACCCGAAGTACTCGGCCGCCGCTTCGATCTCCTCGTCGGTCATCGCCTTGGCGATCGTGATCATGATGTTCGTGTTGTTCTTGCGCGGATCCGCGCTCTTGCGGTTGTCGTTCTTGAAGTCCACAAGCTGCTGGATGAAGTACGCATCGGGGAGACCGGCAATCCCGGCGTTCTCGGGCCGGCCCTTTCCGTTCGGGTAGTGGCATAACGCGCAGGCACGGACGTCGGGCATCCGCCCGTTCGACACGACGGCCGGCATCACCGGGTGATCGCCCGGAAACCAGTCGGCAGGGCCGAACCCGTCGCGAATCTGCGTCAGCGTGAACTGCTTGTCGCTGCCGGCCAGGTTGTGAAGCGTCGTATCTACCGGCGCCGCCGCTCCGGCGCCTCGCCCTCCGCCGGCTCCGCGGCCGCCGGCCGCGGGCTGCCCGCCCGGAGGCGTCGGCGGCGGAGGCGTGGTGAAGCCGTACGCCCACGGCGGCGGCGAGCCATCGGCGGCACGGACGAACTCGACGGCCGTTGCCATGAGGACGACCGCGGCCAGTGCAGCGGTCAGGACACCAAGGGACTTCTTCATCACTCCCTCCAGGTGAAAGGGTGCATGTCGCGCGTATTCTACACACCCGGCCTGGCGTCCGCCAGCCGTGCAAGGTACTCCTGGCGCGGAATGGCGACCGCGCCGAGCGACGCGAGATGATCCGTGCACCACTGCACGTCGAGCAAGGTCATCCCGCTCGTCCGCATCAAGTCGACGAGCGCCATCAGCGCGACCTTCGACGCGTCCCGCTGGAGGTGAAACATCGACTCGCCGGCGAAGAGGCCATCCACGCGAACGCCGTACAGCCCTCCAGCCAGTTGCCCGTCACGATCGAAGACCTCGATGCTGTGCGCCCAGCCGAGCTCGTGCAGCCTCGTGTAGGCCGCGACGAAGTCTTCGCTGATCCAGCCGTCCTCGCGCAACGGGTCGGCACACCCGCGGATGACGCGCGCGAAACAGGTGTCGACCCGAATCTCGTACCGCTTCGCGCTCTTCCGCATCGACCGCGTGACGCGCAGCCGATCGAGCGGCAGAACGCCCCGCGGATCCGGAGACCACCAGCAGAGCACGCCCGGTAGGGCGGTCACCTCCATCGGGAAGATGCCCCGGCGGTAGGCGTTCACGATCGTCGAGGGATCAAGATCGCCGCCGAGGGTGACGAGGTCTCCGTCGGGCAGTTCCGACGGCAGCGGGAAACGCCATCGGCTCTCCTCGACCGGCTGCGGTTTGGTGGTCCAGTCCGTCACATGCGCTACTCTTAAGTATGGCCGACAGGGTGGGCGACCAGAACCAGGCCGGCGGGGCGGTCAAGGAACGCGTTCAGGAAAATACCAAGGAGCCGACGCTGTACAGCGTCGTCTTGCTCAATGACGACTACACGCCCATGCAGTTCGTCCTCGACGTTCTGGAGGCCGTGTTCCAGAAATCGCCGGCCGAGGCGTACCGCATCATGATGCAGGTGCACCTCGGCGGCCGCGGCGTGGCCGGCATCTACCCGTGGGAAGTGGCGGAAACCAAAGTCGACGCGCTCCTGTCGCGCGCGCGCGAGGCCGGGCACCCCCTGCAGGCCACCATCGAAGACGCATAGGAGGGATGCAGGTCCGTGTTTTCGCCCGCTCTTGAAATCGTTCTCAGTATCGCCTTCCGTGAAGCGGTCTCGCGGCGGCACGCGTATCTCACGCTCGAGCACCTGCTCTACGCCCTGGCGCACGATCCTGATGGCGAGCGAATCCTCTCCGCCTGCGGTGCAGACCTGCCGGCGCTCACGCGCGCACTCGGCACGTACCTCGAGGAATCAGTCGAGCATCAGAGCCGCGGGGCGGAGCGGGATCCTCAGCAGACCATGGCGTTTCGCCGCGTCCTGCAGACCGCGATTCTGCACATCCAAAGCGCACAGCGGGACGAAGCGAACGCCGGCGACATTCTCGCGGCGATCCTGCAACAGCCCAAGAGCCATGCGGCGCAGCTGCTGACCGGCCAGGGCATCACCCGCCTGGACATCCTCAATTACATCTCGCACGGGATTGCGAAGACGCCACTCGCCCCGGCCGGGGCGCCCACTCCCGCAGGTCAGGCGACCGCCGCCCGAGCCGGCGCAGCCCCCGCGCCGGCCGATGCGCTCTCTGCGTACTGCGTGAACCTGACCGAGCGGGCGCGTCAGGGGCGGCTCGATCCGCTCATCGGACGCACCGACGAGCTCCAGCGCACGATCGAAGTGCTCTGCCGCCGCCGCAAGAACAACCCCGTCTTCGTGGGCGATCCAGGCGTCGGCAAGACCGCCATGGCCGAGGGCCTCGCCGCGCATCTTCTGCGGAACGATATCCAGGGGGTGCTGAAGGATGCGGAAGTCTTCGCCCTCGATACCGGTGCGCTCCTGGCGGGCACGCGGTATCGCGGCGACTTCGAGGAGCGCTTCAAGGCGGTCATCGCTGCGCTCGGTGACCGGCCGAAGCCCATTCTGTTCATCGACGAAATGCACGCCACCGTCGGCGCCGGCGCGGTCACTGGCGGCACGATGGATCTGGCGACGCTGCTCAAGCCGCTTCTCACCGCGGGCGACCTTCGGGTGATCGGCTCGACGACGTTCGAGGAGTTCAAGCACATCGAGAGGGATCGTGCGCTCGCCCGGCGCCTGCAGAAGATTGCCATCGAGGAGCCCTCCATCGAGGAGACGGTGAAGATTCTCGCCGGGCTGCGGGGCCGCTACCAAGAGCATCACGGCGTCCGCTACACGGACGCGGCGCTCGAGGCGGCGGCGAAGCTGGCGTCGCGGCATCTTCGCGATTACCGGCTGCCCGACAGCGCGATCGATCTCGTCGACGAAGCCGGAGCGGTCACGCGCATCCAGACACTGGCGGCCAACGCCGCGGCAGACACTCCCGGTGGCAGCGGCGACACTCCATCGTCACTCACGGCCTCACCGGTCGTGGACGCGAGAGAGATCGAGCGCGTCGCGGCCCGCGCGGCGCGCATCCCCGATCAACAGGCGACCTCTTCCGATCGCGAACGCCTGCGGACGCTCGAGGAGTCGCTGCGGCGTGTCGTGTTCGGGCAAGACGAAGCGGTTCGTGCCGTGGCGCAGGCGATCAAGCGATCGCGCGCCGGCCTGGGTCAGCCCGACAGGCCCGCAGGCTGCTTTCTGTTCAACGGTCCGACGGGCGTCGGCAAGACCGAGCTCGCCAAACAGCTCGCCGTGCTGCTCGGCAACGAATTCACCCGCTTCGACATGAGCGAGTACATGGAGAAGCACGCGGTGGCGCGACTGATCGGCGCCCCGCCGGGATACGTCGGGTTCGAGCAGGGCGGCCTGCTCGTCGACGCCGTTCGGACTCACCCCTACAGCGTCGTGCTGCTCGACGAGATCGAAAAGGCGCATCCCGACATCTACAACATCCTGCTGCAGGTCATGGATCACGCGACGCTGACCGACAACACCGGACGGAAGGCCGATTTCCGCAACACGGTGCTCGTCCTGACGTCGAATGCCGGCTCGCGCGAGATGAGCGGAGGATCCATCGGGTTTGCCGACAGTGACGAGACGCGCGGGAATGCGGCGGCCGGCAAGGCGAAAACCGCCATCGAGCGCGTGTTCAGCCCGGAATTCCGCAACCGGCTCGACGCCATCGTCACCTTCAAGGCATTGACGCCAGAGGCGATGGAGACGATTGTCGACAAGTTCATCTTGCAGCTCGAGAGCCAGCTCTCCGACCGCAAGGTCGCGATTACGCTGACGCCCGCCGCACGCACGTGGCTGGCGACTGCCGGGTACGACCGCGTGTTTGGCGCGCGCCCGCTCGCACGAGTCATTCAGAAGGAGGTCCGGGACGTGCTGACCGATCAGATTCTCTTCGCCGCGCTGGAACACGGCGGCACGGTCACCATTGACGTCGCAGACGCTCACCTGACCTTCGTCTACGAGTCACGCCAGGGAGCGTGATACAGACGCTGACGAACTGGCGGAGGGAGAGGGATTCGAACCCCCGGTACGGTTTCCCGCACAGTGGTTTTCAAGACCACCGCCATCGACCACTCGGCCATCCCTCCGCATCGAAAATCTCGCCAGAATTCGCGTGATCTCGGCGCTCGCGATTTTGCGCCAGAATGCCCGTCGCGAAGCCCTCATTCTTGGCCGAATCCGCGAAATCCGTGTAGGCCAGAACTTTCAGCCCGACGCCGTGTCACTCGAAGTGTCATCGCCGTCGACCGCAACGCCACCCTAACCGTTTGCCATTGTATCGCCCTTGATGACCGGGCGAAATTGGGCCTCGTTCGATCGAATCCGCGACGGGATCGCGTGAGGGAGCCCCGGATCGCGCGAGAGAGCGTTGTGACGTCCCCGGATCTGGCGTTGATCGGCAACGGCACGATTGGTTGTCTGGTGACTCCCGGGGCGGAGATCGTCTGGGGTTGTTTCCCGCGCTTCGATGGCGACCCCGTATTTTGCTCCTTGTTGCGAGAGCGGACACGGGAAGAAGATTTCGGTTTCTTCGCCGTGGATCTCATCGATCACGCGCGCGACGAACAGCAGTATCTCGTCAACACGCCTATCCTCGTGACCCGCATGCATGACCGCTACGGCGGATGCATCGAGATCACGGACTTTTCGCCGCGCTTCCGCCAGTGCGGCCGCATCTTCTGTCCCATGATGCTGGTCAGGCAGATCAGGCGGATTGCCGGGAACCCTCGGGTACGCGTGCGTCTTCGTCCTGCCAACGGGTACGGCCGTCATCCGTCGGGATCGACCTCGGGGAGCCACCACATCCGATATCTGGGAGCGGATCTCGTGCTGCGCCTGACGACAGATGCCTCCATCACCGCCCTGCTGGAAGAAACGCCTTTTTTTATGGAAGACAGGGTCACCCTGATTCTCGGACCCGACGAGACCATGCACGATTCCGTCTCGAAAGTCGGGCGCCGGTTCCTGAAAGAGACCGCCGCGTATTGGCGGGAGTGGGTGCGCTACCTCGGCATCCCATTCGAATGGCAGGACGCAGTCATCCGCGCGGCGATCACGCTGAAACTCAACGTCTTCGAAGACGCCGGAGCCGTTGTCGCTGCCATGACGACGTCGATTCCGGAAGCGGCGGGAAGCGGCCGCAATTGGGACTATCGCCATTGCTGGCTGCGCGACGCCTATTTCGTCGTCAACGCCCTCAACAGGCTTGGTGCGACGCGCACCATGGAACGCCATCTCGGGTACATCCTCAACGTTGTTGCCAGCGCACCGGACGGCCGGCTGCATCCGATGTATGGCATCAGCGGACGCGAGGCCGTCGATGAGCGCGAAGTGGACTCGCTCTCCGGCTATCGCGGCATGGGCCCGGTGCGAGCCGGCAATCAAGCGAACCGACAGGTCCAGCACGACGTCTACGGCTCAGCCATCCTGGCGGCGACCCACGTGTTCTTCGATCAGCGCCTTGTCCAACGTGGAGACGAGGCGCTGTTCCACCGCATCGAGGCCCTCGGCGAACACGCGGCGGCCCTGTTCGACCAGCCGGATGCCGGTATCTGGGAGCTGCGGGGGGTCAGACGCGTGCACACGTTCTCCAGCGTGATGTGCTGGGCCGCGTGCGACAGGCTCGCCAGAATCGCGGCGCACCTCGGACTTGGCGGCCGAGCCGAGTCGCGATCGAGCGCGAATTGCGCCGCGGCGACTTCGTGTTCCGCTATCTCGAGAAAGACGACTTTGGGCAGCCGGAGAATGCGTTTCTCGTATGCACCTTCTGGTACATCAACGCGCTGGCCGCGCTCGGCCGACGGGATGAGGCGCGTGCCCTCTTCGAGAACATGCTTGCCTGTCGCAACCAGCACGGCCTCTTGGCGGAGCACATCGACCCGCGCACCAGGGAGCAGTGGGGCAACTTCGTGCAGACCTATAGCATGGTCGGGCTGATCGGTTCCGCGATCCGCCTGTCGGTCCGCTGGGACCAAGCGTTTTGACCGGAGTGACGATAGAAGGGGTCCTGCTGCTGCTACGTCCGCGCGACCGGCGATTCGAACTCGAGTGGCTTGATGGCCAGCACCGACCCTCGGAGGCGCTGCAAAACCCGTTCGGCCGTGTTCCCCATTAGGAGGCCGCCAATGCCGGTCCTGGCGACCGTCCCCATTACCACCAGATCGATTCCATGCGACTCCACGAACTGCGCGATCACTTCCTCCGGCTCCCCCTGCACAGACTCGACGGTGACATCTGTCAAGCGATCCCTAAATGGCCCGGCGAAGGCAGACATCGCCTGTTCCGCATCCCGCCGTGCTGCTTCAAGGAATTCGACGAACTCCTCCGGCGACATCCGAGACCTCAGGAGGGCGGCGCCAAACGCACTCCACGCCTGCAGCACGGTCAACTCAGCGCCGCCCAAGGCCTTGAGCATCAGCGCGAATTCGAGAATCGTCGCGTTCAGCCGTTGTTCAGTCGTATCCGACGGGTTGGGATGGATGGCTGCGAGGATCCGCCACGGACGCCCCTGCGAACCGTGATGGCCGACCAGCCAGACCGGGCAGGGGCACTGGCGCAGCAGTTCCATGTCGATGGCACCGAAGGGCCGGGGTGAGGTCGCGAGATCGCGGCCGTGCGAACGCACGAGGAGATCGTGGCCGGCACGAAGCACCTCCTGGGTCAGGGCGGTCCCCGGCCGACCGCGGAGGAGGGCGGCGGTGACTGGGACATCCTTCACGCTCTCAGCAATGAGCTTCAGCCGCGTCTGGCGATGGTCGACGAGTTCCGCTTCGAGGGCGGCGGTGACGAAGTGCCTGGCGTTCGGCGGCACCCAGGGCAGCACGTCCACAATCTTCACGTGCGCCGCGCAGTGTGCGGCAAGGCCGACTGCCTGATCGAGCGCCGGGTGATCCGTGGCCACGGCATCAATATCGACGAGAATACTGGTGAGGGTGAACATCGGTCGATCAATCAACCGTATGAGGATACCTCAGACGGCGCAGGCCACCGCGCCCGGGGCGGTCAAGCGATGGAACGATGATCTGGATACAGTTTCTGGCGGCGGCGCTCGTCATCGTTTTCGCCGGTGTGCATCTTGCGCGGTACGGAGACGTGCTCGGGGAAAAGATCGGCCTGGGGCGCAGCTGGGTCGGCGTCGTACTGCTGGCGGCGACCACCAGTCTTCCCGAGCTGTTCACCGGCTTCGGTTCCACGGCGCTCTCGGCACTGCCGGACATCGCCGTGGGCGACGTGCTGGGCAGCTGCATGTTCAACCTGCTCATTTTGTCGTTCATGGACGCCATCCAGCCCGAGCCGATCAGCGCCCGCGCCCATCAGGGTCACGCCCTGTCCATCGGGTTCGGCCTGTTGCTCCTCGGCGTCGCCGGTCTCGCCCTGCTCGCCGGCACTCGCTTGCCGGTGGTCGGATGGATCGGTCTGTCATCGCCGGTGCTGATCGCGCTGTACTTCGTCTCCATGCGCGTGATCTTTACACACGAACGGCGCAGGCGGGCGCAGGAGACTCAGGAGGTCGCAGATCACCTGCGGTATGCGGAGACCTCAGTGCGCTCGGCCGCCTTGCGATACACCGGCGCGGCTGTGCTTGTCGTGAGCGCCGCACTCTGGTTGCCACAGCTCGGTGCGGAACTTGCGCGACAGACCGGACTCGGCGAGGCATTCGTCGGCAGTCTCTTCATTGCCATCACCACATCCCTGCCCGAGATCGTCGTCTCGCTCGCCGCGGTGCGCATCGGCGCGCTCGACCTTGGCATCGGCAACGTCCTGGGCAGCAATCTGTTCAATCTGCTGATCCTGGGTCTCGACGATGTGTTCTACCGCCAGGGGCCGCTCCTGGCGCAGGTGGACGCCAGTCACGGCGTCACGATTCTCGCGGTTGTGATGATGAACGCGCTGTTTCTCATCGGGCTGACCTATCGCGTGATGACGAAGCGGTTCGCCGTGGCGTGGGACACGGGCGCTATCGCGGCCGTGTATGTCACAGCAGTCGGCCTGGCCTATCTGCTGAGGGGCTGAACACACATACGGAGCGGCACCTAAGGAGCCACCGTAAAATAACTTGAACAAGTCATGCCTTCTTAGGTTTGGCGGCTTGAGTGTTCTTGGGCTCAATGGTGTAGTTCCATTCCCCATGAAAGGCATGGGGCTTGATATTCAGCGCGCGCATCTGCTCGTCGGTGACTTTGACTTTCGTGGGGTACTTGCGCCTGTCCAAGCGAGCGTTCACTTTGAGGCCGGTCTTGGTCACGGTCGCTCCAATCAGTTTCACCACGATCTCATGGCTCGTCAGCGGACGCCCTCGCCAGTTCATACTGATGTGAGAAAAGAGCCGGTGCTCGATCTTATTCCACTTACTCGTCCCGGGCGGCAGATGACAGACCGTCACGCGCAACCCCGTTTTGTCCGCCAGCGCTTGCACCTCCACTTTCCACAGCCGGATCCGGTAGCCGTTGCTGCCGCCCGCGTCTGCACAGATGAGGACCTCGCGCGCCTGAGGATACACGCGACTCCCCATGGCCATCCACCAACGGTAAATGCTCCCGGCGGCAAAGCTCGCCGTGTCATGGTCACAGCCCACGTTCACCCAGCCGTGGTTGCGGGCAACATCATAAATCCCATAGGGAATCGCCTTGGGTTCGTCGGGATCGATGAAGTCGTGGATCTTCACCTTCTCGGGCTGCCCGTGGGGCCGCCACGTGCGGCCCCTATTGTGATACGGCCCGATGAGCTCCTTCTTCTTCGTGTCCACCGAGATGACCGGCTCGTGCCCCGTTTGGAAGCGCCGCACCAGCTTCGTCAGATACCGAAACTGGTCATCCCGCTCGGGATGATCCGCGCCGTCCGCCAGGCTCTTCATGTTGGCCTGGAGGCTATAGCCCATGTGGGTCAACACACGCCCGACCGTGTCGGGACTGATCGGATAGCCCTCGCGGCACAGGGCCGTGGCCAACTGCGTCGTGCTCGCACAGGTCCACAACAACGGCGACATCGGGTCACCGCGGGTGCTCGACTCCACCAGCGCTTGCAACCGCTGCTGCATGTCAGGTTGCTGGTCGACCAGACGCGGTCGCCCGGCACCACGCACACGGATCTGCGCGTGGGCCAACGTCGTCGGTGGATGCGCGAGTTCTCTCAGCGCCCGATGAATGGTGCCGCGCGAGAATCCCGTCGCGTTGGCGACCGCGGAGACGCCGCCATAGCCCAAGGCCCGCGCCTCGACGGCCGCGGTCAATCGCCGTTGGCGCTCATTCAGGTGCGGCAGCACGGTCGCCAACCGCTCCCGGGATCCCTCCGTGCTGACCACGGAGGCAGGGTACCGAACTCACCACAGTTGTACAAGTCTTTTTGCGGAGGCTCCTTAGAGGTACGGTCCGAACAGCTGAATGACCGCCTGTATGCGTCTCGCTCGTCTACGCAGCTTCATCTTGTTCAAGGTCCATGAGACTCAGACTGACGCTCGCCCTCGCCACCCTGTTCGGCCTCTTCAGCATCGCGCCGCTGACGCAGCAATTCCCGCTCAGGCAGGATGTCGAGATCCTCCCCAGGCTCCCGACGTGCTCGCGGCCGTCAAGACGATCAGCCCGCTGCCGATCAAGTACGTCCTCAACAGCCACCACCATGGCGATCACGTCAGCGGCAACCAGGTCGTCCGCGATCAGCTCGGCATCGACATCATCGCCCACAAGAACATCCGGGCGAACTTCCTGCGGATCAACCAGCGCGGCGAGCCGAACATCACGTTCGCGGATCAGGGAGCCATCTATCTGGGCGGCGTCGAAGTGCAGATGTTCTGGTTCGGGCGCGGCCACACGAACGGCGACACCATCATCTACTTTCCGGATCTGAAGACAGTCCATCTCGGCGATTTGATCATCGATGGCATGCCGGTCATCGACTATCCGGGCGGCGGGAGCGCCATCGAGTTCCTCACGACGATTGACAACCTTCTGATGGTGAGTGAGCACCACCGCCTTGGGAAAGCCGGTGGTGCCGGATGTGTACTGGATGTTGATGGGGTCGTCGCGATCGAGGGTCGCGGTCACGCGGTCGAGCACGTCGCCGCCGACCGCCGCTCCCGCGCCGATGACTTCATGCCACAGCTGGAATCCCTGGTGCGGGCGTTCAGTACTCGCCAACCGCTGGGGATCGAACAGGACCACGCGTCGCAGCGACGGGAACTCCCCGGCCCGCAGCCCGTCCGCAGGACATGCTTTCAGCCCCGGCAGCAGCTCGATGAGCATGGCCACGTAATCGCTGGTCCTGAAGGACGGGACCAGGAACAGCCCCTGCACTTCTGATTTGCTCAGCGCGTACTGAAGCTCGCGCGTGCGGTAGGCGGGATTGATGGTGACGAGCACCGCGCCGATGCGCGCGGTCGCCATCTGCAGCAGCGGCCACTCGATGTTGTTGGTCGACCGGACGCCGATGCGGTCGCCCCTGCCGAACCCGATGCCGATCAGGCCCCGAGCCAGCTCGTCGACGGCCGCCGTGAGCTGCGCGTACGAGAGGCGCCGCTGCTGGGGCCGGCCCACGACCGCCTCGCGGTCGGCGAACCGGCTCGCGACCTGCGCGAAGTGCTCGGAGATTGTCGCGCCGAGCAGGGGCGCCTCGCCGCCGCGGTGGCGGTAGCTCGTGCCCACTACCGCGTGCGGCGGGCGAGCAGCGTTTCCATTTCGTCCATCACCCGGTTCATGGCCTTGATCGTCAGGTCGAGCGGCTCGTCGGTCGTCATGTCGACACCGGCGTCCTTGAGGAGGTCGATCGGGTACTTCGAGCCGCCGGCGTTCAGGAACGTGAGGTAGCGCTGCTTGGCCGCCGCGTCGCCCGCCTTTACCTTTTCCGCGAGCGCCAGTGACGCGCTAAACGAGGTCGCGTACTGGTACACGTAGAAATCGCGGTAGAAGTGCGGGATGTAGCTCCACTCGTGAGCGATGTAGGCGTCGACCACCGAGACGCCCTGGTCGTGACCGTAGTACTTCTTCGTAATGTCCAAGTACAGCTTGGCCAGCGCGTCGCCGGTGATCGGCTGTCCTTTTTGCGCCATCTCGTGCATGCGCAGCTCGAACTCGGCAAATTGCGTCTGCCGGAACACCGTCGCCTTGATGCCCTCGAGATAGTTGCCGAGCAACGACAGCCGCGTGTCGTCGTCTCTGATGTTCGCGAGCATGTAGTCGATGAGCAGCGACTCGTTGAACGTGGACGCGACTTCGGCGACGAAGATCGGGTAGTTCGAGAGCGGATAGGGCTGGGTCTTGTTCGACAGATAGCTCTGCATCGTGTGGCCAAGCTCGTGCGCCAGCGTGCTGACGTCGTTGTACTTGCTGTTGTAGTTGATGAGCATGTACGGATGGACGTCGTAGGCGCCGCCCTGCGAATACGCCCCCGAACGCTTACCGTCATTGGGGAACAGATCGATCCAGCGCTCGTTAAACGCGCGCTGGATCACGGCCCCGTACTCGGACCCGAGCGGGGCGACCGCAGCCAGCACGTGCTTCTGCGCCTCTTCGGGCGTGTACTGCAGGTTCACAGAGCCGACAAGCGGCGCATAGAGATCGTAGTAGTGAAGCTCATCGACGCCCATCATCCGCTTGCGCAGCCGGAGGTAGCGGTGAAACGCCGGCAGATTACGGTTCACGCCGTCGATGAGACGCGAGTAGACCGACACCGGGATGTTCGGCCCGTCGAGCGCGAGCTCGAGCGCGGTCGGGTACTTCCGCGCTTTCGAGAAGAACAGCACCTTCTGCACTTCGCCGTTCATCGTCGTCCCAAACGTCCGGCCGTAGCTGCCTAGCGCGCCAAAGAAGGACGACATCACTTTCTCGCGATCCGCGCGAGTGGGCAGGGCGCGCAGATCCGCAAAGGCGGCCTGATCGAGCTTGACGGACCGACCGTCACTCAGCGTCACCGTGGGAAAGGGGAAGTCGGCGTTCGCGAGGATGCCGTACACGCCGCTCGGGCTTTCGGCGAGCGGGCCCAGATCGGCGAGCAGTTTCTCTTCGGAGTCCGTCAGCGTGTGCGCCGCGCGCCGCACGATGTCCTGAAGGTAGAAGCGGTAGGTCCTCAGCCGCGGCTCCGCGGCGAGGAATCGATCGACCGTCCCCCTCTCGAAACGCAGGACTTCCGGCTCGATGAACGCCGCCTGCGCACCAAACGACGAATAGAGCTGCGACATTTCCTGACGCATGCCCTGATGCTGCGCATCGCGTGTGTCCTGGTCGGACAGCATGCTCGCGTAGACGTACTGGCGCGACAGCTCCTTGTCGAACGCCGACATCTTCTCCAAGGCGTCGGCCAGCGTGGCGGCCGAGGTCGCCAGCTTGCCCTGGAACTGGCGGAGCTGGGGCAGCTCGGCCGTGATCTTGTCCTTGGCCGCCCGCCAGGCGGCCTCGCTTGGATAGATGTCGGCGAGGTTCCACTTATATGTGTCCGGAATCTTCGTCCGGTCGCGCTCCTGCGCGACAGCGGTGAGCGTCAGCGCGACGAGTACCAGGGCCACGACGCCGGACCGAGACGTGAGGCGAGTCATCAGTGTGCGCATGCGTCACATTCTAACGGTTAAGTCCGGCTAAAGCCGGACACTACGACTGTCTCGACTACGACTGTCTCAGCGACTGTTTTTCAATTCTCTCGCGGCCATCCATGTACGACACGAGCGCCGACGGAATCACCACCGACCCGTCTTTTTGCTGATAATTCTCGAGAATCGCGATGAGCGTGCGGCCGACCGCGAGGCCCGACCCGTTGAGTGTGTGAACGAACTCGGTCTTGCCCGTGCCGCCCGCGCGGAATTTGATGTTTGCGCGCCGGGCCTGGAAAGCCTCGGTGTTGCTGCACGAAGAGATCTCGCGGTACGCCTTTTGGCTCGGCAGCCAGACCTCAATGTCGTAGGTCTTCGCCGACGCAAAACTCATGTCACCTGTGCACAGCAGCATGGTGCGGTATGGCAGATCGAGGCGCTTGAGCACCTCTTCGGCATTCGCGACGAGCGATTCCAGCTCCTCGTACGACTGCTCTGGCGTCGCCAGCTTCACCAGCTCGACCTTATCGAACTGATGCTGACGAATCAGACCTCGCACGTCCTGGCCGTAGGACCCGGCTTCGCTCCGGAAGCAGGGCGTGTACGCCGTGTAGTGGATCGGCAGGTCGCGCCCGTCCAGAATCTCGCCCCGATGGAGGTTCGTGAGCGGCACTTCCGCCGTCGGCACCAGATAGAGGTCCCAATCTCCCGCGATCTTGAACAGATCGGCCTCGAACTTCGGCAGGTTCCCGGTGCCCATCAGCGACGCCGAATTGACCATCAACGGCGGCTCGACCTCGCGATACCCGTGCTCGCGCGTGTGCAGGTCGAGCATGAAGTTGATGAGGGCGCGAGCGAGCCGCGCACCGGCGCCGCTCAGGACCGAGAAGCGCGCGCCGGAGATCTTGGCGGCGCGCTCGAAGTCGATGATGCCGAGCGCCGGCCCGAGGTCCCAATGCGGCTGCGGCTCGAAATCGAACGTCCGCGGATCGCCATGCCGCCGCACTTCAACGTTGTCCGCAGCGCTTCTGCCCGCGGGCACGCTGGCGTGCGGCAGGTTCGGCAGCGCCAGCAGCGCCTCGTTCCGCTGATGCTCGATCGAGTCGAGATGGACGTTGCCCTGCTTGATCTGCTGGGCGCGCGCGCGATTGGCGTCCTGGATGCTCGCCGTATCCACGCCCCGCCGCTTCGCCTGCGCAATCTCGTCCCCCGAGGTATTCTGCTGCCGCTTGAGCCCCTCCAACTCGGGAATCAGCCGGCGGCGCGCAGCTTCGAGCGTGGCAATCTCCTCGAGCGCCTTGTCCGGATCCAGGCCGCGGTTCCTCAGGCCGGCTCGGACCTCCTCGATATGGTCGCGCACGAATGCGGGGTCAAGCATGGAGAGCATTGTATTCCGTTGCCGCCGACTCCTCTGCTACGATGCAGGGTCGTGACGACCATCGTCCGCAAGGCCGTCTTTCCCGTTGCCGGCCTCGGCACCCGATTCCTGCCCGCCACCAAGGCTCAGCCGAAGGAGATGCTGCCGCTCGTCGACAAGCCCATCATTCAATACGGGGTCGAGGAAGCCGTCGCGTCCGGCATCGACAACATCATCCTCGTCACCGGCCGCGGCAAGAACGCCATCGAAGATCACTTCGACGTGTCGATCGAGCTCGAGTCGTTTCTTGAAGCCCGGGGCAAACGCGAGCAGCTCGACGAGGTCCGGAAGATCTCGAACATGCTGAACTTCGCGTACGTCCGCCAGGGCGAGCCGCTCGGTCTGGGCCACGCCGTGCTCGTCGCGCGTGACCTCGTCGGTGACGAGCCGTTCGCCGTCATCTTGGGCGACGATGTGATCGACGCCGAGACGCCGGCGACCAGGCAGCTCATCGATGTCTTCATGCGCGTCAAGGGGCCCGTGCTGGCCGTCGAGCGGGTGCCACGCGAGGAGATCTCGAACTACGGGGTCATCGCCGTTGATCCCTCTGCGCGCTTGGGCGACGGCATCTACCAGGTGCGCGACCTGGTGGAGAAGCCGCCGCGCGAGGAGGCGCCCTCCGACCTCGCGATCATCGGGCGCTACGTGTTGACGCCGGATATCTTCCCCTCGCTTGCCGCCACGACGCGCGATCGCACGGGCGAGATTCAGCTGACCAATGGCCTCCGCGATCTGCTCAAGTCACGACCGCTCTACGCGTGCGAGGTCAAGGGTGTGCGCCACGACACGGGCAACAAGCTGGGCTTCCTGAAAGCCGTTGTGTACTTCGCCCTCCGCCGCCCGGATCTCGCCGAGAAGTTCTCGGCGTACCTGGCCTCGCTCGACCTATCGGCGACAACCGCAAAACGCTAGGTCTTGGCCGGCGGCGCCGACGTTGATGGGGAGTCGGCTGCGGTAGCTTTCTTCTCAGCCTTTGTCTCCGAAGCCGCCCCGCCAGTGCCCTTCGCCGTGTCGGTCTTGGCTGCCTCGGTCTTTGAAGTGTCCGTCTTGCTCGGCTCGGCCTTGTCGGTCTTGTCGGTGCCCGGCTGATCTTTTTTCGGGTAGTCGGTGATGTAAAAGCCGGAACCCTTGAACTGAAACGCCGGCGACGAGAACAGCTTGCGCACCACGCCGCCGCACGACGGGCAGGCGTCGAGCGGTGGATCCGAGAACTTCCGGATCAGCTCGAACCGCCGGCCGCAGGCGTCACAGTGATATTCGTACAGGGGCATGAAGGATCGTTCTCACTCGAGCAGGTCGCCGCCTCCATCGCCGCCGAGCATCAGCTGGCGATGGAGCCAGAAGGGCGCCGTGCCCTGACCGAGCAGGGTGTCGTGGAAGGCGCGAAGCGAAAACCCCTTCCCCTGTTGCTGTCTGTAGTCCTGCCGGAGCTTGAGCAACATGAGCTTGCCGACACTGTACACGAGGTACGTCGGGTCGAAGGTGCCGCGCTCCGCCTCGCGGCGCGCGCTCGCCTCCTCCATGAACGCTTCGTCGCGGAACCACCGCATGCCCTGCTCGACCGACATGTCCTCGGCGTGCAGCTTGATGCACACGATGAACCGGGCGAGCCGAATGAGCGCTTCGGCGAGCTGGCCGAGCTCGACGCCGCGGTCCTCACGGCCGAATCCCGCCTCGATCATCATCTGCTCGCAGTAGTGCGCCCACCCTTCCACGAAGGACATCGGGGCGAACATGATCGACTTGCGCGCCTTCGATTCGACGCGCCGCAGGTGCTGGAAGTGCAGGAAGTGACCCGGATACACCTCGTGAATCGAGATGGACCAGAGCGTCGGGTAGTTGTAGTCGCGCAGGTGCCCGTCCTGCCGCTCGCTCGGCCATGAGGGATCGACGTCGGTCAGGTAGTAGTACGCCTCGGTCGCTTTGGATTCGAAGGGCCCGGGCGTCCACATGCTGGCAAACGACCACCGGTAGAACTCAGGCGTCGGCGCGACGGTGATGCGTTCACCCGGCGGCAGCGTCACGATCGACTGTCGCTCGAGGAACGTGGCCAGCTCATCGACCTGCTGGCGCGCGACGCTCGCCAGTTCGCCCGGCGCGGGATGGTCGGCCTTGGTGCGCACCCACGTCTCGATCGGGTCGCCGCCGTTCATCCGACCGGCCAGACTCTTGAAGGCGTCCTGCGTCGCCTTCAGCTCGCGCGTGGCAATAGCGAGCAGCCGATCGACCGGCATCGCCAGCCCTTCGTCGAGCTTCAGTTTCTGCTCGAAGGTGTCGCGGCCCAGCCGAAACGACGCGCGCGCCCGCGGCGCCACCTCGCTCTCGAGGTCCTGGACGTACGCCCCGACCGCCTGGGCCGCTTCGGCCTGCGCGTCGGCGATCTCACCGAGCAGATGCAGATCGTCGACATCGGAGAGCGCGCGCGGCAGGTCGTGCTCAATGAAGGTCAGCGCGCCCCGCATCGTCTCGATGCCGACCTTGACGAAGATTCCCGGCGGATCCTTGACGTTGTCTCGCGCGGCCTGAATCAGCCGTGGTGTCTGGCGAAGTTTGGACAGGACGCGGCGGGCGCGATCGGCCGGCGGCGCGTAGTGGAACAACGCCTGGCCGGCCAGGCTCGAGGCCAGCAGGTCCGAGTAGTACTGCGGATTGCGCTCCCAGGTCCGCACCTGCTCCAGGTCGAACACACGGCTCTTGAGATTGGCGGCGAGCATCCGGTGCTCGAGCCGCTCGGTGGCGGTAAGCCCATCCGGGCTGATGTCGCCCAGGCGGCGCAGATAACCCGTCAGCGCATGGACCTCGGCTTCGATCGCCTGCCGACTGACGTCATCGAGCAGATCGTCGTACGCGTGGACACCGTCGAGCGCGGCCTGCGTCGGGTGCCGCTCATGCAGGTAGGCCAGCAGACTGTCGACGAAGTGTGGAAGCGGCTCGCACGCAATCATCTGCGCGATGGTACAATATGCGACGCGTTCGATGCCGGGCACGCTGTTCGTGGTCGCCACGCCGATCGGCAACCTCGAAGACATCACGGCCCGAGCGCTCGGTGTCCTGAGGGAAGTCGCGGTCATCGCCGCCGAGGACACGCGACGGACGGCCCGTCTGCTGGCACGATACGCGATTACGACGCCCACCACGAGCCTTCACGAGCACAACGAAGGACAGAAGTCCTCCGCGCTCATCGCGCGACTAGAGCGCGGCGACGCCGTGGCGCTCGTTTCCGATGCTGGGACGCCCACCATCTCCGACCCGGGCCAGCAACTGATTCGCCAGAGCATCGAAGCGGGCATACCCGTTGAGCCGATTCCCGGACCGAGTGCCTTGTTGGCGGCATTGAGTGTTTCCGGGATGCCGTGCGATACCTTCAGTTTCTTCGGATTTCCACCAACTCGGTCAAAAGCCAGAAAAGAATGGTTCGATCGCCTCCTGATGGTGGGTGGCACCGTTATCTTCTTTGAAGCGCCCCACAGAATCCGGGAAACACTAGCCCATCTTCAGCGCCTCGCAGGCGACTGCCCAGTCGTCTTATGCCGTGAGATGACGAAAACCCATCAAGAATTGGTTAGAGGACCAATATCAGACGCGATCAAAAGGCTCTCGGCCAGCCGTGGGGAGTTCACTGTGGTCGCATCGATTGGTCATAAGACAGAATTGCCGGTCATCGCGCCGCCGTCAGACGCAGAACTCGCATCTGAATTTGGTGAAACGACAAAATATGGCGGTCTCTCGAGGAGGCAAGCAGTCAACGCTCTGGCTAGACGCCATGATATGCCTCCCAATGAGGTCTATCGAGCCATTGAGAGGGCTAAGAAATTGGTTAATAGACAGAAATAACACGTGTCGGAGTTTTGGCGGCGCACGCAGCTTGACCGTTCGACCGCATTTTGTTAAGTTATCCGCCGCCTCACCGCATAGAGGAGTTCCATGGCGAAGAAAGGGCGGTCCCCGTCGCCCAAGTCCGCGAGGGCGCCCGTTCGCCCGTCGGCTGCACGACCTGCCGGACCGGCCCCCTCCGGCACGGCGGCCGCCCCAACCCGACACGCCGTCCGCCCGCGCCGTTCGACCTACATCGAGGCGGTCGTCATCTACGAGCGGGGTCTCGAAGCACTCCAGCGCCACGATTTTCAGGTGGCGGCGGATCTTTTTGAGTCGGTGCTGCGGCAGTATCCCGAGGAGAAAGAGCTCCACGAGCGCGTGCGCCTGTATCTGAACATCTGTCAGCGCCAGGCCGCGCCCCGTGAAGCGATCCCGCAGACGCTGGACGAACGCTTGTACGCCGCTACGCTCGCCATCAACGGCGGCAACTACGATCAGGCCATCGTGAACCTCCGGCTGGTCCGTGATGAAGACCCTGACAACGATCACGCGCTGTACATGCTGGCAGTGGCGCACGCCCAGCGCGGCGATCTCGCCGAAGCCCTGGCGCATCTGGAGCGGGCCATCACGCTCAATCCGGAGAACCGCGCCCTGGCCCGCACGGACCCCGATCTCGAGCCCCTCCGCGGGAACGAGACGTTCCGTACGGCGGTGGACACCGCGGCCGGCTCCCGCGGCGTGGACCGGCGCCGTCTCGTCCGCACTCGCTTCACGCGATAGGCGATAATTGGTGGGCCTCGGGCCCCTCATGTCTGACGTCCACACCGTCGTCCTTGCCGCCGGCAAGGGCACGCGCCTTCTCTCGGCGACCGCCAAGGTGCTGCATCGTGTCGCTGGCGTACCGATGATCGAGCACGTCCTGGGGACGGCCGCGTCACTTCACCCGCGCTCGACGACGGTGGTTGTGGGCCATCAGGCAGAGAAGGTCAAGGCGCTCCTTGCCGGCCGGGCCGGCCTCACGTTCGTGCTGCAGGAGCCTCAGCTCGGGACAGGTCATGCGCTGCTGTCGGCCGAGGCGGCACTTCGTGGCGCCGCCGGCATGATGGTGCTCCTGTCGGGCGATGTTCCGCTGCTGTCGGTCGGCACGCTCAAGTCGTTTGTGGATCGTCACCGCTCGAGCGGCGCCGCCGCCACGGTGATGACGGCCGTGGTCGACGATCCGCGCGGGTACGGTCGCATCGTTCGGTCGGCCAATGAGATCGCTCAGATTGTCGAGGAGCGCGACGCCAGCACGGCAGAAAAGGAGATTCGTGAGATCAATTCAGGGATCTACGCGTTCGCCCTCGACGGGCTGTTCGACGCGCTCCGGTCCATCGCGGCCATCAACGCGCAACGCGAGTACTACCTGCCAGATCTCGTGGCCATCTACCGGCAGCGTGGCCGTGGCGTCGAGACGATGAGGGTCGCCAATCTTGATGAGATTCGAGGGATCAATAGCCGCGCAGAGCTGGCGGATGTGAGCCGCATCATGAGACAGCAGAAGAATGCCGAACTGATGGCGTCGGGGGTGACAATCGAAGATCCGTTGACGACCTATATCGACGGCTCGGTCGAGATCGCGGCAGACAGCGTCATCCATCCCGGCGTCTCGATTGAGGGCCGAACGACCATCGGCGCGGGCTGCGAGATTCATAGCGGTGTTCGCATCATCGATTCGAGGATCGGGGATCGCGTGACGATCTTCAATCACACGGTGATGACCGACGCGACGATTGAGAGCGACGCCCAGATCGGTCCCTTCGCCCACTTGCGACCCGAGGCGCGCATCGGCGAGCACGCGCAGGTCGGCAACTTCGTCGAGCTGAAGAACACGGTGCTCGGCGCGGGCTCGAAGTCGAGGCACCTCACCTATCTCGGCGACGCGGTGATCGGCCAAAACGTCAACGTCGGGGCCGGTACCATCACGTGCAACTACGACGGTCAGCGCAAGCACCGCACGACCATCGAGGACGGCGCTTTTATCGGAAGCGACACGCAGCTTGTGGCCCCCGTCACGGTCGGCAAGCGCGCGTACGTCGGGAGCGGGACCACCGTGCGCGAGGACGTGCCGGCCGGCGCCCTGGCCGTCAGTGCGGGCCGCCAGCGCAACATCGAAGGCTGGGCCGAGAAGAAAGTGAAAAGGCAAAAGGAAAAACTTAAAAGGACCAAGACAAAGGGCAAAAAGTAATGTGTGGGATTATCGGCTACATCGGGCCGAAGGACGTCGTTCCGGTCCTCATCGACGGCTTGCGGCGGCTCGAGTACCGCGGGTACGACTCGGCCGGCGTGGCCGTCGTGCGCAACGGGTCGGTCGCCCTGCGGCGAAGCGCCGGCAAGCTGGCGAACCTCGAGGAGGTGATTCACGCCGATCCGCTGGCGGGCGACTATGGCGTCGGCCACACGCGCTGGGCCACACACGGCCGGCCGACCGAAGAGAACGCCCATCCGCATCGCGACTGCACCGGCAAAATCGTCGTCGTCCACAACGGCATCATCGAAAACTACCTGGATCTGAAGCACGAGCTTCAGCAGCAGGGCCACACGTTCGTCACGGAGACCGACACGGAGATCGTCGCGCATCTGGTCGAGCGCGAGACGAAGGCCGATGGTCTGGAAAACGCCGTGCGTCGTGCACTCAAGCTGATGCGGGGGCTCTTCGCGCTTGTCCTGGTGTCGGCCGACGATCCGGAAAAGATCGTCGCGGTCAGAAACGGGCCGCCGATCGTCGCCGGCCTGGGTGACCATGAGTTCTTTGTCGCCTCCGACGTCCCCGCGATCTTGAGCCACACGCGGGACGTTGTGTTCCTCGGCGACGAAGAGATGGCTGTGGTCACCCGCACCGGCATCTTGTTCACGGATTTCTCGGGGCGGCCCCTCCAGAAGGCGACGCAGCGGGTGCTCTGGGACCCGATCATGGCCGAGAAGGCCGGCTACAAGCACTTTATGCTCAAGGAGATCTTCGAGCAGCCGACTGCGGCTCGCGAGACGATCCTCGGCCGCGTCTCGCAGGATTCTGGAAAGGTCTTTCTCGAGGAGATGAAGCTCGGCGACACCGAGCTCAGAGGCTTCGAGCGCGCAACCATCCTCGCCTGCGGCACGTCCTGGCACGCGGGCCTCGTCGGCAAGTTCCTCATCGAGCAACTCGCTCGGTTGCCGGTTGAAGTCGATTACGGCTCCGAATACCGGTATCGCGGGCCGATTGTCACGCCGAAAACGCTCGCCGTCGTCATCACGCAATCCGGCGAGACGGCCGACACGCTGGCCGCCCTGCGCACGACCAAGCAGGGCGGGGCCCGCAGCATCTCGATCTGCAACGTCGTCGGTAGTATGGCGACCAGGGAAACCGACGGCACCATCTACACACACGCCGGCCCCGAGATCGGCGTTGCGTCGACCAAGGCGTTCACCTCGCAGCTTGTGGCGCTGTACCTGCTGGCGCTGAGGCTGGGCCAGGTCCGTGGAACGCTTTCGCTCGAGGCGTCAAAGCCTCACGTGGACGCGCTGCTTCTGCTGCCGCACCTGCTCGAGGAGACATTGAAGACCGCTCCTGAGGTCGAAGAGATCGCGGCGCGTTTCCACGCTCGCACCGATTTCCTGTACCTCGGCCGCGGGATCAACTACCCGATCGCGCTCGAAGGCGCCCTCAAACTCAAGGAGATCTCCTACATCCACGCCGAGGGGTACCCCGCCGGTGAGATGAAGCACGGGCCCATTGCGCTCATCGACGAGCAAATGCCAGTCGTCACGCTCGCGCCGCAGGATCACGTCTTCGAGAAGATGATCGGCAACATGCAGGAAGCCAAGGCGCGCGGCGGATCGATTGTGGCGCTCGCGACCCGCGGCGATCACAAACTGTGGTCGATTCTCGATCGCGCGCGTGACTTCGTCATCGACCTGCCGCCCGCGCCCGAGCTGCTGACGCCGCTCATCATGGTGCTGCCGCTGCAACTGCTCGCCTACGACATCGCGGTCCGGCGCGGCTGCGACGTCGACCAGCCACGGAACCTCGCCAAGTCGGTGACAGTAGAATAGGGATTCGGGATTTGCAGTTCTTAGAGACCCTCAATCCCGAACAGCGTGAAGCCGTGCTGCACATCGACGGCCCGCTGTTGATTCTTGCGGGCGCCGGCTCGGGCAAGACGCGCGTCATCACCAGTCGCGTCGCGTACCTGGTCGCCGGCGGTCACGCGCGACCCGAGGAAGTTCTCGCCGTCACGTTTACCAACAAGGCGGCCGAGGAGATGCGCGCCCGTGTCGCGGCGCTGCTCGATAGCGACTGCAGCCGACTGTGGGTGTCAACCTTTCACGCGCTGTGCGCGCGGCTGCTCCGGCGCGACGCGCCCGCCATCGGCCTGTCGCGCGATTTCGTGATCTACGACAGCTCCGATCAGCTCGCCGTCGTCAAACAGGCTCTCAAGGAACTCCACATCGACGACGGGCTCGTGCAGCCTCGAGCGGCGCTCGGGCGGATCAGCCACGCCAAGAATCGGATGGAGGGGCCGGAAGCGATCGTGGAGGCCGGCGCCTGGATCCGGAGGGACGAGCAGATCTCGAAGGTGTACGCGTACTACCTGAAGACGCTCAAGGAGGCGAACGCGCTCGACTTCGACGACCTGCTGCTCAAGGCCGTGGAACTGTTCGAACAGTCGGTCACGGTCCGCACCCGATATGCCGAGCAGTTCCGGTTTGTCATGGTCGACGAATACCAGGACACAAACCGGCCGCAATACCTGCTCGTGCGCCGGCTGGCCGAACTCCATCGCAACCTCGGCGTCGTCGGCGATCCGGACCAATCGATCTACAAATGGCGGGGCGCCGACCTGCGGAACATCCTCGACTTCGAGCGCGATTTTCCAGAAGCAAAGACCGTCAAGCTCGAACGGAACTACCGCTCGACCGAGATCATCCTGGACGCCGCCTCGGCGGTGATCAGATTGAACCGCGACCGCAAGGACAAGCGCCTGTGGACCGATCGCGCCGGCGGCGCCCGCATTCTGTACTTCCGCGGCGCGGACGATCTCGAGGAGGCCGCGTTCATTACGCGGACGGCGCGTGCCGCACTTGCCGACAGCGCTTCGGAGGGCGTGGAGGTTGCCGTCCTCTACCGGACCAACGCTCAGTCGCGCACGATCGAGGACGCGCTGATGCGCGAAGGGATCGCCTACAAGATCATTGGCGGCGTCAGGTTCTACGAACGCAAAGAGATCAAAGACGCCCTGGCGTACCTGCGTCTCGTGGTCAATCCCCACGACGACGTGAGCTTGAGGCGAGTCGTCAACGTGCCCGCGCGCGGCATCGGCAAAGGCGTCATGGATTTGCTGGCCGCTCTTCTGCAGCCCTCGCCCGCGGTCAACTCACTGTGGGCCCGCATGGTTCGCGGCCTTGACGAGCGACTGTTTCCGGCGCGGGCGGCGGCGTCGCTCGCAGCGTTTCGCGACCTGATCGTCAGTCTCACGGACATGGCGCGACAGGAGCCGGTGTCGATCGCCATCGGCAAAATGCTGGACCGGAGCGGGTACCTCCAGGACCTGCGGGACGAGCGCAGCGAGGAGGCCGAAGGCCGCATGGAAAACCTCGCGGAACTGGTGTCGGCGGCACGGGAATATGAAAGCCTGGAGTCCGAGCCCACGCTCGCGGGATTTGTCGATCGACTCTCACTTCTCTCCGACACCGACGAGGCGCAGGGCGCGATCGATGCCCGGGTGTGGCTGATGACGCTGCACAGTGCAAAGGGTCTGGAGTTCCCCGTCGTCATCATGGCTGGCCTCGAAGAGGGTTTGTTCCCGCATTCACGCAGTAGCGACGACGAAGAGGAGCTCGAGGAAGAGCGCCGGCTGTGCTACGTCGGCATGACCCGGGCGCGCGCACGTCTGGCGCTCACCGGCGCCGCCCGGCGGCGAATTTTCGGCGAGTACCAGCCGAGCGAACCGTCACGCTTCATC
Source organism: Acidobacteria bacterium RIFCSPLOWO2_12_FULL_65_11 (assembly GCA_001767495.1). Classification (GTDB taxonomy): domain Bacteria; phylum Acidobacteriota; class Vicinamibacteria; order Vicinamibacterales; family CAVVIG01; genus 2-12-FULL-65-11. The sequence continues at coordinate 15,242 of MELA01000082.1, read as the reverse complement.
AGCGAAGTCCCATCAGAGCTCGTCGAGATCGTTCCCTCGTTCCAGGTCTCGTCGTACCAGGGACCACGTCAAGGCAGCTTTCGACATGACGATCTCCAGGCCAACCCGTACGGACGCAAACCACGTGGCGGTCGCGTCAGAGACGAGGCACCGAACTATGCCTACGAAGACGAAGATCAGTCGAAAGATCTCTTGCTCCGTCCCGGCGCACGCGTCCGCCACCCCCTGTTTGGCGTCGGCAGCGTCTTGAGCGTCGAAGCGCTGGCCGACGATACCAAGCTCGTGGTCAGTTTCTCGGCGGTGGGACGAAAGACGCTCAGGGCAAAATACGCACGGCTCGAGCCTGCCTAGTTCTGATGACGATCAATCGTGCGATCGGCGGTGTCTCCGTGCTGATCGTGCTCGTGCTCGCCTACTCGTGGTGGTCGAGCGATGAGCGCGTCATCAGACGTCGTCTCGATGAGCTGGCCGCCGCCGCGTCGGTTCCCGCCGTCGAGGGCGACCTCGAACGTGTCGCGCGTTTGCCGCGGCTCGCCGGCTACCTTGCCGCTGACGTCCGAGTGCGCCATGGCGAACTTACCATCGAGTCGCGCGAGTCTCTTCTCGCCGCCATTGGCCTCTGGCGACCTCAGCCGGGAGGTGTCACCGTGGAATTCGTCGACGTGCAAGTCGCGGTCGGCGAAGATGCCTCGCGCGCGGAGATCTATCTGACCGCGACGATCACGAGCCGCGACGCGGCCGGTGGATCGATCGTCGATGCGCGCGAGGCCACGATCACGATGGCCAAGCGCGAGGGCGAGTGGGTGGTGGCACGTGCGGAGGCGATGGAGACGCTGCGGCGCTAGTTTAGCCCGGCTCGACTTCTTCCTTTTCGACGAGCCTGGCGATCGAGACGACCTTGTCCTCGCCCTCGATGTCGATGAGACGCACGCCCTGCGTGGCGCGTCCGATGGCGCGGACGTCGTTGGCCTGCATCCGCAGAATCATGCCCTGCTCGGTGATGAGGAGCAATTCGTCGCCGTCCTGCACGTAGGCGATGCCGACGACCTGGCCGTTGCGTTCGCTCGTGCCGATGTTGATGACGCCCACGCCGCCGCGCGACTGCACGCGGTACTCTTCGATCTCGGTGCGCTTCCCGTAGCCGCGTTCGGTGACCGTCAGCAGCGTACCTCCCGGCCTGACGACCTCCATGGCGACCACGTAATCGTCCTCCCGCAGCGTGATGCCGCGAACGCCGTAGGCCGTGCGGCCCATCGCCCGCACGTCGCTCTCCGCGAAGCGGATCGCCATGCCGACGCGCGTGCCGATGAAGATCTCGCCGTTTCCCTCAGTGACCTGAACGGCAATCACCGAGTCGCCTTCCTCCACACCCATGGCGATGATGCCGCCGGCGCGAGGGTTGCTGAACAGCGAGAGCGCCATCTTCTTCACGACACCGCGCCGCGTACCCATGACGACGAATCTCGTCTCTTCGAATTCCTTCACGGCCACCATCGCCGCGATCTTCTCGCCTTCCTCCATCGAGACCATGTTCGCGATGGACTTCCCCTTGCCGCCGGGACCCACGTCCGGGATCTCGTGGACCTTCAGCCAGTAGGCGCGGCCGCGGTCGGAGAAAATCATGATGTAGGCGTGCGTCGAGGCCACAAACAGGTGGCTGACAAAATCCTCGTCGCGCGTCCGCATGCCAATCCGGCCCTTGCCGCCACGCCGCTGGTTGCGGTAGGTCGAGATGGCCGTCCGCTTGATGTAGCCGGTATGGCTGACCGTGATCGCCATGTCTTCTTCGGCAATCAGGTCCTCAATGCTGATCTCAACCGATTCGCCTTCGACGATCTCCGTCCGGCGGTCGTCGCCGAACGTGTCGCGAACCGCCCGCAACTCGTCGACGATCATCTGCATCAGCAGCCGCTCGCTGGCTAGAATCGCGCGCAGCCGCTCGATGGTCTTCAGCAGCTCAGCCAGCTCGTCGAGGATCTTCTGCCGCTCGAGGCCGGTCAGCCGCTGCAGCTGCATGTCGAGGATGGCCTGGGACTGCGGCGGCGTGAGCCCGAACCCGGTCATCAGCCCTTCGCGGGCCTCCGGAATCGTCTTCGACCCCCGGATCAGGGCGATCACGGCGTCGAGCCGATCGAGCGCGATCCTCAGCCCCTCGAGGATGTGATAGCGCGCCTCGGCCTTCTTCAGCTCGAACTCGGTGCGGCGGCCGACGACCTCTCGGCGGAACTCGACGAAGCCCTCGACGAGCTCCAGCAGGTTCAGCACCTTCGGGCGGCCGCCGACGATTGCGAGCATGATGATGCCGAAACTCGACTGCAGCGGCGTGTGCTTGTAGAGATTGTTGAGCACGACCTCCGGCACTTCCCCGCGTTTGAGGTCGATGACCACCCGCATGCCTTCGCGGTCCGATTCGTCGCGCAGATCCGAGATGCCTTCGATCGTCTTTTCCTGCACCAGATCGGCCATGCGCTCGATCAGCTTGGCCTTGTTGACCTGATAGGGAATCTCGGTGACCACGATCGAGACCCGATCGCCCTTCTTGTTGGTCTCGACCGTCGAGCGCGCGCGCATCAGAATCGACCCGCGGCCGGTCGTGTAGGCCTGCACGATGCCGCTTCGGCCGACGATGAGGCCGGCGGTCGGAAAGTCGGGGCCTGGCACCAGCCGCAGGAGCTGTCTGAGCTTTTCGCTCCGCGCAACGAACTCATCGGCCGGTTTGAGGTAGGTCTGCTCGATCAGCCAGATGCAGCCGTCGATGACCTCCCGCAAGTTGTGCGGTGGAATGTTGGTCGCCATGCCGACCGCGATGCCGGCCGCGCCGTTGACCAGCAGGTTGGGGAACGGCGCCGGGAGGACCGTCGGCTCCTCGGTCGTCTCGTCGTAGTTGGGCACGAAGTCGACGGTTTCCCGATCGAGATCGGCCTGCATCTCGTCGGCGAGCGCCTGCAACCGCGCCTCGGTGTAGCGCATCGCCGCCGGCGGGTCGCCGTCAATCGAGCCGAAATTGCCCTGCCCGTCGACGAGTGGGTAGCGCATGTTGAAGTCCTGCGCCAGCCGGACGAGCGTATCGTAAATGGAGGCGTCGCCGTGGGGATGGAAATTCCCCATCACCTCCCCGACGATCTTGGCGCACTTGCGGTACGTGCGGGTTGGGCCCAGGCCCATCAGCCGCATCCCGTACAGCACGCGGCGGTGCGCCGGCTTGAGGCCGTCGCGCACGTCGGGCAACGCTCGTCCAATGATCACGCTCATGGCGTAATCCATGTACGACCGCTTCATTTCGTCTTCGATGTTGACGGGATGCAGTGCCGGCACGAGCTCGGTCATGGTCGGGATTCGGGATTCGGGGTTTGGGACTTGGAGCGATTAGGGCCGTGGGACTGGCGCATGCTCCTGACGCCGAATCCCCAATCCCAAGTCCTGAATCCCATCAAACGTCAAGGTTCTTCACGTCGAGCGCGTTGTCTTCGATGAACTTGCGCCGAGGCTCGACCTGATCGCCCATGAGCGTGGTGAACATCAAGTCCGCTTCGGTGTGATCCTCGGCGTGGACCTGGAGCAACGTCCGCACCTGCGGGTCCATCGTGGTCGTCCAGAGCTGTTCGGGGTTCATTTCGCCAAGGCCCTTGTAGCGGTTGACGGCCACGCCCTTCTTGCCCGCGCTGATGAAGAACTCGACCAGCTCGTCGAGCGTCCGGAGCCGGACTTCCGACGCCTTCTGCTTCGCTGCAGGCGCGGCGTCCGACGCCTCTTCCTCGCCTGTGTCTGACGTTCCGGCGGCGGTCGTCACAACGATCTCGCCCTCCACCGACGGGATGTCCCGCCGGTTCGCCACGAGCGCGCGGTACTCGGCCGAGGCCATGAAATCGACGCCGATCGCGTGCTGGCGCGGGTAGCCATTCGACCGGTCGTCAACCTGCAGCAGATATCGGTTGTGCTCTTCGTCGCGCTGGACCGCGACCGTACGGGTCGCCGTCGTTAGCGCACGCGCGAGGCTCTCCAGGTTGTCCTTGTTGGCGAAATACTCGCGGTCCGCGCCGGCCGCGACGAGCGCCTCGACGATCTCGCGCGGATGGCCGCGCCGCTCGACGACCTGCAGGAGCTTCTGCTGGGCGACGAGCTTGTGCAGCAGCTTTTCCAGATCGGCGCCGGCGATCTCCGCCCGCGTCGCGGGAATGCGCACGACGCGCGCTTCGACCGCCCGCTTGATGAGAAACGCCTCCAGCTCGCGCTCGTCCTTGATGTAGGTCTCCGCGCGGCCTCTCTTGGCGCGGAACAGCGGCGGCTGCGCAATATAGACGTAGCCGTTCTCGATCAGCTTCGGAAGCTGCCGGTAGAAGAACGTCAAGAGCAGCGTGCGAATGTGCGAGCCGTCGACGTCGGCGTCCGTCATGATGATGATGCGGTGGTAGCGCAGCTTCGCCAGGTCGAAGTCTTCGGCGCCAATGCCGCAGCCGAGCGCGGCGATCATCGTCCTGATCTCGTCGCTCCCGAGCATCTTGTCGAAGCGGGCCCTTTCGACGTTCAGAATCTTGCCCTTGAGCGGCAGGATGGCCTGGAACCGCCGATCGCGCCCCTGCTTGGCCGAGCCGCCGGCCGACTCGCCCTCGACGATGTACAGCTCGCTCAGCGCCGGATCGCGCTCCTGGCAGTCGGCGAGCTTCCCCGGCAGCGAGCTGCTGTCAAGCGCGCCCTTCCGGCGTACGAGATCCCGCGCCTTGCGCGCCGCCTCGCGGGCCCGGGCGGCATCGATCGCCTTGCCGACAATGCGCTTCGCGACCGAGGGGTTCTCTTCAAGATACGCGCCCAGCCTGTCGTTGACGATGGCCTCGACAATGCCCTTGACCTCGGTGTTCCCGAGCTTGGTCTTGGTCTGGCCTTCGAACTGCGGCCGCGGAATCTTGACGCTGATAACCGCCGTCAGCCCTTCGCGGATGTCCTCGCCGGTGATCGCTTCCTTCAGATCTTTGGCGAGATTGTTCTTGGTCGCGTAGTGGTTGATGGTGCGCGTCAGCGCAGAACGGAAGCCGGAAAGATGGGTGCCGCCTTCGCTGGTGTTGATGTTGTTGGCGAAAGCGTACACCGTCTCCGCGTAGCCGTCGTTCCACTGCAGGGCGATCTCGACATCGCTGCCGTCTTTGTCGCCGTGCATGAAGATCGGCTTTTCGTTGACCGCCGCCTTGTTCGTGTTCAGGTGTGTCACGAACGAGGCGATGCCACCTTCATAGTGGAACTTGTGGCTCTTGCCGTCGCGCTCGTCGTCGATGGTGATGAGCACGCCGCCGTTGAGGAACGCCAGCTCGCGCAGGCGCTGCGACAAGGTGTCGAAGCTGAAAACCGTCGTCTCGAAGATTTGCGAGTCCGGCCTGAAGGTCACCTTGGTGCCGCGACGCTTGGTCGTGCCCGTCATCTCGAGCGAGCCGGTGGGCCGGCCGCGCTCGAAGCTCAACTGATAGACCTGCCCGTTGCGCCAGATCTCGAGGTCGAGCGTCTCGGACAACGCGTTGACCACCGAGACGCCGACGCCGTGCAGACCGCCCGACACCTTGTAGCTCTCGTTGTCGAACTTGCCACCGGAATGAAGGACCGTCAGCACGACCTCGGCCGCCGACTTCCCGCTCTCATGGCGATCGACGGGAATCCCGCGGCCGTTGTCGATGACCGTCACGGACCCATCGATATGGAGGGTGACGTTGACCTGATCGCAAAAGCCGGCCAGCGCTTCGTCGATGGAGTTGTCGACGACTTCGTAGACCAGATGATGGAGGCCGGCGGGGCCGGTCGAGCCGATGTACATGGCCGGCCGCTTGCGGACGGCCTCGAGGCCCTCGAGAACCTTGATTTTGTCGGCCGAATAGTCGCCGCTGTCGCCGCCAGGCGCGCCCACGCCATACCCATTATTGCCGGCAGTCATTTCGGGCGTCTGAGGCTGCTCAGGTGTCTGTTCGTTCGGTTCGGTGCGGTTCATACGCGCATCGGCATGATCACGTACGTGTACTCGTACCCTTCGGCGCCGACCGGTTTCATCACGGCCTGGCTCACTTCGTCCTTCAAGTCGAGCGACACCACGTCGGTGGCGACCGCCGACAGGAAATCGATCACGTATTGCGCGTTGAAGCAGATTTGGAGCGAGGCGCCGGAATACTCGACCGGCAGCGTTTCCTTGGCTTCGCCGACCTCGGGGCTGCTCGAAGCAACTTCCACTTTGCCCTTGTCGATAAGGAACTTGACGGCTCGCGACCGTTCGTTCGAAAGGAGTGCCACGCGCTTGACGGCATTGGTCAGCCGATCGCGCTCGAACTCGATGTGCGTGTCGTTGCCCTTCGGAATGACGCGCTCGTAGGCGGGAAACTGCCCGTCGATCATCCGCGAGATGAGCCTGCGACCCCCGACATCAAAAAATAGATGGTTTTCGCCGCGCTCGTAGCGGACATCGTCGTTGCTTTCTGCAAGCAGGCGGGCAAGCTCGCCGAGCGTCTTCTTTGGCAAAATGGCTTTCACGTCCTCAATTTGCTTTTCGCCCTTCCCGTCACGGGGTGCGCTGACAAGCGCCAACCGGTGACCGTCAGTCGCAACCAGGCTCATGGCCGCCGAACCCAGCACGAAGAGCGCACCGTTCAAGAAATATCGGGTGTCTTCGCCGGTGATCGCAAACTGCGTCTTCCCGATCATCTCCTTGAGGGCGCTCGCCGGCAGCATCACCCCTGGCTCACCACCCGATTCGGGCAACGTCGGAAAATCTTCTCGGGGAAGCGTCTGGATTCGCGAGTCGAACCGATCGGCCGCAACTTTGACCGCGCCCTTTTCTTCGGCGATGCGAATATCAGTATCCGTCAGCGACTTGACGATCTCGTAGAGCTTCTTGGCCGGCACCGTGAGCGATCCGCTCTTCGACACCGTTGCAGGGCACTTGCTGCGCAAGGCCACTTCAAGGTCGGTCGCCAGTAATTGAACCTCGTCGTTTTTCGCCTCTATCAACACGTTCGCTAGAATCGGAATCGTGTTTTTTCGCTCGACGATTCCCTGAAAAAATTGCAGTTCTCGCAGAAGATCGCTCTTACGGACGACTAATTCCATGGCTGCGGTGACCTCGAAAAGCGGGGGTTTTTGAGCCCGCGATCCTCTTTAGGGGAGGAGAGATTCGAGAAGGTGAAATTATATAAGAAAAGAAGGTGCGTGGAAAAGTATTATTGTTAAGTAAGTTATTTACATACAGGTATTTACCCTGTGGATAAATTCTAATCTTTACGTGGGGCTCAGACACAACAGTCTCAGGCTCAGTGGAGCTAGACGTTTTCCACAAAGAGGGGCAACCGAGCTGTGGAAAACCCCAAGTCTGCTATCTAAACTGCTCGACAATATTTGAAATCAACTGATTAAACTCACCCTCTTTCTTGCGTAAATCTTCGATCTTGCGAATGGAGTGAATCACCGTTGAGTGATGTTTCCCGCCGAAACTCCGTCCAATTTCAGGAAGCGACGCACGGGTCAGCGACTTACACAAGTACATGGCAATCTGTCTCGGCAGCGCTATTGACTTCGAATTATTACGCGATTTGAGATCGACGAGTTTCAGGTTGTAGTAGTCCGCCACGAACTTTTGAATAATCTCGATCGTCACGGCCTTCTCGTCGTGCCCCAGGAGGTTCTTGAGCACATCCTGGGCTAAAGGTAGTGAGATTTCCTGGCCGGTCAGAGACGCGTACGCAATCAGTCGAATCAACGACCCTTCAAGTTCGCGGATGTTCGACTTGATCTTTCCTGCGATGTAGATGGCCACGTTGTCGGGAAGCGGCACCGACTCGGCGTCGGCCTTCTTCTTCAGAATGGCAACTTTCGTCTCGAGATCCGGCGACTGAATGTCTGCAATCAGTCCCCACTCGAAGCGCGATCGGAGCCTCTCCTCAAGCGACGGGATTTCATGGGGCGGGCAATCGCTGCTGAGGACGATTTGTTTCTGTGAGTCGTAGAGCGCATTAAACGTGTGGAAGAACTCGGTTTGGGTCCCTTCTTTTCCCGACAGAAACTGCGTGTCGTCGACAAGCAACACGTCAACCGTCCGGTATCGCTCTCGGAAGTCGAGAATGCGATCGTAGCGAAGGCCGTTGATCATCTCGTTCATGAATCGCTCCGACGAGATGTAGGTAAGCTTCAACCGAGGATCGTGCTGCAGCACGTACTGTCCGATGGCATGCATCAGGTGCGTCTTCCCAAGCCCCACACCTCCGTAGATAAACAGCGGGTTGTACGAGCGCGAGGGGGCTTCGGCGACCGCGCGGCACGCCGCGTGTGCGAACTGGTTGGAAGAACCGACGATGAAGGTATCGAATGTGTATCTGGGATTGAGACCCACCGGGCCTGGCGCACTGAGCGCGAGCTGGTTCTCGAGCGCAGCGGCTTCGTCCGAACTGAGCTGCAGCGCGCCGATCTCAGTCTGAGGATCGGCGACGAACTTCACCGTGACATTCGGCCGCTTCAGCTCGCGCATCGCTTCGCCGATCACTCCCGCATAGTTCTTTGTCAGCCAGTCCTTGAACACGGTGTTCGGGACGCGCACGGTGACCAAGGTGGAGTCTTCCGTCACGAAAGTCGTCGGCTTGAACCAGGTGTAGAAACTGTGCCTGTTCACCTTGGTTTCAATGCGCGCCAGAATCTCGTCCCAAAGGTTCATTTCGCTACGCCTTCGCCCCGCCAGAAATGCATGGCATTTCGAAGAAATTTGGCCGGCCAGGCTTTAATTTCGGCGATTTTCCACAGTTTTTTCCACAGGTGTGGAAAACTTTGGGAAGAGACCAAACACACATGCGCCAGCCGGGCTGTGGGAAATCAGGAACCTCGCGGAAGACGCCGACTCTAACACACAAACCACTGCGATTGACACTTTGGGAACCGCTTCTATAACATTAGCGGTTCATTTCTCGTAAAGGGATCTCATGAAGGGAAAGCGCACGTTCCAGCCGAACAACCGCCACCGTCGGCGGACCCACGGGTTTCTCGTGCGCATGAGCACAAAGAACGGGCGACTGGTCCTCAAGCGCCGACGCGCGAAAGGCCGCAAGCGCCTGACCGTCAGCAGCGAGTAGGTTTGGCTCGGTTCCAGTCCCACGAGCGGATCCATCGGCGTGCGGAGTTCCAGCAGGTCTACGAGCACGGGGCCCGAATCGGTGGACGATTTGCCACACTGTTCGTGCTGCCGAACAAGCGCCAGGTCGGACGTCTGGGGATTGCGGCGACCAAGAAGCTCGGTGGCGCCGTTGAGAGAAACAGAGCTAAACGCCTGATACGAGAGGTTTTCCGTCGTAACAAGATCGCGTCGGGTTTCGATATCGTCGTTATTCCCAGACGCGAGTTGCTCGAAGCCAGTCTGAGTGTCCTTGAAGCCGATTACCGCACCAGCCTCGAACGCCGTGTCCGTCCGCATCGCCTTGATCGCGCTCAGGGGCTATAAGCTCTTTATTTCACCGTATTTTAGGGGCTCCTGCCGGTTTCTGCCATCGTGCGCGGACTACGCTGCCGAGGCCATCAGTCGCTACGGCGTCATCCGCGGAAGCTGGCTGGCCGCCAGGCGGCTCGCGCGCTGCCACCCCTTCTGCACCGCCGGCCACGATCCAGTCCCGGTGAAGCACTAATGGAACGCCGCTTCATCATCGCCGCCCTGCTCGCGTTTCTCGTTCTGTACGGCTGGCAAGCCCTGTTCGTGAGGCCCGTGCCGCGACCGACGCCGGGAGCTGCTGTCGAGCGGGGTACCGCGAGCACGGCCACACCCGCGCCACCGCCCGGCGCGGCGAGGGCCGCGGCGGCGGAAGCGGTAGCGCCAACGAGGGCGGCCGCGATTGTTGGCGAAGCGGTCGAGCGCGACATCCGCGTGGAGACGCGGGACGTGGTCGCGGTGTTCACCAATCGCGGCGCCCGGCTCAAGAGCTGGCGGCTCAAGCACTACCTCGACGAAGACAACGAACCGCTCGAGCTCGTTGCCGGCGAGCTGGCCGACACCCAGGCGCTTCCCTTTTCGCTCAGGCTTCCGGACCGAGCGATGACAGCCACGCTCAACGACGCGCTGTATTCGGCAAGCGGTGCGGCGGCAGATCCGAACGCGGTTTCCACGCCGACACAGCTGACCTTTGAATACCGCAACGACGCGGGTCTTCGAGCCGTCAAGGAATTTCGCCTGGAGCCTTCGTCCTACCTCGTCTCTTTCCGCGCGGCGGTGACCGACGGCGACCAGACGCTCGCGCCGGCCATCGTATGGGGCCCCGGGCTGGCGGACACCAAAGCGGTGGTGAGCCGCTGGGCCGTCAAGCCCAGGGCGCTGTTGTCGTCGGGCGGGGACGTCGAGCGCATCGTGACCGCCGACATCGTCAAGCAGCCGGTGTACGAGCAGAACTTCGAGTACGTGGGCGTGGACGATACCTACTTCATGACGATTGCATTGGGCCCGGGCATGTCGAAGGTGTCGTACGAGCCGGCCGCCATTCCGCCACCAGAGGGCTCCGCCGATCCCGCCCGCGAGCTGATGTCGTACTCCATCGAGCCGGCACGGCGCGACGGCGCGGTCAAGTTTTACGTGGGGCCGAAGGAACTCGAGGCGCTGTCCGCGATCGATCGCGGCCTGGTGCGCGCGATCGATTTCGGCATGTTTTCGTTCATCGTCGTACCGCTCCTGAGAACACTCAACTGGATCAACGGGCTGGTGGGCAACTACGGCTGGTCGATCGTCATCCTGACGGCCATCCTCAACGTGATCATGCTTCCGCTCCGGCACAGACAGGTCGTGTCGATGCGGAAGATGCAGGAGCTGCAGCCACAGGTCAAGGGCATCCAGGAGCGTTACGGAAAGCTCAAGACAACCGATCCGGCCAAGCAGAAGATGAACCAAGAGCTGATGGCGCTCTATCGCGAGCGAGGCGTGAACCCGGCGGGCGGTTGCATCCCGATGCTGCTGACGCTTCCGCTGGTATTCGCCTTCTACGGACTGCTGACGGTCGCCATCGAGCTTCGCGGCGCGCCGTTCATGGGCTGGGTCCAGGATCTGTCGCAACCCGATCCCTATTACGTCACGCCGATTCTGATGGGCGCGAGCCAGCTCTGGCAGCAGCTCATCACGCCGGCGGCCGGCATGGATCCGACGCAGCAGAAAATCATGCTGATCATGCCCGTGATGATGACCGTCTTGTTCCTCGGCTATCCATCGGGCGTGGCGCTCTACTGGCTGATGGCGAACGTCTTCGGTATCGGCCAGCAGTACGTCACGAACTCGCTTATCGGGCCGCCCACGGTGCCGACCATCCGGCCGCCGGCCGAGCGTCGCATCAAACGCGTCGGGGGCGGGAAGACCGAGGCGGCCGACGCACACAACAAGGACTAGTCGTAGGGCAGGGCTTCACGCGTTATGACAGACGACGTCGCGCGACCCGTTGTCGAATTCCTCGAGCGCTTCTCGTCGGCGCTCGGGATCTCCGCCACGGTGATCGCAGAACAGACGGCAGACGGCCCGCGACTCAATATGGACGGCGCCGAGGTCGAGCTTCTGGTACGTCATCGCGGAGAGCCCTTGAAGGCGCTACAGCACGTCGTGGACGTGGCGTTCGGTCGCAAGCTGCCCGAGAACCAGCGACTGTTTGTCGATGCGCTCGGCTACCGCAAGGGAAAAGATACCGAGCTTCGACAGATGGCGAAGTTCCTCGCCGAAAAGGTGAAGCAGTCCGGACTCAGTCAACAGGTCGGGCCGCTCAATCCTTACGAACGTCGGCTGGTGCACCTCGCTGTGGCTGAAGTTCCGGGCGTCACCACGGAAAGCGTCGGCGACGCGTTCTCGAAAACCGTCCTAATCTCCTTACGGAAATAGTGACTGGTGGCTGGTAGCTGGTGGCTGGACCACACCAGCTACCAGCCGCTAGCCACCAGCCACCATGAGCTTTTCCACCACCGACACCATCGTGGCGATTGCGACGCCGCCTGGACGTGGCGGCATTGGTGTGGTTCGCTTGAGCGGGCCCGATGCCGGCGCGATTGCGTGTGCGGTGACGTCGCACCAGGCGGCGCTCGAGCCACGCCGGGCGACGCTGACGAAGGTCCGGCTGAAGCCGGACACGACTGCGATCGATCAGGCGATCGTCACCTACTTCGCTGCCCCGCACTCGTATACCGGCGACGACGTGGTCGAGCTGAGCGCACACGGGAGCCCCGTGGTGCTTCAAGCGATCGTCTCGGCAGCAGTTGCCTCGGGCGCGCGACTGGCCGAGCCGGGCGAGTTCACGCTGCGAGCGTTTCTCAACGGTCGAATGGACTTGATGCAGGCGGAAGCCGTCGCGGATCTCATTGACGCGGTGACGCCGCTGCAAGCCAGGGTCGCGTTCGATCAGCTGCAGGGCACCCTGACCGAAGTCATCGCCGGCATCGACCTCTCGTTGTTCGATCTGATCGCCCGGCTGGAGGCGTCAGTCGACTTTCCCGAGGAGGGCTATCATTTTGTCGAGCCCTGCGCGATCGCCGATGCCGTCGAACAGTTGTGCGATCGCACAGCATCGCTTCTCGCCGACGCGCGACGCGGCCGACTTGTCCGCGAAGGACTGCTGCTGGCCATCGTCGGCAAACCCAATGTCGGCAAGTCGAGCCTCTTCAATGCGCTCGTTGGCGCCGCCCGCGCCATCGTCACCGACGTGCCCGGTACGACGCGCGATCTTGTGACGGAAGCGATCGATCTGGGTGGCTTACGGGTCACGGTGGTCGATACGGCGGGTCTGCGCGAGAGCGCAGACCACGTCGAGGCCGAAGGCATCGCGCGCGCCAGGCGCGCGCAGGAGGTGGCCGACCTGACGCTGGTGCTGCTCGATCGCTCGCAGCCTCTCGATGACGACGATCGCCGAGTGCTCTCTCAAACAGCTGATTCTAATAGACTTATAGTCTTGAACAAGGCCGACATTCCTCCAGCATCGAATGAATCCGACTTCATGGCAGACGCCGTGTCCATCTCGGCGACGACCACCGAGGGCCTCGACGCGCTGCGCGCGCGGATCATGACGGCGCTCGATGTCGACTCGCTCGAGGAACGCCCCGAGATCACCAACATGCGCCACATTCGGTTGGTCGAGCGAGCGCACGACGCGCTGAGACGGGCGCTCGAGGCGACGCGAGAAAGAGATGGTTCGTTGTCCGAAGAATTCGTGCTTGCGGATTTAGAGGACGCTCGTGCGGCGCTCGAAGAGATCACTGGGCGCCGAGCAACTGACGATCTCCTGGCGCACATCTTCTCGCGCTTCTGTGTCGGGAAGTGAACATCGATCGGTTTGGTGCATGAGCGATTCGTTCGATGTGATCGTGATCGGCGCGGGACATGCGGGCTGTGAAGCCGCTTATGCGGCGGCGCAGCTCGGAGCGCGCGTCGGGTTGTGCACGCTCTCGACGGAGACGGTCGCGCACATGCCCTGCAATCCCGCAATCGGCGGAACGGCGAAGGGTCATCTCGTGCGCGAGATCGACGCGCTCGGGGGACTGATGGGCCGCGCCATCGACGCGACCGGCATTCAGTTCAAGCTGCTCAACCGCAGCCGTGGTCCGGCCGTGTGGTCGCCGCGCGCGCAAGCGGACAAGAAGATCTACGGCCGTTTTGTAAAGGCCGCGCTCGACGCGCTACCGAACATCGAATGGCTCATCGGGAGAGCCGGCCGCGTGCTCGTCGAACACAACCGCATTGTCGGGCTTGCGATGGAGGACGGCGATACTTACCGGTGCCGCGCGCTCGTCGTCACGACCGGAACGTTTCTGAACGGACTGATTCACATCGGACCGGAGCAACACCCGGCCGGACTCGCGGGTGAGCCGCCGTCGCAAGCGCTGGCCACGTCGCTCAAGTCGTTCGGCTTCGAATGGGGTCGATTGAAGACGGGTACACCGCCGCGCCTCGACCGCGACAGCATCGATTTCGATCGTCAGGTGGCAGAGGGTCGATTTACGGTCGAACGCGGCGACGAGCCGCCGGTGCCCTTCTCGTTTCTGTCTCCGCCGATTGAGCGCGCCCAAATCAGCTGCTATCTCCTGCACACCAACGATCGCGTTCGCGATCTGGTACGCGCCAACATCGATCGGTCGCCGCTTTTCAACGGACAGATCCACGGCATCGGACCCCGGTACTGTCCGTCGCTCGAAGATAAGATCGTTCGCTTTCCCGACAAGGAACGCCATCAGATTTTTCTCGAGCCCGAGGGACTGGAAGCCCGAGAAATCTACGTCAACGGTTTTTCGATGAGTCTTCCCCGGGACGTCCAGGCCGATCTCGTCCACGCGCTGCCAGGACTCGAAGAGGCGGTGCTGCTCCGCCCGGGATATGCCGTCGAGTACGACTTCATCCAGCCAACGGAACGTCGGGATATGAAGAGGCGGCTGCGCAGGGGATCGTCGCCGGAATCAATGCGGCTCGTGTCAACAGAAGCGGCGAAGTCCTCGAGCTCCGGCGAGACGAAGCGTACATCGGCATTCTCGTCGACGATCTCATCACGAAAGGCTGTCTCGAGCCGTACCGGATGTTCACGTCGCGTGCGGAGCACCGCCTGCTGCTCCGAGTCGACAACGCCGATCTGCGCTTGACGCCTCGGGGCCGGGCCACCGGCCTCGTCGACGATGAACGGTGGGAACAGTTCAGGGCGCGTAAGACCCGGTACGAGCGGAACGTCCTGGCGCTCGACCAGGCACAGGTCCGTTCGGCTTCTGGGGACCGCGTGGCGGCCACTCAGCTGCTGCGCCAGCCAGCGGTGCGACTGAGCCGGCTCCTTGCTGAAGGACAAATTCCCGGTTTCGAATGCGACCGCGCGACCGCCTCGGTCGACGTCGCGAGCGTTGAAACGACGATCAAGTATGCGGGTTACTTGCGGAGACAGGAACGCGAGATCGAGCGGCTGTCGAAAGACGAGCGGCGGCGAATCCCGGCAAGTTTCGCTTTCGATCGAGTTCCTGGGCTCTCGAGGGAAGTCGTTCAGCGACTCTCGCAAGTGCGTCCAGACACACTGGGCCACGCGCTTCGGATTCCCGGCATTACACCAGCGGCCATTGCCGTTCTGTCAGCTTACGTCGGACGGAACTTACAGGGTGCATAGGTGCAAGGTGCAGAGTGCAAGGTGCATGGGTGCAAGGTGCATGGGTGCAAGGTGCATGGGTGCAAGGTGTATGGGTGCAAGGTGCATGGGTGCAAGGTGTATGGGTGCAAGGTGTATGGGTGCTAAGGCTCATGCGGGGCACGCTTGCACCTT
>MELA01000081.1:1857-6885 GCA_001767495.1 Acidobacteria bacterium RIFCSPLOWO2_12_FULL_65_11 | reverse complement strand
CGGTGGTCTTCAGGGTTGCGCCCCGGGTTGCCCGTGATGATCACGTGGTCGCCCGGCTTGAGGGTCTCTCTCGTCACGCCCTGGCGGTTGAGCTGCAGGCCAGCGCCCCACTCGACCGACCAGCGAATGACCTGGCCCTTTTCGTCCTTCGCCTCGACGTGCACGAAGGAGTGCGGGTTGCGGAACAGGAACTGCACCAGTTCGCCTTCGATCGACTGCGTCTTGTCTTCGAAGTACGTCGCCGCGAAGGAGTGGTGGGCGTAGGCCGGCACAACCGCCATGAGGGCCGCCGCGGCCAGGAGCAGGAACAATTTGCGCTTCACCTTGACTCTCCTCTCACTTCGTCCGCCTAAAGGCGGACACTACAGGTCTTCAAGCCGACACTACTTTTTCTTGCTGAGGTCGTTGTACACCGCGTCGATGAACATCTCCGTCGTCCAGAATCCTGTCGTCGCGCCGTAGCGGCCGTCGTAGTCGATCGTCGGCCTCGCCGCCTTCACCTGAGCGAGCGTCCGGCCCTTCTTGACCAGGTCTTCAATCCGGTCGCGCACGATGGTGACCATGTCCCGGTACTCGACGACGTCGGCCTCGTCGCAGAGGCGCCCGTGACCGGGAATCACGTACGTGCCGGCCTCCTGCTTCTCTTTCGGAATCGTGATGTCGATGAGGCGGTTGAGCGCCGCGACGATGCCGTTGATGCCGCCGGCGCGCTGAGCGTCAAGGATGGGAAAGGTCGTCGTCACGAAGATGTCGCCGGCGCTCACGACGTCAGACTTGCGGAAGTGGACGAAGCTGTCGCCGTCGGTATGCGCCGCGGGCTGATGTTCGATGATGATCGCCTCGCCGTTCACATGCAGCTCTTTCTTCTTCGTGAAGTAGGTGTCGGTTGGCCACGCGCTGAACGGCGCCGCCGCCTGCTCGCCGGTCGGCGCGCTCATCCGATTGAGCACATTTTCGTGGGCGATAATCCCCGCGCCCACGCCCGCACCGGCCCCGACATTGCCGCCGGCAACCCGGCTCCCCAGCGTGCCGATGGCTTCGTTGCCGCCGGTGTGGTCGGCGTGCACGTGTGTGTTGATGATGTAGCGGATCGGTTTGTCGGTCAGCTTGCGTATCGCGTCCACCACTTTGTCGGCGTTCTGCGCCAAGCCGGTGTCCACCAGCAGGACGCCCTCGTCGCCAATCTGGAGCGCGATGTTGCCGCCGGCGCCCACGATCATGTACACGCTGCCTTGCACCGGCATCACGCGCAAGTCGGCCGGCGCTGGAGCCTGGTTCTGCTGAGCGCGAGCCTTTGGCGTCACACCCGTCGCGACAACAGCACCCACCACCGTCAGTACGAACCACACACCCAAACCGAACCCTCTCATGTGTCCCACTTCTGTCCCTCTCATATGCCTACTTCTGTGGCTTCGGCATGCTCTGCAGCTTCAGCTGATATTCCGGATACTGCGTCTCGGCGCCGCCCCTGGTCGCTTCGATCGGGATGCCATGCTTGGTCCCGAACTCCGGGATGAACGAATTCGTCCCTGGCAAGTGATGCGGGACCACGCCCTGCGGCCGGTCGATTTCCACAACCGCATCGCACGGATACGGCGCAATCTGCTGACGCGGATCGGCGACCCAATTGGTCGTGCGGATGAACGACTCGGTCAGATAGACCGGATCGTTGATGATGCTGACGAGCGTCAGCACGTCACCATGGCGATAGTAGTGCTCGGTCAGCGTGGCGAGGTCGCTGCGCGGGATGCCGTTTCGACGAATCCACCCCAGCTTCAGATGGGTCGTCGTCACCGTCAGGATGTCGCCTTCGAACCTGCCGGTTGAAAAACCCTGCCACGTGTGGGCCGCGTATTCCGGCGGATGCGGACGGCCGTCCATCCAGATGGTCCGCTCCGGCGCCTGCCACGAGATATGCGTGTGAAACGCGATCAGGCGCTGAGACGCCGTGTCGAGCTCTTTCCAAATTCTCAGGTTGGCGGGGCCGCGGGGTGCGTAATCGGCTGGATGCGGTTTGCACTGGTGCTCGGGCAGCGTCAGGATCGAGGCGTTCCAGCTGTCTCCATGCACCCGGGCTGCTTCGCTGATCGGCAGGCCGAGATAATCCGCGATCTCCGGACCCGGAATCCGTTCCGGCTGATCCTCGTGGTACCTTGGGGCGTACTCGCCCGACAGGTCGTAAAAGCCCCCAGCCGGCGCGGGACCTTGTGCGGACACCGGCGCGCTGACGACGATGGCGGCCGCCGCGATCGCCGTGGCTGCCAACCCGCCGAGAATCGTCAATCGAATCATCTTCGTCTCCATTCAGGCACCCTCCGCGTGAATGGGTGACCACTTAATTGTTGGCATGAATGACTGCGTCTGAATCCCTAGGCCGCTTCGCAGACCACCCGGCAAATTGTCACAACTTCAGCGCCCTAGGCACTGGACGCCGGTATTCTACACAAATGCCGGCCGTCTGCAAGCCACGACTTCGCCGCGTCCCTCCCCATACCTTTCCTTGACATGTAGATTCCTCACCTGTAGTAGATTCCTCACCTGTAGTGTCCGGCTTCAGCCGGACTTGCCCGCACCTTGACACGACGATTTCGCCGCGAGTACCGTTCGCTGAAATGCGCGAGTTTCTCTACGAACAGCCCGCCAGACGCGTGATTTTTGGCATTGGCACCCTCAGTCGCCTGCCCGACGAGGTGAAGCGACTGGGCCAAAGAGCCTTGGTCCTGTCGACGCCTGAACAGCGCCAGGACGCCGAGAACGTCTCGCGCCAGCTCGGCAAGATCTCGGTCGGCGTGTTCGCCAACGCCGCCATGCACGTGCCGATTGACACCGCGCGCGCGGCCCGCGCCAAGGCTCGGGAGCTTGGCGCCGACGTCTATGTCGCGGTGGGCGGCGGCTCGACGATCGGTCTCGGCAAAGCGATCGCGCTCGAGACCTCGAATCCGATTGTCGCCGTCCCGACGACGTTCGCCGGATCCGAGATGACACCGATTTACGGCCTCACCGAGCGGGGCGTGAAGAGGACCGCCCGGGACAACCGGGTGCTCCCCAAGACGGTCATCTACGATCCCACGCTCACGCTCACCTTGCCGGCCAGGATTGCCGGGCCCTCGGGGATGAACGCGCTCGCCCACTGCGTCGAGGCGTTGTACGCGCCCGATGGCAACCCGGTCATCTCGCTCATGGCCACCGAGGGCATCCGCGCGCTCGCGCGCTCGCTGCCGATTGTGGTCTGCGAGCCGACAAACCTCGAGGCCCGCGGCGACGCCCTCTACGGCGCATGGCTGGCCGGCATCAGTCTGGGCGCGACGAGCATGAGCCTCCATCACAAGCTCTGTCACACGCTTGGTGGCACGTTCAACCTCGCACACGCCGACGTCCATACAGTCGTCTTACCGCACGCCACTGCGTACAACAGCGACGCGGCGCCCGAGGCGATGCGGGCGATCGCCGACGCCCTCGGCGCGAAGGACGCCGCCCAGGGCATTTACGATCTCGCGGCGCGCATCGGCGCGCCGCGCGCGCTCAAAGACATCGGCATGCCGGCCGACGGCCTCGACAAAGCGGCCGATCTGGCGATGCAGAACCCGTACGACAACCCGAGCCCCCTCGAGCGTTCGGCCATCCGGCAACTGCTCGAGAACGCATATCATGGGACGTGTCCCACATGACGAACCGGGATTTGGGATTTGGGATTTGGGATTCGGAGCTTACGATGCGTCGATTGTTGAGTTTCGCGTTGCTCGGCGGCGCGAGCAGGATCAACAACTCGCAGCGCCTGTTCATGGTGCCCGGCATGGCGCACTGCGGCGGGGGCGAGGGCACGAGCACGTTCGACATGCTGGCCGCCATCGAGCAGTGGGTCGAAAACGGCAAGGCGCCGGAACAGATTCCCGCCTCGCGCGTCGCCGACGGTCAGGTGGTGCGCACGCGGCCGCTCTGCCCTTATCCGCAGGTCGCCGTATATAAAGGTAGCGGCAGCACCGACGAAGCGGCGAGCTTCGTGTGCAAAGCTCAGTAGGAGAGCGGCACCATGCCTTCGCGAGTCGCCGCCGCCATCGCGCTCATCCTCGCCGGAGTCCTCTCCAGCACCTGCAATAAAGGTCCGACCGATCCGTCCGACAACGTCGTCGAGACGTTCACGGGCACCGTCACGCCCGGCGTGGGTAATTTCGGTCAACATCCGTTCGACTCGTCCAACAATGGCGAACTCTTCGTCACGCTCGTCAGCCTGACCCCACCGCTCCCGCAGTCCAAGTTCGCCTCGCTCTGGCTCGGGGAGAATAGCGGGGGAACCTGCGTCTGGAACGGCATCCGGAATGATCGTGCCGTGACAGGGTCGGTCATCAGCACCTCGATCGGGAAGGGCGCCGCCTGCGTGGGGCTCTTCGACCACGGCGACTTCACTGTTGACGAGGCCTACGAAATCCGCGTCTCCCATCCGTAAGCGCACCTGTTGCCGCCTATGTTTTGTCTGCCGTGATACCCTCGCCGCATGTACTCGACGATCCTGACGATTCACTCCCTCGTGCGTTGGATTGCCCTTGCGGCGGGCGTCGCGGCGACGATGGCTGCGCTCACCGGTTCTGACAAGCGGACGGATCGTCTGGGGCTTCTCTTGATGATTGCGCTCGACGTCCAGATGCTGCTCGGGCTGATTCTCTACCTGGTGCTCAGCCCGTACACCAGCCAGGCGATCGAGGACTTCCGCGCGGCCCTGCAGAATCCCCAGATGCGGTTCTGGGTGGTGGAGCACACGGCGACGATGCTCGGGGCGGTGATCGTGGTGCACGGCGGGCGGGTGCTCGTGCTGAAGACCGAAGCGGCAGCGGACAAACGCACGCGGCGGATTGTCTGTTTCGCCATCGCGACGGTGGGCATGATCCTCGGCATGCCGTGGCCGGGGCTTCCCTACGGACGGCCGCTCATCCGGTGGTCGCTCGGGTAGCGTGTTAGACTTTCGGGTTCCAGCCCGCCAGGTCCCCATCGTCCAGAGGCCCAGGACGTGGCCCTTTCAAGGCCAAAACACGG
>MELA01000081.1:0-1806 GCA_001767495.1 Acidobacteria bacterium RIFCSPLOWO2_12_FULL_65_11 | reverse complement strand
GGTCCCCATCGTCCAGAGGCCCAGGACGTGGCCCTTTCAAGGCCAAAACACGGGTTCGAATCCCGTTGGGGACGCCAAACTGTTCCAGTTGATCCAAAAAGCATGTAACTCATTGTCTGTGCGTCTTTTGGGTCGGTTATAAAGTTTAGTGAGGGATCGACCTTCAGACCTTGAGGGAACAGGGCATTTTGGAGACGCACTTTGTCTTCAGGGCGAGCGTCAGTCCACCAACGCTCAGGTTGCTGAAGTAGCGTTCGAGCGAACTGGATCGTCGCATCAAGATCGAGCGACCTCACGTCGTCCCGCACGGCGGCGACTCCCGTTGCCTCAAGGCGGGCGCGGAGTTCCTGCCGCTGCTCTCTGTACGTCTCGACATCGCATGCGCGGTCCAACAAGTACGCTTTATCAAGGTTCTGGAGCTGCTGCCTCAGCTTTCGGCTCAGCTCGTTGTTCCGCGTCTCTCGGGTTTTCAACTCTCGAATTTGTTCGTTCCAGACGCTTCGAATCGCTCTCTCCAGCCTACGCATGAATAGCTCACTCGGCTTCGCGCGGGCGAGCCATTCCTGAAACGCTCTGGTCAACTGATCGGCGCGAGCGCGCACGTGTCCCTTTGGACAATTCATGTATGCGTGGCCCTTGACGACACCGCCAGTCAATGGCTTTGAGCACTCTGCACACCTTAAGAAGCGCCGAAGCTCGAACTCGGGCCGCAGGCGACGGTACAGTCTCTTGCGAGGGCGAGCCTTGGTGTTTGTGGTCGGTTCGCGTAGCTCCCGACGAGAGACTGCTGCCTGTACACGCCGCCACGTTTCAGCGGAAACTAACGGCTCCCAGTCTCCGTCCCGACTTCCGAGGCTTGCCTCGATCCGCCCCACATACACCTCGCTCCGCAGCATCGCGTAGAAGGTTGTGCGGGCGATCAACCCTCCGCGCGTAGTCGTCAGACCTTGAGCCACGACATCTGAGTGGACGCGCGTCGGTTCCTCACCCGCGGCAACCCGATCAAACGCCTCAACCACGAGCGCCGCGCGCTCGGGATCTCTTTCCAGGCTTGGGCTGGCATTACGTCCGCAGTTCCTGAATCCGATTGGAGCCTGGTGTACCCACCGGCCGCGGTCGACTGCTGCCTGCATGGCTACCTTGGTCCGATGAGCACGATTGTCATTGTCCAGCTGTGCAACGCTGGCTAGCACCGTTTCAAAGAACTTGCCCATCGGGTCGTCACTTACGGGTTGAGTGATCGAAATCAAACGTACCCCGAAGCTCTTGAGCTGCGCACGGACAACAAGGTGCGTTTCAGTGTTCCGCGCGAAGCGGCTGTAGTCATAAACGAGAACAGAATGAACCTCACCTTTGTGTTGACCGCAAAAACGCAGCATCTCCTGCAATGCGGGTCGCACCGCTGTTCGTCCCGACACGCCGCGCTCTTCAAAAACTTGCAACACATCAAAACCCTGCGCCTTGGCGTACTCCGTCATCAGCTTTCGCTGCGTGGAAATACTGGCGTTGTGAACCTGGTCGAGAGAACTCACGCGTGGGTACAGCACCACTTTCGGGCGGACGCTCACTGTCCACCTCCCTGTCGCTGCGCAATCGCGATGATAGTTCGTGCGACCTCCTTGAACTGTTCATCCGTGCCGACCCACAAGCCGAACACGGCGAGTGCTTCAAAGACTGGGCGCAGACTTACCGCCATCCCGTTGGTAGTACGAATTCGCCGCCGTGGGGGCTGCAATTCGAAGCCCCTCAAGTCTGTGACAAGGACCACGTCGCCATATTGGTCGTAGATCTTCAGGGCTTGCCCCA
>MELA01000080.1:1108-20333 GCA_001767495.1 Acidobacteria bacterium RIFCSPLOWO2_12_FULL_65_11 | reverse complement strand
TTCTCGAGAGCCGCTTCGGCGTCACAAACGCCCACGTGCTCTACGATCGTCCCGCGTCGCCCTTTGTGCCGATCGAGCGGGCCGACCGCGAGCGCTACCGGCAGGCGCTCTTCACGCGCCTCGGCGTGCACGCGGGGACGGTCGGATTCATCGTCTGCCCGACGAGCTGGACCGAAGACGAGGACTTTGACGTCATCATCGATGCGGTCGTCCGCCTCGAAGAGCGCCTTCGCGGGTGGGAGGCGAGCGGCCCGAGCCGGCGCTTTCCCGATCTCGTGATCCTCGTGACCGGCGACGGCGCCAGACGCGCGGAGTTCGAGCGCCGGTTCGCGGGCCTCCCGGCGCGGCGCGTTCACTTGCGCGCGCGCTGGCTCGAGCCCGAAGACTATCCACGCGTGGTCGGCAGCGCCGACCTTGGCCTCTGCCTCCACCGATCGTCGTCCGGGCTGGACATTCCCATGAAGGTCGCCGACCTCTTCGGGGCCGGCGTGCCGGTCTGCGCGCTGGATTATGGCGCGTGCCTGGTCGAGCGCGTGCGTCACGGGGATAACGGCCTGCTGTTTTCCACAGCCGTGCAGCTGGCCGATGTGCTGTTCGACCTCTTTGAGACCTACCCGGCGGATCAAGAGCTGCTCGAGCGCCTCCGGACCGGCGCTCGGAAGGCCGCGCGGCCGACGTGGGAAGAAGGATGGGCGCGCGAGGCCCGTCCGGTGCTCCTGCCCTTATAATGGGCCCCCATGATCACCACGCACATACTGGACACCGCCCGCGGCGAGGCGGCAATCGGGGTGACCGTCATCCTGGAGATGCGTCAGGCGAGCGAATGGATCCCGGTCGGCCGGGGCTCAACCGATGAAAAGGGCCGCGTGATGACCCTGACCGAGGGGCGGCCGTTGGCGGCCGGCACCTACCGCCTGACGTTCGACATCGGCTCGTATCACCGCGAGCAGGGGGTCAGCGCGCCGTTCTTCCCCGAAGCCAAGATCACCTTCAGCGTGCGCGATCCGGAAGAAACCTACCACGTGCCGCTGGTCATCAGCCCGTTCGGATTCAGCACGTATCGGGGAATCTAGAACTTGCAGGATGTCAGAATTGCAGGATTGCAGAATGGCAATTGTGCAATTGAAATCCTGCCAGCCTGCAGTTCAGCAACTCGAGATTACTTGATCGCGAGAATTAGGCCGACCGTCACGGTCGCCTGACCAACCCAGAAGACAAACATCCACTTGATGATGTCGGCTCTTTGAGTTGCCAGGCCCGCGGCCAGCTCCTGCCGGAAATCCTCCCGCCACTCCTGGCGCATGTCGCGCCGCTGCCGGTCGAGCGCTTCATGCCTGTCGCGCTGGTGCCGGTCGAACTCTTCGCGCAGGTGTTCCCGCGAGCGCGTCTCGAGCCGATCGAGCGTTGCCTGCAGCTGGAAACGTACGCTGCCGTCTACGTACTCGGCCATTGCCGTGCTTGCCGTAGGTCCCCATCGCTCGAGAAGCACGTCGGGGAAACGTGGGGACACTCCCTTGTCACTGTTCACAGGCCCTCCTTCCTGAGGGGCCTGACCTCCGACGACGACGGTGTCATCGTCGCGTGGGCTATGTCAAGGCCTGTTTGAGTCGGCGCTACAATGCTCGCGTCGTGGACGCGAACGACAACCCACCACCGCTCGAGCCAGCCGCTCGGGCCGGTGACTCGTCCCAAACGACGCAGCCCGGGCGGACGGTCGGCTCGTACGTTCTGCTCGAACGGCTGGGCGCGGGCGGTGTCGGCGAGGTCTGGAAGGCCCGCGACCGCGTCCTCAACCGCATCATCGCGCTGAAGTTCATTGCCTCGCCGAGACACGGATCGTCTCCGCTCAAGGATCTGCTGCGCGAAGCGCGCGGGGCCTCCGCTATGTAGCGTGCGGACGGCTGCGTGAAGCTCGTGGACTTCGGCCTGGCCAGAGTGCTGCCGTGGGACGAGGCGAGCACGCAGCAGGGCACTGACGCAAGCGAACACGGTGTCGTCGTTGGGACGTTTGCCTACATGTCGCCCGAGCAGGCGCGTGGGAAGGCGGTAAGCGCCACCTCGGACGTTTTCTCGACGGGCATCGTGCTCTACGAGCTCGTCGCGGGCGAGCATCCGTTCCGTGGCGACACGGTCGTTGACACGCTCAACGCGATCATCGAGAAGGAGCCTGCGAGCCTCAGCGTCAAGTGTCCGACCGTGCCGGCCGAGCTGGTCGAGGCGGTCACGAGGGCCCTCCGGAAGAATCCGACTGAGCGATTTGCCTCGGCAGTCGAGCTGCGAGAGCCACTCAAGCGTGCGCGAGCGGTCCACGCGACGCGCGCGTCGCGTGTCGACGAGTGGCGGCTTCGCCACCAACCGCGATGGATGCAGGCCCTGGGCGGCGCATTGTTTTCGGCGCTCCTCTTGGCCGCCGGTTCGTACTTCTGGTTCGGCTCGCCTCAGGAGGGCGCTGCGCCCGCCGTGCAATCGGTCGCGATTATGCCGCTCCAGACTGATGCCGGCGATGCACGTGCGGCGCTGCTGGCGCAAGGTCTGCCTGAGGACTTGAGCGGGGCGCTGTCGTTGGCAGGACTGCGGGTCGCGTCGCTCAGCAGTGCAGTGGCCCTGGGGACCACCGCCGACGCACGCGCCACCGGTGCGGAGCTTGGCGTGGACGCCGTGCTGGAGGGAACGGCCCCGGATCGCGATCTGCCTGCTCGCCATCGCGCATCAACAAAGCGGAGAGCTCGAGCAGGCTGAACGGCTCTATCGCAGTCTTCCGGATTTATCGGAGAGCTGGAACAACCTTGGTGTCATTCTCAAGAACGGCGGCAAGGACCAAGAAGCACGACAGGCGTTCGACCGCGCGCTCCAACTGGATCCCGGTCTCGCCGAAGCTGCATTGAATGTGGGACGGCCACCTGCGGGTCTCTGGACGGAATTGCATCAACAGTACCTGCCGGGACGTCCGATGATGGCGCCGCCAAGGCGCACCCAGGTGCTCCGTGCCTACGTCGGGATGTCCCTTGGCAGCCTGTACCTTCGGGCCTGGGCTGGGCCATTCGTCCGCGGTGTGCGTTTGCTAGACATCTTCTTCCTTCCCGCCCCGTTAGCCGCAGCGGCTCGGGCCGCGGTCATCGTTACAGTGGTGTTGTTGCTACTGGCGATTGTGCTGATGTTTCTCATTCCATCGCGCGAGGTCACCTAGGCTCCAGGCGCAATGTTTGGACTGTTGGAGTTAGGACTCCCGGGTCTATCGCCTTCGTGGCACTCCCTTGGCGGACCGGCGCTGTTGGCTTGGTGCTACGTCCTGCTGGAGGTCCTCCTGCGGCTGACGGTTGGCACGTCTCTCATCTCGGCGTCGATTGCGATGCCCGGCACCGCCGTCTACGGAGCTCCCAGTAGCGCCACACCATACGACCTCATCAATCCGAGTTGGGTCTGGGTGAGTGGAGCGGCGGCTTTGCTCCTTGGTCTCAACCTCCTCTTGATCCATCGCGGACGACGCGCACGCGAGTCCGCCGCCGTCTAGCACACGCTGGCGCGCGGTCAGTCACGGTACAATGCCGGCGCTGTGGACCTGCGCCAGCTCGAAATCCTCCAGGCGATCGCCGAAACGGGCTCCTTTACCGCCTGCGGAAAAAAGCTCCACGTGTCGCAGTCGGCCATCAGCCGCCAGGTGCTCTTGCTCGAAGAGGAGCTGGGCGAGCCGCTGTTCCTGCGCGTGGGCCGCAAGGTCCGCATGACGCCGGCCGCCGAAAGCCTCGTCCAACTCGGCCAGCGCGTCTTCCAGGATGTCCGGGACACGGTCGGCGCCATCACCGACCGGACGCGCACGCTGCGGGGCACGCTGCGTCTCTCGGGTGGCATGACGGTGTGCCTCTACGTGTTCCCGCCGCTCCTCAAGCACCTCAAGCGCGTGCATCCGCAGCTCGACGTGCGGCTCACTGTGGCCACGGCGGAACGGTCGGTTCTCGAGATTCGCGCCGGGCGCGTGGACATCGGACTGCTGACGCTCCCCATCAACGAGTCGGATCTGGTGGCCGTCCCGGTCATGCGCGAGGAACTGCTCGTCGTCATGCCGCCTGGGCACCCGCTGGCCAGACGGCGGCGCGTCGCGCCACGCGACCTGGCAGGACAGCCGTTCATTCTGTTCGAGGTCGGTTCGGCGACCCGGCGGGTCATCGATCACTTCTTCACCGCCGAGAACATCACGCCCACGATCGTCATGGACACCGAGAACGTGGAGATCATCAAGGCGATGGTGAAGACCGGCCTCGGCATCGGGATCGTGCCGTACCAGGCGATCGCGCGCGAAGCGAAGGCGGGACAGTTCTTCTGCGCCCGCGTCGAGGGTCACGAGCTGGTGCGCGAAACCGGGTGGGTCTATGCGCGCGCCAACCGGACGCCGCGGATGATCCACGAGCTGCTCACGGCTTTCGACGAGATCCGGGCGCGCCTGCTACTGGCGCCGCGGTGGACTGGCGGGAAGTAGGACGTCACCGTCTTTTCATGTCAGCCGCCACGGGCTGCGAACATAATTGCGTGAGGAAACGTGCGACTGTGAACGCGGGGCGTACGCTATTGGTGCTTGCGGTTGGATCGGCGGGCATCTGCCTGTCTGCGGAAAGCCGCGCCCAGGTGCGGCAGCCGCAGGAGCTGGCGGCGCTCGCTGGAGCGTGGACGCTCAACAGGACCCCGGTCGCCAGTCAGCCTCGCACGCCAGAAGGTCGAGGCGAGGGCCGCGAAGACGGACGCGGGGGTGGCCGGCGGAGTCCCGGTGGTTTTGGGGGACCCATCGGGGGCGGCTTTGGCGTTCCCGCCGGTCGCGGCAATCTGGAACAGATGGCCCGTCAGCGCGACGCGCTCCGCGACCTCACAGACCCGCCCGGCCACTTGATTGTCACCGTCACCGAGACGATGGTGATCCTGACCGGTCCGGATGGCCGCACGACGCGCCTCTCGCCCGACGGCAAGAAGGTCAGGGACGAGAACACCAAAATCGAGCGAAAGACCCGGTGGAGCGGGGACAAGCTGGTGAGCGAGATCGACGGACTGGGCTCGAAGATCACACAGACATTTTCGGTCGACTCCGAGCGTCGCCAACTGCGGGTGCTGGTCGAGATGGAAGCCGACCGCCCGAACGAGACCCGAACAGTCACGCACGTCTACGACGCCGACGCGCGCTGAACCTACGCTTATTCGTCTTTGTCCGCGTCCTCGTCCTCGTGTGGCTTGCTCGTCGCGACGTCGTCGATGTCCGGCAGCGCCTCGTCGGCCGTCGAGTCCGCGTCGTCGAGTGTGAACGAGCGGCCGGTGATCTTTGTGGGGATGGGACCGCGCGGGCGCTCGGTCTCTTTGCCTTTCTTGCCCTTGGCGCCGAAGCCACGCTGAGGCTTGGCGTCGGGTCCGAAGTTGCGGCTGCGCCCGGGCGCGCCCGGCGCTCCGGCCGGCTCGAACGGACGTGGCGCACCAAACGACGACGGCGGGCGGGGACTG
Source organism: Acidobacteria bacterium RIFCSPLOWO2_12_FULL_65_11 (assembly GCA_001767495.1). Classification (GTDB taxonomy): domain Bacteria; phylum Acidobacteriota; class Vicinamibacteria; order Vicinamibacterales; family CAVVIG01; genus 2-12-FULL-65-11. Next base: position 14,855 of record MELA01000080.1, on the reverse strand, counting down.
AAGCCGCCAGGCCGCGGCGGGCCGCCCGGGCCGCGGTCTTCGCGCGCGCGCGCCTCGCTCACCGCGAGCGGGCGTCCGGCGAAGATCTGGCCGTTGAACTGCTGGATCGCCCGTTCCGCGTGCGCGCGATCCTGGAACTCGACAAACGCAAAGCCTCGTGGACGGCCGGTCTCCCGGTCAACCGGCAGGACGACCTGCGAAGGTGGTGCCACCGTGCCGAAGTAGGTACGCAAGTCCGCTTCGGTGGTGCCGTACGACAGGTTTCCGACAAACAGACGGACAGCCAATCAACTCTCTCCTAAATTGGAAGAAGGGGAAGGGGCAAGCGCGTCGAACCGCAGCCGCACACACACAGACACACACACACGGGCAGGGAATCCAGTGGGACACCTTACCCGAAAGGCCTTCATTCTGGCAAGCGGGAGCTATACGACCAGCCGCCGTAGTGTCGGGCTTTCAGCCGGACGGGCGGTATACTGCACTGGTCAATGGGGGGATTCATGAGCCGTCGCCGACTCGGGATTAGCCTGTCTACGGTCGCTCTTGCCATCTGGGTGGTGTCGCTGTCGGCGGCCACCGGTGGCGGGCTGTCGCTCATCAACGACCGGGACCTCAAGGACTGGCTCTCCTACATCGCCTCAGACGAAGTCGAGGGCCGCGCCGTGTTTACCACGGGCATCGGCTTGGCGGCTGGATACATTGAGGACCATATGCGCGCCGTGGGAGCGAACCCAGCCGGCGACGCAGGCTCCTACCTGCAGACGGTTCGGGTGCTCGGCGTGAAGGCGACGTCGCGCTCGACGGTTACGGTCGAGATTGACGGCGAAACGCGGACGTTCGCCGACGGCCAGGGCGTCACGTTCCCCAGAAACGCGGGCGGCAAACGGAGCGTGGCCATCGACCGCGTCGAGTTTGCCGGTTACGGCTTGGACGCGCCCGGCGCCAATCACATGAACTTCCGCGGCAAAGACGTCAAGGGCGCCGCCGTCATCTGGCTCGGCACCTCTGGCCCCAGGAGCCTTGACGCGCAGTATCGGCGCCTGCTGACGGGCCGCAATCGGTACGCGATCGAAGATCTCAAGGCGGCGGCCAGCATCGGCGCACAGGCGCCGGCCGGCGGTCGCGGCGGGCAGCCGCCGGCTGATGGTGCAGCGGCAAGCGGTGCCCCGGGTGCTGGTGCCCAAGGTGCTGGTGCTGGTGCGCAGGCCGCGGGCCAGGGGCGCGGCAATCAGATTCCGGCGGCCGACTTCACGACGGTCCAGCGGCTGGATTCGCTGCTGCCGCCCAGCGTGACGGCCAATGACGCCTTCTTCGAGTTTCTCTTCAGCCGCGCGCCGACGAAGTACGCCGAGCTCAAGCGTATCGCCGAGGCCCAGGAGCCGCTGCCGTCGTTCCGGCTTGACGGCGTGAAGCTGACCTTCAACGTCGACGCCGACTACGAAGTCGTCCGGACGCGGCTGACGAAGAACGTGGTGGCGATTGTCGAAGGAAGCGATCCGCAGCTGAAGGACACCTACGTCGTCTTCGGGGCCCACTACGATCATGTCGGCTACGCCGAAGGCGAAGTGACGCCGGGGCCCAACGGCACGCGGCGGCTCGGCGCCCCCGGGCGCGTGACGCCCGGCGCCGAAGGCGATCGCATCTGGAACGGAGCCGACGATGACGGGTCGGGGATTGTGGCGGTGATGGCGCTCGCCAAGGCGTTCGCCCAGGGGCCGCGGCCCAAGCGGTCGCTCCTCTTCATCTGGCACTCGGGCGAGGAGAGCGGGCTGTGGGGATCGCGATACTTCGCCGACCACCCGACGGTGCCGATCGACCGCATCGTCGCCGCGCTCAATATCGACATGGTGGGGCGCAACCGCGACGACAAATCGAGCGAAGAGAATACGGTGTACCTCGTCGGATCTGATCGCATCAGTACCGAGCTTCACGAGATCAATCGCGGCGCCAACGAGGAGCTCCCCAGGCCGCTGACCCTCAACTACGAATTCAACGATCCCAGTGATCTCGAGCAGCTCTACACGCGGAGCGACCATTACAGCTACGCGTCGAAGGGGATTCCGGTCATCTTCTTCACGACCGGCCTCCACCCCGATTACCACGCGAATACCGATCACGTGTCGAAGATCGAATTCGACAAGCTGACGCGCGTCGTGCAGCTCGCGTACGAAACCGGATGGCGCGTCGCGAACCTCGATCGCGCGCCGGTCCGCGATAACAAGGGGCCGAGGGCGGGGAAGGCGACACGCTGAATTGCTGATTGCGGATTGCTGATTGCGGATTGTTGATTGAGGATTGATTGGCGATTGGCGATTGAAAGACAATGCCAGCGCCGATCACCGTCGTCCTCGACTGGACGAAACTCATCAAGCAGTAACGGGGATGCGCGTTAGCGGCGATGGCTGAGGGCGAGGAGGTCGCGCGGGATCAGTTTTTTGGCCACAGGATCAACCATTAGACCAAGCCCCTCCAAGGCCGTGGCCCCCAAGACGGCAGCCTCGCCCTCTTGGCCAAACGCGACGTCCACAGGAGCCTTTCTCCCGTCAATCTGCACGAGGACGGCCGTGATGTCCCTTTCAAGGCGGCGGCCGTCAGCGAGAGAAAACGGCAAGCGCGAGAATGGCGTTGCGCCTCGGTTCTGTAGGACCGCTTGAGGAATCCACGAGATGGTGGCGCCGGTGTCCACCAGCAAGGAAACCTCTGACGACCGATCGGGAGCGAGCAGACTGGACACCCGAACGTTAACCTCAAACATCCCCACGAGCGCAATCTTACCGTAATCAGACGGTGAAATCGCAGGAGCCATCTATAATGCTCCGTCCGTGAGTCGGCCCCTTCTCATCATCTTCCTGACGATCTTCGTCAACCTCGTCGGGTTCGGGATCATCATTCCGCTGCTGCCGTTCTACGCCCAGGAGTTTGGCGCCTCGCCGCTCGTTATCGGCATGCTGTTCGGCACCTTCTCCCTGTGTCAGCTGATCGCCTCGCCGGCGCTCGGCGATCTCTCCGACCGCTACGGCCGCCGCCCGATCCTCGTCTTCAGCCTGGTCGGGACAGCCGTCAGCTTTGTGATGATGGCGCTCGCGCATTCGGTGACGATGCTGTTTCTGTCGCGGATTGTGGACGGGCTCTCAGGGGGCAACATCTCGACCGCACGGGCGTACGTCGCCGACATCACCGAGCCGAAAGATCGCGCGCACGCGTACGGCTGGATTGGCGCCGCCTTCGGCCTCGGCTTCATTCTTGGCCCGGCGATCGCCGGCGTGCTCGCCAGAATCAGCTACACGGCGCCCATCTGGGCGGCCGCGGCCATCACCCTCGTCGCGACGGCGATGGCGCTCGTGTGGCTGCCCGAGACCGTGCACCGCACACAGGCCGGCACGGGGAATCCGCTGCGATACCTCCCCGAGCTGCTGCGACGTGCGCTCGTACGGCGTGTCCTCATCATCGACTTCGCCTACTGGATGGCCTTTGCCGTCTTCCAGGCGACGTTTGCCCTCTTCGTGGCCGACCGCTTCGGACTTGACGCGGCCGAGACGGGGTATCTCTTTGCGGCGTTCGGCCTGCTCGGCGTGATCGTGCAAGTGGCCTTCGTCCGCCCCATCGTCAGGCGGCTGGGCGACAAGTCGACCTTCATCGCCGGCCTTGTGCTAAGCGCCGTGGGCCTCTTGGCCGCCGCGTGGACGCAATCGGTCGTGATGTTCCTGCTGGCGCTCGTGCCGCTCAGTCTCGGCATGGGGTTCGGCACGCCGGCCGTGACCAGCCTCGTGAGTCATGCGGCGGGGAAGAACGAGCAAGGACGGATGCAGGGTGCCGCGGGTGCCGTCGAGAGCCTCGGCCGGACGGTCGGTCCGGTGTGGGGTACCGCCTCGCTGCAGCACATCGGCTCCTCGACGCCGTATGTCTCGGCGGCCGCCCTTCTGGTCGTAACGCTGCTCTTGAGCGTCGGCTATACGGAGGCGGGCGACGGCTCGGGGACCGCTGCGAGCGGCAGGTAGATGTTGAACGTGGAGCCGCGCCCAGGCTCGCTCAAGACGCTGATATAGCCGCCGCTCTGTTTGACGATGCCATAGACAATCGACAAGCCGAGGCCGGTGCCTTTTCCCTGTTCCTTCGTGGTGAAGAAGGGCTCGAAGAGCCTCGCCTTGGTCGCCTCGTCCATGCCGGTGCCTGTGTCGATGACGCTCAGCCGCGCGTAGCGTCCGGCGTTCCCTTCGACGAGCGCCAGGGCGGCCGCCTCGTCGAGGTGCACTTGGTCGACACGCACGGTCAGCCGTCCGCCCTCAGGCATCGCGTCGCGGGCGTTGATGGCGAGGTTCAGCACGACCTGCTCGATTTGGCCAGAATCGGCCCGTACGGTGGGCGACCTGGCGCAGTCGATGATCTCCAGCTCGACCTCCCGTCCAATCAGCCGGCGGAGCATCGTGTCCATGCCGCGGACCACGTCGCCAAGCGCAAAGAGCCGCGACCGGGTCGCCTGACGGCGGCTGAAGGCCAGCAACTGGCGCGTGAGGCCCGCGCCGCGCTCGACGGCCTGCTTGATCTCGTTCGCCTCGCCGACGGCCGGAGCGTCGGGTGGCAGCTGCATCGAGAGCAGGTCGGCGGCGCCCATGATGCTCGCCAGGATGTTGTTGAAATCGTGCGCGACGCCGCCGGCGAGCCGGCCGATGGCCTCGAGCTTCTGCGACTGCCGCAGCTGTTCTTCGAGCGCGCGCTGTTCGGTGATGTCGCGGATGAATCCGGTCAGCCCGGCCCGGCCCTCGGTGCCCATCCGCGCCACCGTCAACTCGACCGGGAACTCGGTGCCGTCGGCCCGAAGCGCCGTCAGCTCGAGTCGGCGTCCCCCCGCGAGCGGCCCATGGCCTGTCGTCATGTACTCGCGAATCGCCTCGATCTCTTTCGCCCGATCGGCGGCCGGCAGCAACAGCTCGACGCTTCGGCCGAGCATGCCGAGCCGCGTGTACCCGAACATCCGCTCGGCCGCCGGATTGAACTCGCGGATGTCCAGACGCTGATCCATGGTGATGATGGCGTCGTGCGCGGCCGCGAGGATGGCGCCCTGACGCGCTTCACTCTCGACACCCGCGCGGTACATCTTGTAGGTCAGGTACAGCGGCGCCGCCGCCAGGAGGAGCGTCAGCCAGTAGCCGGCGCGCTCGGTGCCGGCAATAACGATGGCCGCCGCAGCGGCGCCCAGCATGTAGTTGGGCGCGCTCGACGCGAACTCGGTCTTCCAGATCCGCCACGCGCTCTGATTCGTCGTGAGCGCAATGGCGAAAGCGATGGGCATTGTGTTGACGAAAAAGTAGGTGAGCGCCATGCCGGCCAGCGGCAGGGCGATGGCGATGACGTCCGTCTGCGGGCCTCCGCCCAGCCGCTGATACACCTGGCCCGACGCCTGGACCGTGATGATCAGGATCGACATGTTGAAGAGCGTCCGATAGACAGGATTCGGCGTCTGCGCATTAATCGTCGTCTGACTCCACCCGCTCGCGGCGCCCACGATCATCGACGCGTGCGGTCCACGGAGGATGAGCGACGCAATGTCGACGACGTAGGAGACCGACATGTTCGAGCCGCTGGCGATGGGGAGCTGGACCTTGAACGCGGCGGTGAGGGTGGACAGCAGGACCAGGAAGACGAGCGGGCCGATCGGCGTGAAGGTCGCCCGAGGCAGCAGCAGACCGAAGGTCAGCGCGCCCGACGCGATCACGGCGATGATGTACCAGCGCGCGCGCGGCGGCAGATCCCGGAGCACGGCGCTTTCAGTATAGCGTCAGACGAGAATCTCGATCTTGCTCTTTGCCTTGGTCTGGTCCACGAATTGATCCAGCTTGGATCGGAGCTGGTCCTGGGTGAGGAACTCCTTCACCTGCGCTCTCATTTCCTCAAGCGGTACCGTCCGTGCCGGGCGCCGCTCGTGGAGCCTGATGATGTGAAAGCCCGCCCCGAGATCGACCACCTCGCTCGTGCTCCCCGGCTTGAGCGCGAACACGACGTTCTCAAAATCCGGGGGCAGGTCGCCTTTGCCCACAAAGCCCAGATCGCCGCCCTTCGGCCCTGTGGTGTCGTCGGAGTGCTCGCGCGCGAGCGCCGCGAAGTCGGCGCCCGCGCGCAGGTCCTTGAGAATCTGCTGGGCCTTGGCGCGAGCCTGGTTCTTGACCGCCGCGTCGGCATCGGGCGCGGCGGCGACGAAGATATGGCTGGCGTGGAAGGTTTCGCCCTCTTTGAACTTGTCGAGATTCTGCTGGTAGAAGGTGTCCACCTCGGTGTCGGCAATCGTCACCTTCGAGGCGATCTCGAGGTCGATCAGCTTTCTAGCCTGCAGGTTTCTGCGCTCCTGCTGCCGCAGCCGATCCAGCGTGAGGCCCCGATCCGCGACGGCCTGAAGGAATGCTACGTCGGTCGGGAAGCTCTGCCGGATGTTTTTCACCTGCGCGTCGACGTCCGCCTCGGCCACGTTGATCTTCCGCCCCAGCGATTCCTGCGCCAGTAGGTGGTAGTTGACCAAGTCGTCGAGCAGATCGCGCAGCACGGTGTCTCGCTGGTCCGCTGGTACCGCGCTTCCCGCGCGCGCCTCGGCCTGCTTGAGCACCGACTCGAGCTCCCACCGCTCGATGGCTTCGCCATTGACCCGGGCCACCACGAGCGGAAGCTCCGCCGGAACCGGTTTGACCGGCGGGGGAGGCTGGGCGGCCTGCCCAGGTTGACCGCTCTCGACCGCCGGGGCGGTTGTCGAGGGCGTCTCAGCCGGCCGGCCACATCCCGCGCCCGCGGCGACGAAAACCATCAGGACCATCCACATGGGCACACGCTTCATCGAGATCTCCCCATAACCTGTAGTGTCCGCCTTTAGGCGGACGTCCAAAAACCGGTTCTTGAGTTCCGGCCGCTTGAGAGCATAACATCCACCGTTCACCAATCATAAGTAGTGTCCGGCTTTAGCCGGACTGACAGGCCACCAAGAGGAGGAACGTCAGCATGGCGATGATCGAAGCATTCGCGCAGGAAATCGATCAGGAGGCAGCGACTACCCGACGTGTTCTCGAGCGCGTACCGGGCGATCGCCTTTCCTGGAAGCCACACCCCAAGTCGATGTCGCTCGGGCACCTCGCGCTCCATGTCGCGCAGACCCCCGGCATGATCGCGTCGTGGGCGCTCAAGGACGTGTTCGAGCTCTCGGGACCGCCTCCGGAGCCGGAAGCGAAATCAGCGGCCCAGATTCTTGCCGCGCACGACGAGAGCGTCAAGACGGCCAAGGACGTGCTCCAGAAGCTCGGCGACGCCGGTCTGCAGCGCCAGTGGGAGCTCAGAGGGGGCGGCGCCACGATCATGAAGCTGCCGAAAGTGGCGCTCTTTCGCTCCGTCGTCCTGAACCACTGGATTCACCACCGCGGTCAGCTGTCGGTGTATCTGCGGCTGCTGGATGTGCCGGTGCCGTCGATCTACGGGCCGAGCGCCGACGAGAATCCATTCGCGCCGCGGTGACTCCAGGAGGCGAACCGGCTCAGTTGGACATCGCGACGACGTCGGCGTAGCCCCGGATGCTTCCTCGCTCGAACGCCCGGACGAGGTCGGCGATTGACGAGAGCCGAGTCGACGACCGGGCGCCTGGAACAGGACTGGGCGCCCGGAACTGAAATCCCCGGTTCGAGACCGAGCGGATGAATGTGCTGCTCCCATCGACGGGGAGTGAGGCCACATTCGCATAGAAGTTCCTCCAATCGTCGGCCTGCTGAAACAGGTACATCTCGACGTTGGAGGTGTAGAACGCCGTCACGGTCGCGCCGTGCGTCTTGAGGTACCTTCCAACCGAGCGGAGCGCCTTGGGCCCGGCGAAGTTTCCGACGAGCGGCACGACGGCGTTGTCCTTTTCCATCTGGGCGAGCGCGCGGAAGTTGGCCTCCGTGGCCAGGTAGCTTCGCTGCTCGCCCCGGTCGTCGGTCTCGGCCATCAGTTCCGCGTAGGTCGGGAACTGGCCGCCAAACCCACCACCCCCGTTCGAGAACGAGTAGTTGAGATCGGGTCCGCCCTCGTAGAACGCGTTGTAGACGTATTGGATGCCGTCGAGGTCCGTGGTGGACAGACCGAACCCGTGGCGCTTGACCAGCCAGTCGGCTGCGGCCTGAAAGTTCTCGTAGAAGAACTCCAGATCCGGTGAAACATCCCGATAGGCGTCCATCATCGTGTCGATGGGCGCCGCCGCTGAGAGATCGGCGGGCCGCCTGCGCGCAAACAGACGCGACAGAAACTCCGCACGGTCCGACGACATCTCGATGAACGCCTTGTACAACAGGTGCTCGTGCAGGTTTCCCCGCCGGATGTCGACGATGAAGGCCAGCTTTGGCCTGAGCGCTACGAGGTACGTGAAGTTCTGCTCGGGTCCGACGCCGAGATACGCGCCGCCTGCCGGCAGCGCGGCCGTCAGCGTCGGGAGGACACGCTGGAAGGCCTTTTCGTTCGACAGGAAATTGTCGGAGCGGAAGTAGCCGTCCGGCTCGGAGAAGTCGGTAATGAGGGCCCAGAACGCCTCATCGCTCAGGCGCGAGGGGAGGGTGTCGGCGCCGGGGCGCGACCCGGGTCTGAGCGCGACGAGGCCAACGAGAACGATTAGTGCCAGAGCGGTGACAAGAGCCTGGCGGCGCCCGATCACGGTGTCTCCTCTCGTTGGCTGCGCGTCACCGTATCACTCGCACGACGGATGTGTAAAGAAGTGCCGGAGGAGGGAATCGAACCCTCACGGGGGGTAAACCCCACCGGATTTTGAGTCCGGCGCGTCTGCCAGTTTCACCACTCCGGCTTCGAAGGAATCAACACACTATAGCGCAGCCGCGCGCTGCTGATGGAACGCCTCGAGCGTGGTGTTGGCCGTCAGAACGACGTCAGCCACCTCGTCGCTCCGCAGGTACTGCAGCGACCATCAGGCCGACGAGCGATTGCAGCTCCTGCGCCTTGGCAGGCGCCAGCGTCACGCCGTGTGTGAACGCGCCGACCGGACAATTCTGGTGATCCTCTGGCATCGTGTAGAAGGCGTGACCTTACGGAGTGCTGGGTGCCAGGTCAGGGGTTAGTTAAGTTAGGGGGTTGGCAATAGGGGTTGAAATCTTAGCACCCGCCAACCCGATACCCTAGAGCGACTTACATGCCGTCTACGAGGCAGGGCGGGCCAGAGCGGCTGGCGAAGAGGCAGGGAAAGTGCCATTTTCCGGCCATTTTCGTTGTGTTTTGACCGATGAGTGGGCTATACTTACCGGGCTGCTCGCACGATTTTCAACCTTCCATACATATTGCGCTTCCTAGGGGGCACCGTGACGTTTGAGGTTGGCGACAAGGTCATATACCCGAACCATGTTCTCGGTATTGTCGAACGAATCGAAGAGAAAACCATTCTCGGCACGACGTGTGGCTTCTATCACTTGAAGATTGTCGCAAACGACACGTCCGTCCTTGTTCCCTTGAGCAATGTCGACGGCGTTGGCCTGCGCCGCGCCATCAGCAACGGAGAGGTCGAGCGACTGTTCGGTCTGCTTGGGGATGGCAAGATCGACAATCACCAGAACTGGAAAGGCCGTTTCAAGGACAACTCGGACAAGATGCGCAGCGGCTCGATCTACGAAGTGGCCGACGTGCTGAAGAATCTGACGTTCCTCGCCAAGTCGAAGAGCCTCTCGTTCCGCGAGAAGCGCATGCTCGACCGCGCCAAGTTCCTCATCGTGTCGGAGGTGTCCGAAGTCATCCGGGAAGCGGTGGCTGCGGTGGAATCGCGCGTCGAGATTGCGCTCGAGCGCTCGTTCACCGCCAAGGCCCGGACGGTGGCGCGCGCCAAGGTGGTCAAGGCGGCGCCGGCCAGTGCCGCGCCGCGCCGCGCTGCGCGGGCATCCTGACGAGAGTCAAGAGTGAAAAGTTAGAAGGGAAAAGGACTAAGAGCGCCCGCCAGGCGTAAGCCTGGCGGGCGTTTTCGTTTATCATCGCGTCCGGTGATCATCACCGCCGTCCGATCCGCCGCCACGTACTTCGCCATTTCCCTCTACGTGTTCGTCACCGGGCCGTTTGGCATGCTGCTGGCGATTCTGTTTCGCTGGAAGGCCCCGCTGTACGTCCTCGGACACGGCGGAGTGCGGCTCGGGCTGGCGCTGTCGGGGATCCGGTACCGCGTCACGGGCGGCGAGCACCTGCCGCTCCATCGCGCCGCGGTGTACTGCGCCAACCACGAGAGCAACGTCGACCCGCCAGTGCTCTTTGACGCCTTGCATCCACGGATGCACATCCTCTACAAGCACGAGATCGATCGGATTCCGATTCTGGCGCGCGCCTTCAGGCTCGGCGGCTTCATTCCGATCGATCGACGAAACAAAGAGTCGGCGCTCCGATCGATTGAGGCCGGCGCGGCGTCGATCCGATCGGGCAACTCGTTTCTGATTTTCCCGGAAGGCACTCGCAGCCGAACGACGGACCTGCTGCCGTTCAAGAAGGGCGGCTTCATCATGGCGATCAAAGCGCAGGCGCCGATCGTGCCGGTGGCCGTGACGGGCGCTCGTGACGCGATGCGGAAGGGCAGCGCGAAGATTCGCCCGGTGACGGTCAGCATCCGCGTGGGCCGGCCGATCGAGACCGCTGGGCTGGATGTCGAGGATCGAGATCTGGTGATCGATCGAGTGCGAAGGGCCATTCTGTCGCTCCTCCAGGACAAGCCAGCCTCGGCAGACGTCCCAGCCCGCGAACCTGTCGGCGTAGAATGACGCCGCCGAGCGCCTGCGGCCCGCGCGAGCAGAACGAGTCTTCGATCGGCGCAGCGCGAGCGAGCGGGGGTGGGGCCCCGCGAGCCCTGGATGAATGAGCGAAGACCGCGATCGCCGAAACAGCCGCCGGCTGTGGACGTTGATGGTCGTGGCCGGGACGTACGGAGGGTGGCAGTACTTCGTGCCGGCGCCGGCCGAACGGAGCACGGTAGACGCCATCGTCGGCGTGCTGCTCGGTCTCTACATTTGCTCGCACCCGGCCGCCAACGGGATCGATTTGATCTTCGCCCAACGCGGGGCCGTCCAGCGGATGACGTCCCAGTGGTCGGGTGTGCGGTGGCTGGCGCTGAACTTTCTCGTGATGCTCGTCGGATGGATGGTGCTCGTGGCTGGCGTCACCCGGCTCATCGGCCGTGTCGAATGAGCACCGCGCGGCGTCGGTGCGCTGTCTCAGAATAATCTCGTCTTCCTCGCTGAAAGGGCACCCTGGCGTGGACCGTCAGCGGCTATACTCTAGTCTCATGCGTTTAACGGTTTAGGACATCTCGCGATTTTGTCCAAGATCATGTCGGCGTCCTTGGTCCAGATGAAGCGGCGCGGCGCCTCGTTGTAGTGCCGAAGGTAGTCCTCAATCGCGGCAACGAGGACCGCGACGCTGTCGAAGGTTCCCCGCCGGATGCGGTCGCGCGTGATCTCGCCGAACCACCGTTCGACGAGATTGAGCCAGGAACTGCTCGTCGGAATGAAATGAAAGTGCACCCGCGGATGACGACGCAACCACCGCTGCACGGGTGGGCTCTTGTGCGTGCTCAAGTTATCCAAGATGACATGGATGGCCTCGTCGGCCGGCGTAACCTGCTCGACGCGGTCGAGGAACCGCACGAATTCCTTGGTGTCGCGCTTGGGCCGGCACGTGCCGAATACCGTCCCATCGAGCACGCGCAAGGCGGCGTACAAGCACGTGGTGCCGTGCCGGATGTAATCATGCGTTTGGCGCTCAGGGATTCTCGGGCGCAGCGGCAGCACGGGTCGCGTCCGGTCCAACGCTTGAATGCCGCTCTTTTCGTCGATGCAGAAGACGACCGCCTTGTCGGGCGGGTTGAGGTACAGCCCGACGACGTCGCGGAGCTTGTCGACAAAGTGCGGATCCTTCGAGAGTTTAAATCGGGTCACGCGATGTGGCTGCAACCCATGCTGATGCCAGATGTTGCGGATCGTCTTCTCGCTGACGTGCTGTGCGCGGGCCATCGTCCGCGTACTCCACTGGGTCGCCGCCGGCGGCTTTGTCGTCAGGGTGGCGTTCACAATGGTCGCCACCTGCTCCGGAGTAATCCGTTTCCGGCGGCCGGGCCGAGGGGCATCATGCAGCACGCCGCTCACGCCCTGCGCCACGTAACGGCGCACCCAGTAATGCACGTGATTGCGGCTCAACGCCAAGCGGGCCGCCACGTGCGAGGGTCGGACGCGGTCCGCCAGCATCACCAGGATCTGCGCTCGCACCGCGAGTTTCTGTGGCGTGTTGCCGTTGGCCACCACATCAACCAATTGCGCGCGGTCGGCTGGTGGGAGCACGACGCACAAGGTGGGCATGAACATGCCCCACGGTACCGACTCGGCGACCGGAAGTACAGTGAATTCGTGTACTAACCTTTCGTACGCATGAGACTAGCGTTTGGCCATCGGGACCGCTACGGAGGGACCGAGGGCAGATTAACGGTGATGGTCGTTCTCATGAACGACCGAAGGCTCGCTTGATTGACGAGCGGCCGGGCGGACACGACGCTGTTATGGCGTCGTATCTTTCGGCTGCCGGTATCCGCGAGCCTTTCGTATTTTAGGCGACGCACCAGCAGCCCTTGTGCAGGGAGGCCAGTGTGTCGTTCCGGTATCTTGGCGCGAACCTTCGCCGTCTTCGCCTTGAGCGCCGCCTCAGCCAAGCGGCTCTCGCCCTCCTCCTATCACCTCCCAAACGACAAACCGAAGTCTCGGATATTGAGCTAGGGCGGCTCCCGTGCGCTGAAGCGCAAGTCCTCCAACTTGTCAGGCAACTCGCGGCCGTGCTCGATGTGCCAGAGAACGTACTGCTCAAGCGCCCTCGTCGCCTCCGGCGGTCCGCCAGCGCGATCTCGGACTCTGCGGCGGAGGTCGTGTCGTCATGAAGATGATTCGACCTTTCGACTGCGCCAAGAAGATCGGCGTCTCCCGAACCACGCTGCATCGGTGGAAAAAACGCCCCGGCTTTCCCGTCGCCTTTCGACTGGGAGACAACAGCGTCGCGTTTGACGAAGACGAGATCGACCGATGGCTTGCGTCACGGCGCATCGAACCGAAGGCGGTTGACGTGGCGGCACCGGCGCGCAAGCAGGCGGATCGGGCGAGCCGATGACCGCCGCCAACCGCGACCTCGCGATCATCGACGCGCCCATCATCGACTTGGGTGCCGCATGACGACGCACACGTTGCCCGCTACGCTGGACGCCTTCCTCAAGGAACGGCTGCCGCTCTACATCAACGAGCCGCCTGACGCGGAGTGGGTCTCCGACATCGCGTCCGTCTATAAGACCACCCCGGAGATTGTGTGGCAGGCCGTCCGCTCGCTGATGCCCGCCGCGCCACAGGCCCCACCGCCGCTCATATGGACCCGGCCGGTCGGCGCGCCGGTCGCCCCACGAGTAGCCGCACGGATACCCGAGCCCTCGCGTCCGCGAGGCTACGACGGAGTGCTTGACGCGCTCCGCAGTGCTGGACATCGACTGAGGCACCACGCTGATCCTCGCGGGCGTGAGTCCATCCGCACGACCTGCCCGGCGCACAATGACACGAAGCCCAGTCTCGTCGTCACTCGAGATGACGGGAAGGCGCTGGTGCGCTGTTTCGCTGGATGTCGGACCCCGGCCATCGTCGCCGCGCTAGACCTGAAGATGGCGGACCTGTTCAGCGGACGAGCACAACGCGGCGCCGCCCGCCACGTCGTGGCGACGTATGACTATCGAGCCATCGACGGGACG
>MELA01000080.1:728-1091 GCA_001767495.1 Acidobacteria bacterium RIFCSPLOWO2_12_FULL_65_11 | reverse complement strand
GCACTCGCCCGCTGTCGGCCCGTATCGCCTGCCCGATCTCATCGACATCCGTACGGTGTTCCTCACGGAAGGTGAAAAGAGCTGCGACCGCCTGTGGGCGATGGGCATCGCGGCGACGTGTGGGCCGGGCGGGGCGAGTCGCTGGACGGCGGAGTGGTCGCGAAGTCTGTGGATAGTCGGCTGTCGCGAACTCATCATCTTGGCGGACAACGATCCGGCCGGGCACGACCATGCCGAACGGGTCGCAGCCATCACCCACGCGCTGAACGTGGACGGGGAGCCCATTGCGGTGAAAGTCTTGATCTTGCCGGGGCTCCAGTACAGCGGCGACGTGGTCGATTGGCTCGCGGCGGGCCACGGCGC
>MELA01000080.1:0-628 GCA_001767495.1 Acidobacteria bacterium RIFCSPLOWO2_12_FULL_65_11 | reverse complement strand
GACAGGCTGCGGGCCTTCAGAGAAGCCCGCCCTGAGACGCTGCGTATGTCAGGACGCAGTGGTGAGACGCTGCGTATGTCAGATGAGACGGTGAGACGCGAGACGCTCCCGAACGTTCTTCTAGGTACATCACAAGATGAAGTACCTATAGATCTCTCTCTGTCAGTAGAGATCTCTGTCGTGAGAGATATTTCTTTCTCTGTCTCTGTCCACCCGGATGTGAGTCAGTACCCAGAAGGTCAGGGACGAGCACCCCTCAGCGACGACAGGAGCGGATGACGATGACGACGGAGCGAGATCGCCTCGACATGACGCCCGTGCTGGTAGGCGGCGCGGGATTAGTGCCGTGGAATGTGCTGTGCTGGCTGCGCGCGGCCGAGCGCTTGGGGGTTCAGTTCCGCGTCGTCGGCGACACGCTCCAAAGCGAGCCCGGCCTGCCACCCGTCGCGCAGGAGTTCGTGGAGACTCATGCCGCGGCGCTGCGGCGACTAGTGCTGGCGACGCCCGCGCGGGTGATGTGATGGCTGACGACGACGTGACCAATGTTGATGATTGGGGGTTCACCAACGCGGACCACTCAGAGCTGCAGGCGTTGATGACGAAACATCAGGCGCGCGCGCTCAGCGTG
>MELA01000079.1:30398-41000 GCA_001767495.1 Acidobacteria bacterium RIFCSPLOWO2_12_FULL_65_11 | reverse complement strand
TACGAGGACTTCGTGAACTTTCCGGACGATGGGAAGCGACACGAGATCATCGACGGGGAGCATTTCGTGACACCGTCACCGAATACGAAGCATCAAACGATTGCTACGAATCTTACGGTGGCGCTGGGCGGCTATTTGAAGCATCGTCCGATCGGCCGGGTGTTTGCCGCGCCGTTCGATGTGGTGTTCTCCGACCTCGACGTGGTCGAACCGGACCTGCTCTATATCTCGAAGGAGCGCGCCGGCATCCTCACGAAGGCCCACGTGCGCGGCGCCCCGGATCTCGTGGTGGAGATTCTGTCGCCCGGCACCCGCAAGACCGACGAGATGACCAAGCGCAAGCTGTACGAGCGCTCGGACGTCCGGGAATACTGGGTGGTCGACCCCGAGCTCGATGCGATCAAGGTGTACCGGCGGGCCGGCGGGGTCTTCACGCGCGCCGCCGAGCTCACCGCCGAGGCCGGCGATATCCTGACAACACCGCTCCTGCCGGAATTCTCGGTCGCCTTGGCCGAAATCTTCGCCGAGCCTGCGTAGCCCACGAGGTCGGACGGGCCGCGCGAAGGACTCAAGGGTCATTGCTTGGGAATGGAGAGAGCACTATGAGGCCGGCCGCCACGGCGTCGACCAAGTTCACATACGAGGATTTCCTGAACTTTCCGGACGATGGAAGGCGGCACGAGATCATTGACGGGGAGCACTACGTGACGCCTTCGCCGAATACAAAGCATCAGGTCGTGTCGATGAACCTGACGCGCGCCTTTATCCTCTACCTCGAACGACGACGGATCGGCCACGTATTTGCCGCGCCGTTCGACGTGGTGTTTTCCGACCTCGACGTGGTCGAGCCGGATCTGCTCTATATCTCGAAAGAGCGGGCCGGGATCCTCACCGAGGCGCACGTGCGTGGCGCCCCCGATCTCGTCGTGGAAATTCTCTCAGCCAGCACTCGCAAGACCGACGAAGTAACGAAACGCAAGCTGTACGAGCGCACGGACGTTCGGGAGTACTGGGTGGTTGACCCCGAGCTCGATGCGATCAAGGTGTACCGGCGGGCCGGCGGAGTCTTTACGCGCACCGCCGAACTCACCGCCGAGGCCGGCGACATCCTGACGACGTCCCTCTTGCCGGAATTCTCGGTCTCCCTGGCCGAGATCTTCGCGGTGCCCTCGTAGCCCCATCCAGAGGGCTCCCGGGTGGCGTAGGCCCTCGCCTACGCCGCAAGCACTGGTGCGAGATCCACCTCGGTCGCAGGAGGATGCCCCAATTCCCGCAGCACCGCATTCAGCGCAGCGAGTGAAACTTTTGTCGGCGCCGTGATTTCAATCCCGATGGCCTGGCCCTCGGCCGCGAAATCGATGACCAAGCCAGGCTCAACCTGACGCGTCTTGACACTCTTTTGGTTTGCCTGTCTTGGTAGATAGTAGTACGCGGCAATCGGTCGACCATGCCGAAACGTCACTTCGAGGTACGGTTCCTTCATGACTCACGGCCGGCCGGCGTGTCGCACATTGATCACGACAGCGTCCGTTCTTGCCACGACCCGATTATACCCAGATGAGGGTCCGCCTAAAGGCGGACACTACATCAGCCCGGGGATTTGGTGTCTGGAGTTCAAGCGGGGCCGTAGTGTCCGGCTTCAGCCGGACGTGAGATAGTCCGACCATCCATGACCGTTGGCGTCGTCATTCCGTGTCGCAACGAAGCGCGCTGGCTGGGCGAGCTCCTGGATGCGATCGCGACCCAGGATCGCCGGCCCGACGAAGTCGTCGTTGTTGACGATGGATCGGTCGACGGGACCGCTGGCGTGGTCGCCGAGCGGAGCCGTCGCGATCCGAGCGTGCGGGTGGTTCCCGGTCCGCGGCGAGGGATACCGGCGGCGGTGAACGCCGGCGTCGCCGCGCTCTCGACCGACGTCGTCGTCCGGTTCGATGGCCACTGTCGTCCTGCCCACGACTACATCGCCCGCGCTGCTGCCCTGATAGCGACGCCGGACATCGGCGTGGTCGGGGGCGTGTGGGTCATCGAGCCGGGCGCCAAGTCGCTCGAGGCGGAGGCGATTGCCATCGCGGGGGCGCATCCGCTGGGGTCGGGCGGGGCAGCCTATCGAAGTCCCTCGGGATCGACGCCGACCGACGTGGACACGGTGCCGTTCGGGTGCTTCAAGCGATCGCTCTGGAAAGAGATCGGGGGATTCGACGAGCGGCTCGAGTCCAATGAGGACTACGACTTCAACTACCGCATCCGGCAGCGCGGTCTTCGCGTCGTGCTCGATCCGGCCGTTCGCTGTACGTACTACGCGCGTTCGACCATTGGAGACCTGGCGCGGCAGTACAGCCGGTACGGATGGTGGAAGGCGCGAATGCTCACGCATCATCCGGAATCGATCCGGTGGCGACAGTTGGTGCCGGCGCTGCTCGTGCCGTCGCTGCTTGTCGCCGCACTCGGGATGATCCTCGGCGGTGGCGATCTCTGGGGACGATTGCTGGCGGCCTACCCGGTCGCGGTCCTGGTCGGCGCCGTGCATGCCGCGGCGAGACGCGACCGGTGGCCGGCCATCGGCTGGCTCGCCGGAAGCTTTGTCACGATTCACGTGGCCTGGAGTGCGGCATTCTGGGCGTCGCTCGTTTCAGCCGGCGGCATTCCACATCGCGGCCACCCGATGAGTGGCGGACGAGTGCTTACCGCGCTCGGGCTCATTATCCTGGCGACGGCCGTCGTGCCTCCGCTTGCGGCCATCAGCGTGAACCGCTCGCGCGTCCGCCTCGCGTCGAGCGAGGTCGCGTCCATCGCCGCCGCGCTCGATCGCGCCGGACAGCAACTGCGCGACACGGCCAACGAATCACAACCCGCGGACGTGCTCTGCGGACCTGGACGCATGCCGCTGGCGGAAACGCCGGCCACCGAACGGTGGGTGACGACGCCTCACGCCCTGCTAGCAGCAGTCGTCGACAGTCGCCGGGCGCTGTCTCCGGATCCGTGGGGCAACTGCTACGCGGTCAACGTCGCGGCCACCCTCTCGCCCGAGTCGGCCGTACTATGGGTGCTCTCGGCTGGACCGAACGGCATCATCGATACACCGTTTCTGGGAGGATCAGAAACGCCGGTCGGTGACGATGTGGGAGTGAGGGTTCGATGACTACGACGGTGTCGCGAAGATCTCCGACAAGGAGACCGAGAAATCAGGCAAGAGTGGCGTTGTCAGGACGTCGCCGGCCTCGGCGGTCAGCTCCGCGGAACGGGCAAAGGGCCCGTTGTCGCGGCGGTACACTTTGATTGCATCGAGCTCGGGGTCGACCACCCAATATTCCTTGACGCCGAAACGCTCGTACAGCTTGCGTTTCGTTACTTCGTCGGTCTTGCGCGTACCAGGTGAAAGAATTTCCACAACGAGGTCGGGAGAGCCGCGCACGTGCTTGTTCGTCAAGACCTCTCGGCGTTCGCGCGAGATGTAGAGCAGGTCAGGCTCGACGACGTCGAAGCTGGAGAACACGACGTCGAACGGCGCGGCAAACACTTCGCCGGTCGCATGGCGTTTGACATGGTTTCCGAGCGCCAGCGTCACATTCATCGAAACACGTTGATGCTTCGTACTGGGCGACGGCGTCACGTAGTGTTCCCCGTCGATGATCTCGTGTCGCTTGCCGTCATCCGGGAAGTTGAGGAAGTCCTCATACGTGAGCTTCATGGACGGCGCTGTGATCGGCTTCATGTCGTTCTTCACTCTGCGATCTTACCATCCGATCCCAAACGCTCCGTCACCTATGGAGTGCATGATGTATTCCATCGGAGATTGGGCGTAAATCGCAGGATCGGGCAGACGGCGTCTGCAGTTTTTCGAACGTGGGCCACGAGGGCGGTCGCAAATTCTGCAACCGGCAGGATCGTCAGCGCCCGACCAGGCCATCGACGGGGCTGCTGGCGCTTGCGTACGATTTCCTGGGGATGCGGCCGGCGAGATACGCGAGCCGGCCCGCTCGCACGGCGAGCTTCATCGCTTCGGCCATCGCCACCGGATCCTGGGCGCCGGCGATCGCCGTGTTCATCAGCACGCCGTCGGCCCCGAGCTCCATCGCCCGCGAGGCGTCCGAGGCCGTGCCGACGCCGGCATCCACGATGACCGGCACGTGTGCGAACTCGCGGATGATCGAGATGTTGTTCGGATTCTGGATGCCCAGGCCGGATCCAATCGGCGCGCCGAGCGGCATCACTGCTGCCGCGCCGGCGTCCTCGAGCTTGCGGCACACGACGGGATCGTCGTTCGTGTACGGGAGGACGACAAAGCCTTCCTTCACCAGGACGTGCGTGGCCTTGAGCAGCTCCTCGTTGTCGGGGAACAGCGTCCGCTCGTCGCCAATCACCTCGAGCTTCACCCAGTTCGACAGCCCCGCCTCGCGGCCCAGCCGCGCCGTCCGCACCGCTTCGTCCGCGCTGTAGCAGCCCGCCGTATTCGGTAACAAGAAATATTTCGACGTGTCGATGTAGTCGAGGAGGGATTCCTTTGTTCGATCGGAGATATTGACCCGCCGAACGGCGACGGTGATCATCTCGGCGCCCGAAGCTTCGTGCGCCTTGACCATCACAGCCGGCGACGAGTACTTGCCCGTGCCGACGACGAGCCGTGAAGTGAACGTCTTGCCCGCGATTGTGAAGGTGTCCATCAGGTTTAATACGTGTAATTTGATACGTGTAGTGTCCGGCTTCAGCCGGACCTGCGTTGTCCGCCTAAAGGCGGACACTACAGATCATGGGTTAGCCGCCATAGGTTATGGGTTAGCCGCCGCCGACGAAGTTGACGATCTCGACCTCATCGCCTTCCTTGACCTCGGTGCCATCGAACGCCGTGCGTTTGAGCACGACGAGGTTGTGCTCGACGGCCACGCGACGGGCGTCGATCTCCAGCCGCGCCAGCAGCTCGGCCACGGTGACCGGACCCGCGACCTCAACACGATCGCCGTTCAATGTAATCGTCACGGCCCGCCCATCTTATCGCACTAATCGTAGGAGGCCGGGTTCTGCGGACCCGGCGCAGAGGCGGGTCCGAAAAGACCCGCCCTACTTCGCGTCGCGAAGAGACAAGACGAAGCTCCCTACGGGCAGATCTCCCTGGAGCTTGAGCGGCAGCCGACGGGCATCGTCTGACAGCCAGATGCTGATGTCGCGCCCGACGGGTTGATTGTCCGCGTCGTAGATAATCGGCCGCAGCCTCCATGCCGCCAGCTCGCCAAGCGACGTCTTCAGCCGCTCCGGTCCAGCCACTTGAAGCACCAGCTTGTAATTCTTCCCGCTGTCGCTCACCGGCATCGTCATCCGATCGCCGGCCCTGAACGGCACGGCGCGCAGGACGTACAGGGCCGACAGTGCATCCTGTACGTCGGGCGGCACGACGAGGTCGGATTTGACTGTCGACGTCGATCGGTTCTCGAAGGCCGCTCGCCGTGCGGCCCGGTCGAACGTCGTCTCGCGGAAGTGGTGCTGGCCGCCCTCCTCGCTGTAGATCGATCCGCGCTGCGGCAAGAGCGTGTAGCTGTCGAGGAGCGTGTCCATCTTGTAGTAGAGCGAGTACAGCTTCGAGACAAGCGGGGTCGGACGACCTTCGGCGACGATGTAGTACGCCGTGGAGTTGAAGGACGGCTTCTTTTCTCTGACGGTAAGGACGGCAGTGCCGGCCGTCAGGTACGAGGACCATGAGACGTCGTAGGTGAGTGTCTCGCCGACCTTGAACGGCACCGGAAGCTCGCGGCGCGGTGCTGCGGCCCTCGACGAGGGTGGTGTTTGCCGGGGTGCGCGCTGAGCCGTCGCCGCGGCCGACGCCGCGAGGGCCAGTCCGAGGACCACGACGAGCGATCGCCTCATGTAGGCATTCTACGCCCGGCTCGGGACGAGCGTGTTTTCGGTGGAGAGCGTCCGGCTGAAGCCGGACACTACGGGTCCGGACACTACGGGTCCGGACACCACGGGTCCGGACACTACCGGTCCGGACACTACGTCTATGAAGCGGCCGCGAAGACGGCGGCGCCGAGCAGTCCGACTTCCGCGTTGAGGATGACTTTGACCGGTATCTTGTCGAGCATTGGTTCAAACGGCGGTTTGGCGCGGAAGGCCTTCATGAAGGCGCCCGAGGTGAGCGCGGGGAGGATCTTCAGCGCGATGCCGCCGCCGACATAGACGCCGCCGGTCGCAACTGCCCGCAGCGCCAGGTTTCCGGCCTCGGCGCCGTACGCCTCCACGAACAGCTCCAGCGCATCGACGCAGCCGCGACAGCGTCGGTCGAGCGCCGCACGGGAGATGGCGGCCGGCGCGTCGGCCTGCCCGAGGTCGATGTCTGCGTCGCAGGACGCCGCGCCATGCGTCATCCGGTGGATGTTGGCGAGGCCCGGGCCGGAAACGACATCCTCGACGGCGGCACGCCCGTGCCGAGCGACGAGATCGCGGAGGAGCGCGATGTCGCGCTCGGTGCGGGCGGCGAAGTCCGCGTGGCCGGCCTCCGACGGCGATGGGACCAGCCGGCCGCCGACGTTGTGCAGCAGCGCCTGACCGAGTCCGGTGCCGGCGGCGATGACGGCGATGTTGCCGGTGCCAGACGCCTCACCTTTCTGCAACGTGTGGACCTCGGATTCGTGCAGCACGGACACGCCGCACGCCATCGCCTCCAGGTCGTTCAACAGCCACACGCGCTTGAGCCCCCACGCCGAGGCGACCTGCCGCGCATCCACGCGCCAGCCGACGTTGGTGAGCTGGGCCGTGTCGCCGACGATCGGTCCGGCGACGCCGAAGCACGCCGACTCGATGACGGCGCCCTTGGGCGACGCGTCGTTGACGAAGATCGAGAGCATCGAAGGCAGGTCGCCAAACTCGAGCGTCGCAAATGCGCGGACGGCCAACGGACGTGGACGAGGCATGTCCGGCTCGAACAGCCCGATGAGCGTCTTCGTCCCTCCGATGTCTCCCGCAAGGATCATGAATTTCGCAATTGACATCCCCTGCATTCTCCTGCATCTTGGTCCCGTTCTGCCCCTACCCTCGCCTGACCTGCCGGGTCGTCCGTCGCTTGCGGGTGAGTTTGTCGTTTTTACAGGAAAACTCAGCTCGCTCAGCAGACGGGATGCCCGTGCGCTCGTGGCCCGCCTCGGCGGCGCCACCGCCGACGACGTCAACGCGAAGACAACGCTGCTCGTCGTCGGCGCCGAGGGATTCGGTGCAACCGAAAAGAGCCAGAAGCTGAAGCGCGCCGAGGAGCTCAACGCCGAAGGGGCCGAGATCCGGATTGTTGCCGAGGAGGAATTCTGCCGGCTGGTCGGCGTCCCGACCGCGGAAGCCCTCAGGCGGCAGTACTACTCGATGCGCGATCTGCTGGCGCGGTACCGCCTGCTGCGCGAGGACCACCTGCGCTATCTCGTCAAGTGCGGCGTCATCCGTCCCGTGCTGCGGACCAACGCCGACACGTTCTTCGCGTTTCCGGATCTGGCGGTCATCAAGCAGGCCAACGACGAGCTGGGGACCGGCGCGTCGTTCCGCGCCGTGGCGCGCAATCTGATGGCGTCGCGCCACGGTCAGCTGGCCTTCGACTTCAGGCTTGATGCGGCGCCCGCCAAGATTCTGGCGCTTCGGCGCCCGTCGCCCGATCGAGCGGCGGCGCCCCCGGTCGAGGGCACCGCCGGGATCCGGGACACGCGGCTGGCCGAAGAATATTTTCGCGCGGGCTCGGCGCTCGACGACGGCGACGAGTCGAAGCTCGAAGAGGCGGCGGCGGCGTACCGGAAGGCGCTCGAGCTGGATCCGTATCTGGTTGCAGCGCTCATCAACCTGGCCAACGTGCACTACAGCCGCGACGAGATCGTCGAAGCCCAGGCGCTCTACGAGCGGGCGATCGGCCTCGAATCAGATTTCTTCGAAGCGCATTTCAATCTCGGCAACATCTACCACGACCTCGGCCAGTTCCCCGAGGCGCAGGCCTGTTACCGCGAAGCGCTGCGACTCAATCCCGTGTATGCCGAGGCGCACTTCTACCTCGCGGTGACCTTCGAGAAGATGGGGCTCTCGCCGGAAGCGAAGCCGCACTGGAAGGCGTACCGGCAGCTCGCGCCGCACGGCGAGTGGGTGGAGTTGGCGAAAGAGTTTTCTGAATAGGTCCGCCTGAAGGCGGACACTACGTACGACACGGAAATCCGGTCGATCACGACGTCGGCAAACAGGCGTTGGTTACAGATGTAGTTACAGATGTAGTGTCCGGCTTCAGCCGGACCTAATACCGGTATTCGTCGGGGTCGCGCTTCTTGGGCGTACGGCGGAGTTTGTAGAAGGTGCAGTCGGGGCACCACGCCTCGGGATTGAACCCGACCGTGCCCGCCATCGGCAGGACGTCACGATGGCCGCAGCATTCCACACCTTCGTCGGGCGGACGGCGCCACCGGCACGACTTGAACTTGACCCACGCGGGTGTCAGCGAGACTTCCACAGAAACGCCGATCATTCTAGACGAACGCCGACGGATTTTTCTAGCTGCGCCAGCGCGTGCAGCTCTTCGGGCGCGACAAGTGTGATAGCCTGACCGACCTTGTCCACCCGACCTGTGCGGCCGACCCGGTGCACGTACGCGTCGGGCGAATCGGGCAGCTCGTAATTGATGACCGTGTGGATGCCGTCGATGTCGAGGCCGCGGGCCGCGATGTCGGTTGCGACCAGCACCTTGTACTTCCCGCCGCGGAACCCTTCGACGGCGGCGCGACGCTGGTCCTGCGTGCGATCGGCATGGAGCGCCGCGCAGCGGATGCCGGCCGCCACGAGCTTCCCCGAGAGCCGCTCGGCGCCGACCTTCGTGCGCGTGAAGATCAAAACCGGACCTTCGGGACGGCGGAGGTGCGCGATCAGCCAGTCGAGTTTGGCCGACGCCGGCAGCGTCTTGGCGCGATGGGTGATGGACTTGGCGGGCGCGCTCCGCTCGCCGACCTGCACGTAGGTCGGCTCGCGCACGATCTCCAGCGCGAACCGCACGACCTCGTCGGGCATCGTCGCCGAAAAGAGCAGCGTCTGGCGCACGCTCGGGATGGCGGCGATGATCCGGCGGACGTCGGGCCAGAAGCCCATGTCCATCATGCGGTCGGCTTCGTCGAGCACCAGGAGCTCGATGCCCGACAGGTCGGCGTTCTGCTGGCGGAGATGATCGAGCAGCCGGCCCGGCGTCGCCACGATGATGTCGACGCCGGCCTTGAGCGCACGTTCCTGGGCACCCATGTCCACGCCGCCGTACACCGCCGCGCTCGTGATGGGCGTGTGGTACGCGAGTCCGTGGATCTCGTCTTCGATCTGGACGGCCAGCTCGCGCGTCGGTGCGACCACCAGCACGCGGGATAGCGGACGCGCATCACTGCTCAGCAATCGCTGCAGCATCGGGACGACGAACGCGGCCGTCTTGCCGGTGCCGGTTTCGGCGCATCCGATCACGTCGCGACCGGCCAGCGCCAGGGCAATCACCGCGCTCTGGATCGGGCGCGTGTCGATGTACCCGAGATCGCGAATGCCTTCGAGCAGGCGCGGATCGAGCGCCATAGACGCGAAGCGTACGGGTGTCGTGTCGCACGGTGTGGCCACAAGCGCCGGCGTCGTGGATGTCGCCACGCGCGGTGCATACGACGGTGTCTGCGGTCCGCGGCGGGAGCGTCCGCGAGGCGATTGGTGGCGGCGTTGTGGAGAGCTTCTATGAGTGGTGTTGGAGTTCAAATCGATGTCCGGCTAGCGCGCACGGAAGGTGATGATGCCGCGGACCGGATCGTACGGCGAAACGCCGACCGTGACCCTGTCGCCCGGAACCACTTTGATACGAAAGCGGCGCATGCGGCCGCTGAGCTGGGCCAGCACCTCGTGGCCGGCGTCGCACTGCACACGGTAAAGGCCGCCGCTGTGCACGGCCACCACGGTGCCCTGCATGTCGATCAAATCGTCCTTGCTCAACCGCTAGCAATCCTTTCTTCTATTGTAGTGTCCGGCTTCAGCCGGACCCGGCAGTCCGCCTGAAGGCGGACACTACATCATGAAACCGGAAGACAAACATTGTGCCACATTTCGCCCTCTTCCCTGCGGGTTATCGCCAGCGGCCCTCCACGAAGTACCAGCCGTAGCGGCGCGAGTGTTCCCAGTGCGCCGGCACCCATCTGGCGCGTTGGCGCGGGGGGCGCTCAAAGCGGCCTGGGACCCACGCGTACACCACGCCATTCCACGCGTAGTAGC
Organism: Acidobacteria bacterium RIFCSPLOWO2_12_FULL_65_11; assembly: GCA_001767495.1. GTDB lineage: Bacteria > Acidobacteriota > Vicinamibacteria > Vicinamibacterales > CAVVIG01 > 2-12-FULL-65-11. The sequence continues at coordinate 30,773 of MELA01000079.1, read as the reverse complement.
CAGGCAGCCAGATGTACCCGGGTCCAGGTGCGATGAAGACCGGCTCGAAGACCGGCTCGACGAGGGGCGCGGGTGGGCCGAGGCGCACGTAGACGCGACCCTGGACCGGCGCGCAGGCCGATGTCAGGACAATCGAGCCTGTGAGCGCCAGCGCGCCGACCACGAGGCGAGTGAGGTGTTGAAGCGTCATGGCCCCCATCATAGCGCGCGCACGGCGTCTTCGACCTGCTTGGCGAGCGCTTCGTAGTCCTCGCCTGACAGCTGCAGTGGTCGGCCGAAGGCGACGCGCACCTTTCCGGGCTTCGCCATGCGCCAGGTGTGGTGCAGCACCCGATCGAGTCCCTCGATGCGTACCGGCACGATCGGCACCTCGAG
>MELA01000079.1:19239-30364 GCA_001767495.1 Acidobacteria bacterium RIFCSPLOWO2_12_FULL_65_11 | reverse complement strand
CCGGGACGCCATCATCCCGATGCCGGGTCTGAAGCGATCGATCGCGCCGGTGTCGGTGCGCTGGCCCTCGGGGAAGATGAGCACCGAGACCCCGTCCTCGAGGACCTCGCCGATGTAGTGGAGCGTCTGTCGCGCGCCAGCCTCGCGCTGCGGCAGGGGAAACGCGCCGAAGAAGAGCGACGCCAGGTAGTAGTTGAGAGAGTTGGTAAACCACGCGGCCCGTGTGTGCTCGGCCGGGAAGAAGTGCGCCTTGAAGAACTCCTTGGCCATCGCCGGGGCGACGCGATAGCGCCAACGCGAGGGAAGCGCCGCTAGGATGACGGGCACGTCCATGTGGCTCTGATGGTTCGCCGCGAAGATCACGGGACCCTGAAGAGCGGCGAGGTGCTCGCGTCCTTCCACGCGCATCCACGCGAATACGCGTGCGAGCGGCAGAATCCACGTGGGCAGGCTGACGCGACGAATCACGTGCGCGAGCCGCGACCGGTTCCAGGAAGGGAACTCCACCGGGCCACCCCAACGCGGCTGCCGCGTCGGGGACCCCGGCGGCTGGGACTGCGGAGCCGCCGCTTCGGACGACGCCCGCTCGACGAGCGCGCGCAGCTGGCCGATGTCGCGAGCCTCGGCAAATGCGCCCTCGTCTATTCGTGTGTCGAACGTGTCCTCGAGCGCGACCATCAGCTCGACGCGATCGAGCGAGCTCAGGCCCAGCTGTTCGAACGTGGTTGTGGGCGACAGATCGCCCCGGCCCGCGTACTTCGCCAAGAGCGCGGCCAGCTTGTCGCCACCGGAAACCTCAACGCCAGCCGTGCCTCCGCGCGTCACCCAGTCGCGGATGGCCGCGCGCTTGAGCTTCCGCGTGCCGTCGGTGCGCGGCAGCTCTCGCTCGGGCCAGGCGAGCGCGCGCCTGATCTTCTGGTGATCTTCGAGCGTCGCGTTCGCCGCGCGCACGATGGCGTCAATCCTGGCTGTGGGATCCGGCTTCAGCCCGATTGGCCCGCCTGAAGGCGGACCCCACGCAGGGCCCTCATCGAGCACGAGCACCGCGTGCACGCGCTCGGCCGTGCTGCCAGCGCCAAGGGGCGCTCCAACGACTGCCGCGTCGCGGACGCCGGGAATGTGCGTCAGCACCCGCTCGACGTCCTCGGGGAAGACGTTGAGGCCCTCGGGCGTGACGATCATCTCCTTCTTGCGGCCGCGGATGTAGAGCTGACCGTCTTTGCCAAGCTCGCCGACATCGCCCGTGTGGAACCAGCCGTCTTCGAACGCTTTCGCGGTCTCTTCGGCGGCGTTGAAGTACCCACGGGTCACGTTCTCACCCCGGACGAGAATCTCTCCGTCCGGCGCGATCTTCACTTCGACGCCGGCGATCGTCTTGCCGACCGATCCGCGCTTGGGCGCGAACGGATGATTGAGGCTGACGATGGGCGCCGTCTCGGTCAGGCCGTATCCTTGGATGACGGCAAAGCCCGGCGCGGACCAGAACGCCTCGAGCTCCGGATCGAGCGGCGCCGCACCCACGACGAACGCCCAGAATTTGAGGCCGAAGCGCCGATGGATGTCTCGGTAGCGCCACCAGCGGGCGGGGACGCTTTGTCCCGGCCGAGACTCAGGCAGCGGCTGGATCCGAATCGCGTGCTCGCGCAGCACCTCGAGGATTTTCGGGACCGACACGAGCACCGAGATCCGCCGCTTCTTGATCTGGGAGGCGATGTCGGAGGGGTTGTAGCCGCGCATGAAGACGACGACTCCCGGCAGCATCGGCGGGACGAAGGTGGCCATCGCCTGGCCGAACATGTGGCTGAGCGGCAGAAGGTTCAGGAAGCGGATGGGGAAGAATGGACGGCCCCACTTTCGGTACTTGAGCACCTCGCGCTCGACGGGCACGATGTTGGCCAGCACGTTCCGGTGTGTGATGAGGACGCCTTTGGGCTCGGCCGTTGCGCCCGAGGTGAAGATGATCTCGGCGATGTCGTCTTTGGTGATGGCCACATCGGGCGGCTTGCCGTCCGACCAGCCGATCTCGTGCAGCTTCCAGACGGGCGCGTCGACTGACGCCACCTCGCCCGACGCAACGTGGGGTCCACCTTCAGGCGAACCATGCGGACCTTCGTGGAGAATCGGCACATCCTGACCGACCAACACTAACTTTGCCGACACGATGCGGCCGACGCGCGCCAGAAACTCGGGCGACGCGCGGTAATCGATCGGGACGACGATGACGCCGCCGAGCAGGCAGCCCCAGAACGCCACGATCCATTCGGGCCGGTTCTCGCTCCAGAAGACAACTTTGTCGCCCTCGCGCAAGCCGGCTTCGCGAAGACGCGCGGCAAAGCCGCGGGCCGCGCGGCCCACTGCTTCGTACGTCACGGTGTGACTTCTGAACCCGTCGTCGTACACGAGGAAGTCGCCGGGAGCGCGTGCGAGATCGCGGAAAAAGTCGATGAGCGTGTCGCGAGGCACGGCTGAATTATGATGTAAAGCCGAAAGGTGGCGCTAATGACGTTGCCAGTGATGTGGCGCAGGACCCTTTTTCTTGCCGCCGCGGTGCTCTGTGCGGTCCGCTCGCCGGTCCTCGCGCAGGAGCCCGGTCCGGTGTGGGCGAAGCTCACCGATGCCCAGCGCGACGAGGTCGTGCGGTTCGGCGACGATTACAAACAGTTCATCGGCCGGGCCAAGAGCGAGCTGACGTTTGTGCGGGAGGCCGTCAGGCTGGTCGAGGCCAACGGCTTCCGACCCTGGCCGGCCGCTCCCGGCACGCCGTCCAGGGCCGATCTGCGGCCTGGCTCCCGATGGTACGCCATCAACCGCGATCGCACGATCGTGGCGTTCGTGCTTGGAACAGACCCGGTCGTCACCGGCGCCCGCATCGTCAACACCCACAACGATTCGGTGCACCTCACGCTCAAGCCCAATCCGTTTCGCGAAAGCGTGGGGATCTCGTTGTTCGATACGGCGGTGCACGGCGGCATCAAGAACTATCAGTGGGTCAACCGCCCGCTCGCGCTCGTCGGCCGCGTCACGAAAACGGACGGCAGCGTCGTGACGGTTGATATCGGGCACCAGCCCGGCGATCCGGTCCTGATCGTTCCGGACATCGCGCCGCATATCGATCAGGACTTTCGCCAGCGCCAGAATCGCGACGTCATTCAAACCGAGGAGCTCGACCCCGTGCTGGCCCTGACCGCCGAGGCGGCGATGACGGCGCTTCGGACCAAGTACGGCCTGGTCCGCGAGGATTTCCTCGCGGCCGATCTGCAGATCGTCCCGGCGCAGATGCCCGTCGACGTCGGCCTGGATCAGCAGCTCATCGGCGCGTTCGGGCACGACGACCGGTCGAACGGCTTTGCGTCGTTTCGGGCCATCGTGGAGGTCAGGACCCCTCGAAAGACGGCGATCGCGTACGGCGTGGACAACGAGGAGGCGTTGTCTTGGACGACCGGCATCAACTCGGAGTGGTTCCGGACGCTTCTGGCCGAGATCGTCGCCGCCCAGGAACCGAGCTACAACGACTTGATGCTGCGACGGGCCCTGCGCGCCTCGCAGGTGCTCGTGTCGGACTGCACGACGGCCATCGAGCCCAATTTCCCGCAGCCGTACCTGCCGGACGGTTCGGCGCGGCTCGGCTGGGGGCTGGTGTTCAAGGAGTACGGATCGGGCCGGCAGGCCGAGGCGGAGTTCTTCGCCCAGGTGCGCCGCGTGTTCAACGAGGCCGGCGTGCACTGGCAGACGCACGCGTACCGGGCGGGTTACGGTGGCGGCACGATCGCCCAGTGGTTCGCCAACGCCGACATCGACGCGATTGACGTCGGCATTGGCATCCTCAGCATGCACTCGCCGATGGAAGTGTCGTCGAAAGTCGATCTGTGGGAGCTGTACCGCGGCTTCAAGGCGTTTCTTGGGGCAACTGCCGGAACCTCATCGCAAGCGCCATCGCTGCCAGCGGCGGCGGCGTCGGCCGGACGCTGAAGATTTCAAGACCGTCGTGTCCGGCTTGAGCCGGACCTGTTAAGCTGTAGCGCTTTCCTCGATGCGAATCTTCCTGACTGGCGCAACCGGCTACGTGGGCAGCGCCGTGCTCGACGCGCTGGTGCGCGCCGGCCACGACGTCACCGCGCTCGTGCGCGACAACGAGAAGGCGGCGCGCATTGCCGCGCGCGGCGGCCGTCCGGTCGTCGGCAATCTGGCCGAGCCCGAGTCCTTCAAGAGCGCCGCGGAGGCGCAGGACGGCTACATCCACACGGCGTTTGACGGCGCGGCGGGCCGGGGCCCCTCGGTCGAGCGTGCGGCGATCGAGGCGATGATCGCCGCGGCGAAGCGACCGCGGACGGCCGGATCCACCGCGCCCGCCGCGCGCTTCATCATCTATACATCCGGCGTCTGGGTGCTGGGCCAGTCGCCTGAGCCGGTGGCCGAGGACACGCCACTCAACCCGATTCCCCTCGTCTCCTGGCGTCCCGAGCACGAGCAGTTGGTCTTGAACGCGGCCACCGCCCGTGTCCGGACCCTCGTCGTGCGCCCGGGCGTGGTCTACGGGAGCGGTGGCGGCATGGTCGGCGACCTCCTCAAAGCCGCCAATAACGGCTTGGTCCGCGTTGTCGGCGACGGCAACAACCACTGGCCGCTCGTCTACGATCGAGATCTCGCCGATCTCTACGCGCGGTTGACGGCGCACGAGGATGCCTCTGGTGTGTTTCACGCCAACGACGAGGGCGACGAGCGCGTGAACGATCTGGTGTCGGCAATTGCGCCGTACGTCGCGATGCCGCCCGACGTACGGCACGTGCCGATCGACGAGGCCCGGCAGCAGATGGGACCGTTTGCCGACGCACTGGCGCTCGATCAACGCGTGCGCAGCCCGCGCGCCCGCGCGCTTGGCTGGACGCCGTCGCTCCGGTCGGTCGGCAGCAACGCCGCGCGACTGCTCGACGAGTGGCGCGCCTCACGGAACTAGGGCGCATCAGATGCAGCGTCCGCCTTGAGGCGGACCTCGTATAATCCCCGCACGCTCGCCGCGCCAGAACCCATCACAGTCGTCGTCAACTGGCCGGCGACATTGAAGAAATAGCCAGCATCATCGATTCGCAGATCGCAAGAACGGCAATCTCCTCAGTCTCGAATTACGAGAAACACGCTGAAGTATCGACACGGCCGGATTGGCACGCCCGCTGCACGTCCATCGAGTCGTGTCGACGAACAGACGCTCGGCCGTCCACATCGTCGCGCGACTTCTCGGCGAGTTCCTTCGAGAAGTGGCGGTGCTCATCGCCGTCTTTACTCCGCTCGATCGCATCCTTGATGAGAAGCCGTTGACAGGTCAATTCGTGCTCGTTATCATCGTCGTCGTCGCAATATCGCTCGGTGCCGGTATCGCGATCGAGGTCAAGTCATGGACGAATACCGAATGCTGATTCTGCCAGCCATCTTCGGTGTGCTTGGCTGGATTGCGTTCTTCGTACTATCGGCTCTGGATCGCCGCCAGCGACGCCGGAGCGGACACTCAAAGTAGCCGCTTCGCCACGGCCACCGCTTCGTCCAGATTCGTCACTGTTCCATCCATCTGTTGTTCGTACACCGCTTTCAGAATCTCGCCAACGCGCGGGCCAGGAGTCAGTCCCAGTTCGAGGAGGTGCCGGCCGAGCAGGATCGGCGCCGGCGGACGATGCTCGACGCCGAGTGAACGCGCGCGCTCGAGAAACCAGTCCATCGACGAACAATCGAATCGGCCGGGCTCTCGACCGAGGCAATCGGCCTTCGCGACGCGCGCCAGCAATTCCAAATCGACCTTCTGCGCCAGGCGCCTGAAGGCGCCGTCGCCGACCTCGTTTCGCACCTTGAACCACGAGCCGGGCTTGAGATGCTGCGCCACCAGGCCGACGACCTGCCGGCGGACGTCGTAGCCGTCGATTGAGTGCACATTCACCCGATCGAGCAACACGATCGTCGGCGCCACGCCTCGCTCCTCATGGTCCAGCGACCGGATCCGTCCGTCGATGAATGTGGTTGTCGCCGGCTTGCCGAGGTCGTGGCAGAGGACGCCGAGCATCACCGCGAGCTGCTGCGGCCGATCGAGATCGTCAATCCGCTGCCGCGCCCGATCGATGACCTGCAGCGTATGCACCCACACGTCACCCTCCGGATGCCACTCTGGTTCCTGCGGGCATCCAGCCATCGCCTGCAACTCTGGGAACAGCGTCGCGACGACGCCCAGCTCCATCGCCAGGACCAAGCCGACGGATGGCCGGGGCGCGAGCAGCAGCTTTTCGATCTCGCCCCACACGCGCTCGGCTGGAAGATCGTCGAGTGGAATGTCGCGGCACAGGCCCCTGGTTGTCTCGTCGAGCGTGAACTCGAACCGCGCGGCAAACTGGACCGCGCGGAGCACACGCAGGCTGTCGTCGGCAAACGTCTTCGGATCGACGACGCGGAGCAGGCGGCGCTTGAGATCGCCGCGGCCGTCGTACGGATCGAGGTACTCGTCGGTCAGCAGGTCCCACGCAATCGCGTTCACGGTGAAGTCTCGTCGCCTCGCCGCCTCCGCCACGCTCATCGTCGGATCGCCGGTGACCTCGAAGCCCCGATGCCCGCGTCCGGACTTCGACTCGCGGCGGGGCAGCGACACGTCGATGTCGCCGGCCTTGAACACCTGAAAGCTCTCGCCGACCGTTTCGACTCGGCCCATCGACTCGAGGAGCTGTCGCAGCCGGTCGGCTGGAACACCGAACACTTCGATGTCGATGTCCTTCGAGTCTCGTCCCATCAGCCGGTCGCGGACCCAGCCGCCGACGATGAGCGCGCGGCCGCCCGTGTTGCGGACGAGATCCGCTATCTGGCGAGCGCGGTCGAGGGGATTGTCTGGAGTTGTCACGTAAGTATCGTACGTGGGGTCCGCCTTCAGGCGGACCACATCCGGCTGAAGCCGGATCCCACGGGCTGTAGGTCCGTTGCTACATCGGTTTGCGACCGTACTTCTTCACGAGACGATCGCACAGGCCGGGCGCGAAGGCGTTGAGCCAGACGAGCACGCGTGAAGTCGCATATGGATACAACTCAGGCACGGGATGAGCGATCGCGCGCGCGACGGCGTCTGCCACGTGCTCGACGTTCTGGTGTGGACCGAAGGCTCGCTCCACGCGGCTACCGGTCTCGTGCGTCATGACGTCGAAAAACTCCGTGTCGGTCGAGATCGGATAGACGACCGTGACGTGGATGTCGGTGCCGACCAGCTCCGATCGAAGGCACTCGGCGAGGCCGACCTGCGCGAACTTGGTGGCCGCGTATCCGTCCATGTACGGCACGCCGCGTTTGCCGACGATCGACGACACGATGATGACGTGCCCGCGTCGTTGCTTGCGGAAGTGGGGGAGCGCGGCGCGGGCGGCATAATAGGTGCCGAGATAGTTGACGTCGATGAGCTTCCGCATCTGATCCGGCGTGACGCTGTCAATCGCGCCGGCGATACCAAAACCGGCGTTACACATCATGACGTCGAGCCGGCCGAATCGCCCGACGGCGCGCCGAACGAAATCGCACATGTCCTGCTCGCGCGTGACGTCGGCCGCGACGGGCAACGCCTGCCCGCCGGCGGCCTCAATCTCGGCGGCGACCTCGGCCAGCCGAGCGGCGCGTCGCGCGCAGATTGCGAGCGCGGCGCCCTCACGCGCGAGTCGAAGCGCCGTGGCGCGCCCGATGCCGGCGGACGCTCCCGTAATGGCGACAACGCGGGTCGGCTGCATGTCATTCGCAGGATAGCACGCGATGACTGGGCCACTGTGGCTCGGTGGCTCTGTGGTTTAGACCCTCTGCGGTCTCTGCGTCCCGGTGGCATTCACCCGCGTTCGCCGAAGACGCCGCGCAGCACGAACCAGACGTTGCCCGGGTGCTCGCCGAGTCGCCTCATGAAATAGGGGAACCACTCGCGTCCGAACGGCACGTAGACCCGCACGCGGTAGCCGGCGTTCACGAGCATCGTCTGCAGATCGCGGCGAATGCCATACAACATCTGGAACTCGAAACGATCGGATCCGATGTGACGCTCGGAAGCCCACCGGCGCGCCAGATCGATCATCGTCTTATCGTGCGTGGCGATCGCCGGGTACGTCCCATCGGTGATGAGGGTCTTCAGCATCCGTGCGTAGGTGGCATCGACGTCGGTTTTCTTCTGGTACGCGATCGCCTTGGGCTCTCGATACGCGCCCTTCACCAGACGGATGCGGGCGCCCAGCGCGTTGAGGCGCACCAGATCCTGCTCGCTTCGGTAGAGCGCCGACTGCAGCACGACGCCGATCCGGCGGTGGCCCTGCTGCCACAGCGTCTCGAACGCGTCGAGCGTCACTGCGGTGTGCGACGAGTTCTCCATGTCGACGCGGACGAAGACGCCTGCCGGCTCGGCCACCGCCAGGATCTTGCGCAGGTTGTCGACCGCCGTCGCCCGATCGACGTCGAGGCCGAGCGCGGTCAGCTTGAGCGAGACGTTGCGCTCGACCCCAGACAGGATGAGCGCGTCGATGACCTCCAGGTACTCGCGTGTGGCCACATCGGCCTCGTCGTGGGTGGTCACGCCTTCGCCCAGGTGGTCGAATGTGGCCAGAAGACCGGCGGCCGCGAGGGCGCGGCCGGCATAGACGGCGTCCTCCACGGTCTCGCCGGGGATGAAGCGGCGCGCCAGGCTCCGCTCGTGCCGCATGCCGAATCGGGAGGCGAGTGTCTTGAGGACGCCGCTCTGAGCCAGGAGTTGGAAGAAGGTCTTTGACGCCGTGTCGAGCATCAGTGGGTGCGGCCGGGGGTCACGAGCAGATGGTCGATCGAGCGGGCGTAATAGCGCAGGACGCTGCGGTCGCGCACGCGGAACCGGCCGCGTTCGAGCACGATGATGCCGCGCGTCTCGAGCGGCTCGGCCGCCTCCTCGATCGCCTGCCGGCCGCTCGTCACGCCCAGGTTGGCGCGGCGTGCGGCGAGCTCTTCAATCAGCCGATCGATCCGATCTTCGAGATCCCGCTTCGCGATCGAAGGGCGCATGGAGGCCGCGAGAACGGCCGTCGGCAGCACTTTGTAGAGCTCGCCGATGCGCGCACGGACGACCCGCGCCAGCTCGAGGATCTCGCTGCCCGACTGCGGATCGCGATCCCCGACTGGGATGGGCGCCCCGAAGGTGACAAACGCGCGGGAGCGATAGCCGACCGCGTAGCGCACCATCTCGGCCAGCTCGCGGCCGAAGGGCCGCTGGCGTCGCTTCACGCGCTGCCGCGCCAGGACGTGATCCTCGAGCACGAGATCGTAGGCGATTGCCGCAGGAATGATGACCAGATCGCGGCGGCCGGCCGTCAAGGCGGCGCGAAACAGGCCCGTCTTGGCCGGCTTGAGCTCGCCGCTATAGCTGCGTCCGCCTTCCGGGTAGATGAATAAGTCGTGCTTCTTCAACACCTCGGCGACATACGCCTTGAGCGTGATCAGGTAGGCCGGATCCTTCAGGTTCCGGCGGATGGGAATCGCCCCCGTGACGTGTCGATGGAGGAGCCCCAGCGGCCCGCCGAACATATTGATCCCGGCCGTGATGAGCGGCGGCCGGACGCCGTTGTCGTCGAGCACCAGCAGTTCGACGATCGAGTCGGTGTGGCTCTTGTGGTTCGAGGCGTACACGATCCGGTGCGACCGTGTCGAGGTCAGGACGTGCTGCAGGTTTTCCGGGATGCGCTCGATCTTCCGGAGGATCGGATAGAGCGGATGCTGCAGCGCGCGGTAGAAGGGATAGCGCTGGGTCGTGCGCAGCTCATCGAGGTAGCCGCAGATGCGCGCGCGCGCCTCGGTCCCCGCTTCCCCGTAATCGCCTCGGAGGTACTTGAGTACCTCCTCGTGTTCGAGGACGGCCTGTGTCACGTCGTCCAGCATGGGCGAGGTCGGACTATAGCACGGAGGCTAGAGGCTGGAGGCTTTTGTCACGTGTAGTGTCCGCCTTCAGGCGGAGCAGCCGGTCGGGCTAAACAGGCAGGCCAGCCGGTCCGGCTAAAGCCGGACGCTACCGACGTGCACGATTTCTCTACGCCTCGCGCACGTACCAGTAAAGCAGGACGAAGCCGAGCGCCATGTTGACCGTCATCAGCACCGTCGACGTCTGGTGCAGGCGGTCGAAGCGGACGCGCCGCCGGTCGGTCGCGGCGAGCGCGCTCATCGGTCCTGTGACCTGTGACTGGAGACTGTTGATTTCCCTGGTGACGGGCACGCCCGCATAGATCTCCAGCGCGAGCATCGCCGCAACGAGCGTGACGCGCGGAACAAAGACGCGCGGCGGCGGGCCCACGAATTTCAGCACGAGCAGGCAGATGAACGTGAGACCACCACACACGTACGCCAGCACGTGGAACTGCCCGAGGATCTCGCCGAAGAGCGCCCCTGCCAGCACACGGCCCGTCACCGGATCGGCGGCCTGCAGCACGCGGAACGTCGACGGCGCGACAACCAGACCGACAATCAGCATGCCGCCCAGCCAGATGACGAGCGCGGCGAGAGCGAGATACCGGACGACAAGCATCGGGTCATTATAATTGCAGGATTGCAGGATTGCAGGATTGCAGGATTGCAGGATTGCAGGAAGTGGGAATGCTGCGGCTTGATGCGAGCGGGATCGAGTGGATCACCGGGCGCGTGCTCGAGGCGGTGGTGCGCCATCAGACGCTCGAACCTGCCGCCCTGACCTTCCTGCTGCGCCGCTACGGCGCTACCCATCGCGACGACCTGCGCGACGCGCTCGATCCGGCGCTCGACCGGGCGGCGGCCGGCGTGCCGCGGCTCGAAGCCTCCGAGGACCGCGCCGGCTGGCTCGTCGTGTTCGGCGAAGCCGCCGCGATGTCTGATGCCGCGTCACTTCGGAAAGCGGCCGCAGATTTGATCTCGCACCTGCGCCGCGAGTGGCCCACCTCGACCCTCGTGGACGGCAGCATGCGGTCGATTGCCGCGTGCCTTGCGGCCGCCGGCGCGTGCAATCCGCGCGAGCTCATCCCGGACGCCATCGACGAGCTCGAGCGGATTGTCGGCGCGGCGTACCGACCCGGCGAAGGCATGGCTCATGAGATCGGCCGACCGCTGTTCGCTCGCGGGGACCTCGGCGATCAGGTGGGTGCGGCGGGGG
>MELA01000079.1:0-19167 GCA_001767495.1 Acidobacteria bacterium RIFCSPLOWO2_12_FULL_65_11 | reverse complement strand
GGTGGGACGTTGAGAGAGGTGGATTTCTGCCGCCCAAGCCCTTTGCACAAAACGGCGAGGCCGCCCTGGTCTTGTGTCGTCTGGCGGCGCTCCACCGCGACGCGACGTATCGTGGCGCGGCCGTGGTGGCCCCCGAGGCGGACTACGCGATGGACGCGATGCGCATCCTGGCGGCGCAGACCGCCGCACTCACAGATGGCGGCCTCGACGCGGCGCTCTTCGGCCTCGCGCTCCACGAACTGCTCAGCTTACGATAAATTGCAGGATGGCAGAATTGCAGAATGGCAGGATTTGGATTGTAGGATTTCTGGTTCAATCTGAAATAGAATCTGAAATCCTGAAATCCTGAAATCCTGCCATTTCATGAGTTCCCATGTCCCTTGACCGATCCTCTCTGATTCCGGCGCTGAAGAATGTCGCGACGCGGCTTCGCATCGAATCCATCAAATCCACGTCGGAAGCCGGCAGCGGTCATCCCACCAGCTGCTGCTCGGCAGCCGACCTGATGGCGGCGGTGTTCTTTGCGGAGATGCGGTTCGATCCCCGCAATCCCGGCAATCCCGACAGCGATCGCTTCGTGCTGTCGAAGGGACACGCGGCCCCGATTCTCTACGCGGCGTGGGCGGAGGCCGGCGCTTTCGATCACGCAGAGCTCCTCAAGCTGCGGCAGATCGGATCGGACCTCGAGGGCCATCCGACGCCGCGCCTGCCGTTTGTCGACGTGGCCACCGGCTCCCTCGGACAGGGTGCGTGTGCCGCCGTCGGCATCGCGCTCAACGCACGGCGGATCGCGTCGGACTATCGGACCTACGTGCTGATGGGCGACGGGGAATCGGCCGAAGGCTCGGTGTGGGAGGCCGCCAACGTCGCCTCCGTCGAAGGCCTCGACAATCTCTGCGGCATCACAGACGTCAACGCGCTTGGCCAGAGCCGCGCCACGATGTGGCGGCACGACCTGGACGAGTTCGCGCGCCGCTGGCGCGCGTTTGGCTGGCATGCCGTGGTCATCGACGGCCACGACATGGCCGCCATTCTTGACGCGCTGGACGAAGCGCGCCGGATGAAGGGAAGGCCGACGATGATCCTGGCCCGTACGGTCAAGGGCAAGGGCGTGTCGTTCGCGGAGGGCAAGGATGGGTGGCACGGCAAGGCGCTGAGCAAGGCCGAGCTCGCGCGCGCGCTGGCCGAGCTCGAGAAGCAGTTCGTGCCGCTTGCGGCTCGCGGTCCGGCGGCCAACCTGGCACATCAAATTGCCAAGCCGGCGTCGGTGCCGCGAGCGGTCGTTGCGCCGCAGCCGGTGGCCCCGCCGTCGTACACGATCGGCGAAGAAGTCGCGACACGAGAAGCGTACGGCACGGCCATCGCCAAGCTCGGCCAGGCCGACGCGCGCGTGGTGGCGCTTGACGCCGACGTCAAGAACTCCACCTTCAGTGACAAGTTCGAGAAGGCGCTCCCCGACCGCTTCTACCAGAACTTCATCGCCGAGCAGGTGATGATCGGCGCCGCCATGGGGCTGGCCGCGCGGGGCGCCATCCCCTTCCCGTCGACGTTTGCCTGTTTCCTGACGCGCGCGGCCGACTTCATCCGAATGGCCGCCATCAGCCAGGTCGGCATCAAGATGGCCGGGTCGCACGCCGGCGTGTCGATTGGCGAGGACGGACCCTCACAGATGGCGCTCGAAGATCTCGCGATGTGCCGGGCGCAGCCCAACATGGCCGTGCTCTACCCCTGCGACGCGGTGAGCGCCGAGCGGCTCGTCGCGCTGGCGGCGTATCACCCGGGGCCGGCCTACATTCGGACGAGCCGGCCGAAGACTCCCGTCATCTACGCCAACAACGAGAGCTTCACCATTGGCGGCCTGAAGGTACTGCGCGAGAGCGGGGCCGATGTCGCGACCGTCGTCGGCGCCGGCGTCACCGTCTTCGAGGCGCTCAAGGCGTACGAGGCCTTGAAGGCGTCCGGCATGACGATTCGTGTGATCGATCTGTATTCGGTCGCGCCGGTGGACAAGAAAGCGCTCGTCGCGGCCGCGCGCGCAACCGGCGGGCACCTGATCACGGTCGAAGATCACTACCGAGCCGGCGGTGTCGGCGACGCGGTGGCCGACGCGGTGGCCGAGGCCGGCTTTACCGTCCGGCGTCTCGCCGTGCAGGAGATCCCCCGCAGCGGTAAACCGGCCGAACTGCTCGACCGCTACGGCATTTCTGCGCGGCATATTGTCGAGGCCGTTCGGGCAGTCGCCGGCCGGGCCGTTGGCGCCTCGCACTAAACACCTCGTCCCCCCTAAACAGACTCCGGCCACTATTCGTATTCCGACATAAGGCCCGAAAGGCCAGGCTGGCGGTGCCGCTGCTGAAGGCACCTGCCCAAGTGTGACAAAACCGTGAACTCTCCGCGTGTCCTGATCGTCGAGGGCGAGCCGACCATCCGCGACCTCGTGTGCCAGCATCTCCGGGATGAAGGCTATGCCTGCGACAGCGTCGGTGACGGTCAGGAGGCGCTGCGCCGCACCTCGGCGCAGCCCTTCGATCTGGTCGTCCTGGACCCCCTGGTTCCGGGGACCAACGGGTTGTCGCTGTGCCGGGCGGTCCGCAGCGGGCCGGTGAATCGCGACGTGCCCATCCTGATGCTGAGCACGCGACACGACGAGTCGGACAAAGTCGTGGGCCTCGAGAGCGGGGCCGACGACTATCTGACGAAACCGTTTGGTGTTCGCGAGTTGGTGGCCCGCACCCGCGCGCTGCTCAAGCGGCGGCGACGGACGGTCGCACCGGGCGGTGGCGGTGCGGCAGCTGACTCCACACCGATTCGGCTGAAGGGCCTCGAGATCGATCCCGCGCGGCGCCGCGTGCGGATCGAAGGGCGCGAGGTGGACTTGACGGACCAGGAGTTCCGCATGCTGCAGCTGTTGGCGACGCACGCCGGCATCGTGTTCAGCCGCGAAGCGCTGCTCGCCAAGATCTGGCGCGGCGACACGTTCGTGACCGTCCGCAGCGTCGATACGCTCGTCAAGCGAGTGCGCCGCCGCATCGAGCCCGACCCTCCCAATCCACGGTTTCTGCTGACCGTGTGGGGCGTTGGATACAAGTTTGCTGACGCTTCTTAAAGTCAAAAGTTAAAATTTAAAAGTTAAAAGGACACAGCGACGGGCGCACCGCCGTCCGGTGTTCTGTCCACCGGCTGGCGCGATTCGAGCAGGAAGCGCGCGCGGCGGCCGCACTCAATCATCCCAACATCCTGGCCGTCTACGACATTGGGACTGTCGACGGGACGACTTAAGTGTTGACTTTTGAGTGTTCAGTTTCCCTCGGTTGTCGTGCCTTCCTGACAGTTGCCGTGAAGATACCCACCAGTTCATTGGCTTCTTGGAGTAGCGGAGCCACGGTTTCAGCTTCGGCAAGCCGCGTGGCGGCGACGAGCCGCAGCCAGTACCGGGCCTCGTGACATTCGCGAAGCACAATGGAATGCTTGGACGCGAATTCGCGGCGGGTGTACGCAGCTTTTGCCTCCTCCGTATTCGGGCCGATTGAAGTTCCTGCCCGAAGGAGCTGACCGGCCACCTGCCTGGGCGCGCCCGGTTCCATCGAGATGGCACGACAGAACCTGACGATATCGCACGCGAACAGAAACGTGCGCTCACTTAGATCCCGAGGCTTCGCAGTTGACATGCTGTATCTCGACGCAAAAACCTCTCCATCGCCCGCTCAGTCCTTTTAACTTCTAAATTTTCACTTCTCACTTTGGCTATAATCCTCCGGTCGTGGCCATTCGCGTGTTGCACTTCGGGCTCGGTCCGATCGGCGCCGCCGTCGCCCGGCAGGTATGCACGCGCCCGGGATTGAAGAGTGTTGGCGGCGTCGATATCGATCCGGCCAAGGTCGGCCGCGATCTCGGCGACGTGGCGGGCCTGACTCGGCGCCTCGGTCTGAAGGTTTCGAGCGATGCAGCCAAGGCGCTCAAGGCCGCCAAGCCCGACGTGGTCGTGCACTGCACGAGCTCGTTGATTCGGACCGTGCTGCCGCAGATCGAAACGATTCTGAAGTCGAAGACGCCGATCGTGTCGACGACTGAAGAGCTCGTGTATCCCGGCTACACGCACGTGCGTCAGGCGCAGCAGATTGACCGGTGGGCGAAGAACGCCAGGGTCGCGGTGCTCGCGACGGGCGTGAACCCCGGCTACACGATGGACGTGCTGCCGATCGCGCTGACCGCCGCGTGCGAGCGGGTGGACCGCGTCATCGTGAGCCGCGTGCAGGACGCGCGGACGCGCCGGCTGAGGTTCCAGCAGAAGATCGGCGCCGGCCTGACGACCGAGCAGTTCCAGAGAAAGGCCGAGGACGGCAGCGTGCGGCACGTCGGCCTCACCGAGTCGGTGGCGATGATTGCCGACGCCCTCGGCTGGACGCTCGATCGCATCACCGACGAGATCCAGCCCAAGCTGGCGTCGGTGACGATTTCGAGCGAGTTCCTGGCCGTGGATCCGGGTTACGTCTGCGGCATCATTCAGGACGGCGTCGGCTATCGGAAAGGGGAGCCGGCGATCCGCCTGCACCTCGAGGCGTACCTCGGTGCGCCAGAGGCGTACGAGGCAGTGCACATCGAGGGCTCACCCCGCCTGTCGATGAGAATCGACGGCGGTATTCCGGGAGATGTGGCGACCGCTGCGATCGTGGTCAACTCCATTCCAAAGGTCGTTGGCGCCGCCCCGGGCCTGCACACGATGCTCGACCTGCCGCTGCCGTCGTTCTTCCCAGGGACGTGATTGGCTCAGGGCTCAGACTGCACGTCCTCTCGACGAAGCCCTGTCATGTGTGCTCTACTGCGGGCAACCGGAGTGACCGCCGCATATCGTGACTGGTCGTCGAAGCGCCCGTTGTCGTCCGTCGTCTTGGCGACGCGCTCCCGCGTAATCTCCGAGCCAGAGCGGCACCGGAGATCGCGCTATTGACAACCGGTCATTCCATATCAGGTTAAGCGATGCATATCCTTGTCCGATGCCCGAAGTGTGATGTCGGCCTGCCCGTCCGCGGAGATAAGGCGCCGGCGGCAATCGCCTGTGGCCGCTGTGGCCGTAACATCGTGCTGACGTTCAGCGGGGCCGTCCGCGCCGATCAGTCAGTCGACATCTGTCCCGTTTGCACGGGCGCCGACTTCTACGCCCGCAGGGACTTCGATCCAACCATCGGCTTGACGATCGTGGTCATTGGCGCGATCGTCAGCGGCTCGTTCTACGCGTTCGGCCGCGACCTTATTGCGTACAGCATTCTGGCCGGCGCGGTCCTGATCGATCTGCTCGTGTACTGGCAGCTGAAGGACGTCACGGTCTGCTATCGCTGCCACACGGAATTCCGCGGCGTGTACGAGCGCACCGCTCTCGCGTTCGATCTGAACACGGCTGACGTGCTCGAGCGGGAATACGCACGACGAACCGGGAAGCAGTGAATTGCTGATTGGGACTATTGGTTGATGGTTCTTGCCGACTGCCGGCTGCCGAACCAATCCGCAATCAACAATCCGCGATATCAGCAATCAGCAATTCGCGACTACTTGGCGAGCGGGTTCGGCCGGAGCTGGACGTGGGCGACCTGGCTCGTCGTCCCCTTGCCGGTCTCGTGGAGCCAGACGACCCGGTCGTTGTTGGCGGCCCACAGTCCGCGACCCTTCCACCCGGCATTTGGATCGTCGATGCGGCCGTCCATGCCGCGCGTGTAGAACCCCAGCGGATACGGTACGCGGATCGTCACCCACTCTTTGGTGTCGGGCTTGAACGCGATGAGCGAATCGGACCCGTTGCCGTTGATGACCGGCACGTTACTGCCGAGCCCGAGTGTGTTGTCGCGATCCATCCACATGAAATAGTAGAAATCGGTCTTGGCGTCGACGCCCTTGAATGTCGGGCCGGGCACCGGATAGAGCGTCCACGCTTCGGGGCACTGCTGGCCGGTGGCCGTCGGTCCATTCTTGACCGCGCACTTGCTGCGGTCGAACGCCGCCAGCTGGTTGCTGCCCGTGAGCGCGGCCCACACGATGCCGTTGGTGTCGATGTCAACGCCCTGTAGCCAGAAGGCCTCGACGCCAGGCGCCTTCGGGTTCTTGTACGGCGGCTCGAACACCTCGGTCAGACAGGTGGCTGGCGGATTGGCACCCGGCGTGATGCGGATGAGCCGGCCCGGCACGGCGGCCGTCCTGCCGCCAAGCGTGCCGGCGGCGATCCACAGACTCTTGTCGACGGGGTTGAACGCGATGCCGTATCCGTTCGCACCGGCTACGGCACGATCGAGCATCGGATCTGGCGGCTCGTTGACGCGAGTCCACGGGCCGGTCTTCCCGTCGCCGTTGTAATCGAGGACGGCCGGACACCAGCCTTGCGCCTTCTGGGCATCGTGCGTCTCGTCCCACACGCGCGTCTTGAACCAGCCGATGCCGCCGCCACCAGTGGAAAAGAGCGTCTCATCCGGATCGTCGGCAAAGATGGAATGCTGATCGCCGTAGCACAGGTCGATCGGCGTGGCTGTATTGGTCTTCGGGTCGTACACGACGAGGCCTTTGCCCGTCTGGTCCTGCGGGAAGTTCGCGGCGAACGGATTCTCCGATCCGGTCCTGCAAAACGGCAGCTGGTCGGCGCGGGTCTGCGAGCGGTACCAGACGCGGCCCTTCGTATCCATGTGCGGCTGGTTCGAGTTGATGGGATCGGTCCAGACGACCTCATTGCCCCAGAAGAGCGAGGGCTGCGCGAAGGTCTGCGGCGACCACGTGCGCATGTTCGCGCGGTCGGAGGGGACCGTCATCGGCGACGGGATCATCCCCTTGGTGAACGTGGTCGGATCGAGCACCGCCAGGGCGCCCGCCGACCAGTCGGGCCCGAACACCGGTCCATTCGCATTGATCGTGGGACGCAGCTTGTTGGTCGCGATCGCGTCGTGCACGAACGCCCGATCGGTGTTCCAGTCCCACAAAGAGATGACGATGTTGCGTTCGGCGCCCGATGGTCTTGGCGGCGCCTGTGGCGTCTCACCGGCGGCAATGCGATCGACCCAGTCGGCAAACATCGCCATGCCGCGCTCGTGCCCGAAGGCGTTGACCGCGTTCAGCATGCCGGCGCCCGTCTGGCCCGAGCCCACCAGCCGCTCCCAGGCGGCGGCGGTCGAGTCGAACGTGCCGAGGCTCGCCGGAATCTCACGCGTCGCCTTCAAGCCCATCTGATGGCATGCCTGGCAGCCGCGCTTCAACATGAAGATCCATTCCCCTTGGTCATTGATCACTGTCGGACCGGCGGCCGCAGCCGGCGCCCCGCCGACCGCATTGCCGCGTCCGGCGCCCTGCGCGGCGCCCGCGCCAGCGGCACCCGCCGCACCCCGCGCACCTCCCCCCGTGCGTCCGGCGCCCGCAGCCGGCGTCGGCGCCGGCACCGTGATCGGAAACGCGCTCTTGGGAGGAATCTGCATCAGCGACAGCCAGTAGTTGCCCGGATAGTAGTGCGCCGCGGCCTTGGCGTCGGGTGCCGGCACGGCCGTTAGCGCGAGCGTCCGCCCCGTCGCGGACTGCACGGCCGCCGAATCCACCAACCCATACCCTCGGACCCAGATTCTGTAGTTGGCCCGCGGCAAATCCGGAATCACGTACCGGCCCCGATCGTCGGTCACGACGATCTTCCGGAACGTGGTCCCCAAATCCGTCGTCTCGGCGATGACCCACACGCCGGCTTCAGGGCCGTTGGGACCCGTGACGATGCCGCCGATGTCATCAGCGTCAACGGCCACCTGACTCGCGGCGGTCTGCGCCCTCGCCGCGGGCGCCTGCTGCATGGCCGCCACGACGGCAATCGCTCCAGCGGCCACCAAGCCGCCGGTCATCAACACGACGTTGACCGCGAAGTGCTTTCTCATGACGTCTGCCCTTTCATAAGGCGCCTGATATCTGTAGTGTCCGCCTTCAGGCGGACTGAGGCAGAAACCGTATCAGAACAGCGTGACCTCGACAAGTGTTCCTTCCTCGACCACACTCGACTCGGCCGGGATCTCGATGTAGCCGTCGGCCAGCGACAAACTGGTGATGTCGCCCGAGCCCTTGAAGGCGGGGAGGGCGGCGCCGTTCCGCAGTCGGACGGTATAGAACTGATGCCGCCCCGCGCTCGACGCGATCCGGCGTCCAAGCGGCACCAGCGTGGTTCGCGGTGTGTGTGGCGGAAGCCGGGCGATCGCGCGAAGGAACGGGACGAGCAGGATGTAGGCGTTCGACAGACACGAGGTTGGGTTGCCGGGCATTCCGAAAAACGGCGTGCCCTTGACCGTCGCGAACGCCGTGGGTTTCCCGGGCTTGATGGCGAGGCCGTGAAAGATCAGCTCGCCGCGCGCGGATACGAGATCGATGATGCGGTCGCGCTCGCCGACCGAGCTCCCACCCGAGAAGATGATGAGGTCCGCACCGGCGCACAAGTCGAGTGCGGTGGTGAGCGCCTCGACGGTGTCGCCGGCCGGCGGGTGCGGCTCGGGCACGCCGCCATGCGTTTCGACGATGGCGCCGAGCGTAAACCGGTTGACGTCGTGAATCTGTCCGGCCGCGAGCGGGCGTCCGGGCTCGATCACTTCGTTCCCGGTCGAGAGGATGGCAACCCGAGGCTTCGCATACACCGCGACATCCGCGCAGCCAATGGCCGCGACCGCACCGACGCGGCTTGGCGTCAGCACGTCACCGGCCCGCACAACCACGTCGCCCGAGGTGATGTCCGCTCCCCGGCGGCTGATGTGCTGCCCGGGCGCGGCGGCCGCGAGGATCTGAATCTCATCGTCGCGACCCGGCGTGGTCTGCTCGACCATGACCACCGCGTCGGCGCCTGACGGCAGCGGCGCGCCGGTCGCGATCTCTGCGCAGGCGCCGCTCGCAATCGTCACGCGCGACGGCTGACCGGTGTAGATGCGATCCAGGAGGCGCAGACGCACGGGCGCCTCGGGTGTCGCGTTGGCCGTGGCTGCAGCGACGACCGCATAACCGTCCATGGCCGATCGCGGGAAGGGCGGGACGTCAACCTTTGACGTGACATCGGCCGCGGCCACGCGGCCGGTAGCCTCGGCGAGGCCCACGCGCTCGCGGCGTTCAATCGGACGGACGGTGGCATCCAGCCGGCGTCGTGCTTCGTCGATTGAGATGGTGGATGTGAAGGGTCGCATAACCGCCTTCAGGCGGACCTATCTTGTTGCCTGTTGCACCAAGTGTCCGAGTTCCGGTATCACCAGCTTCTCCATGGCCAGCCGCACGGCCGCTTCCGATCCAGGCAGCGAGATGACGATATGGCCCGCGACCAGGCCGGCGCAGGCGCGGCTCATCATCGCCGAGGGGCCGATCTGCTCGTAGCTCAGCATGCGGAACAGCTCGCCGAATCCGTCGAGCCGCTTGTGGAGGAGCGCGTTCATCACTTCATAGGTCGTGTCGCGGGAAGTGATGCCGGTGCCGCCGGTCGTAATGATCGCCTGTACGTCCGGGGTCGCGAGCTGACGCTCGACCGTACCGCGGACCAGGTCCGGCTCGTCTTTCACAATCGTCCGGCCGGCGACCACGTGGCCGGCGGCCGTGAGCAGCTCCATAATTGCGCGTCCGCTCGTGTCGGTCTCTTCGGTCCGCGTGTCGCTGATCGTTAGGACGAAGCAGCGGACCGACTGCGGCGCTTTCTCTCTGTGCTCGACGTGACTCAACGGGCCCATCGCGACGATTCTAGCGGTTGACCGTGTGATATATTCGGGTTTCATTCGATCCCCAAAGGGCCTTTAGCTCAGTTGGATAGAGCGTCTGGCTACGAACCAGGAGGTCGCAGGTTCGAGTCCTGCAAGGCCCACCACTCTTCGACCAATCCCCGACTGAACCCCGACGGGACTTCCCGCCGCTGCGCGATCTTTTACGACCATACAAGTTGACTTGTGGGGCCACAATGACATATTTTGAATGGTCAAAACATCATGCGGGTTCCCGATCTCACCCGGCGCTCGTGGATTCAGACGGCTGTAACGGCCGTTGCCGGCACCGTCGCAGCCGTCGCCGGCGCTCAGGATACTAACCCGAGACAGCGAGAGAGCTTCGGGCACACGACCCACGCAATGGGCCCGGTGGGGCGAACCGACAAGTCCATCTTCGACCCATCAGCCTATCTTCGCGCCTGGAACTTCTCGAACCTCCCGGCCTCCGAACGGTCGAGGTTCTATCGCGAAACCCGCAGGCCCGACGGCAGTCTGCTGCGCGAGTACGAGTTGTACGCCGTCGATCGTGAGATCGAGATCGTTCCCGGCGTGTACTTCCCGGCCTGGACCTACAACGGACAGGTTCCCGGCCCGACGATCCGCGCAACCGAAGGCGACCGCGTCAGGGTCAACTTCACCAATCAGGGCTCGCACCCGCACTCGATCCATTTCCACGGCTGGCATCCGCCCGAGATGGATGGCTCGATGCCGGCGCAGCAGGTGCTTCCCGGCGAACGGTTCGTCTACGAGTTCGACGCCGAGCCGTACGGCCTGCACCTGTATCACTGCCACACCGCGCCCCTCAAGCGGCACATTCACAAGGGTCTGTACGGAGTGTTTCTCGTCGATCCGCGCGAGGCCCGACCGGCTGCCGACGAGCTGGTGATGGTGATGAACGGGTTCGACACCAACTTCGACGCCGACAACGAAGTGTATGCGGTCAACAGCATCGCGAGCTTCTACATGCACGAGCCGGTCGTGGTCGACGTCGGGCGCCTCGTCCGTATTTACCTGGTCAACCTGACCGAGTTCGATCCCATCAACAGCTTCCATCTGCACGGGATGTTCTTCGACGTGTTCCGCACGGGCACGCGGGGCATGACCGAGGAACACACCGACACGCTGATGCTCTGTCAGGGTGAACGGGCGATCCTCGAAACGCGCTTCCGCTATCCCGGCGACTTCATGTTCCACGCCCACCAGAGCGAGTTCGCCGAGCTCGGCTGGATGGGGCTCTTCCGAGCGAGGACGGCCCAGTCGTGAGAACCGATACGATTGTCGCGCCGCCGCCGTCGCGTGGCCGGATGTGGCTGATGGCACTACTGCCTCTGGCCCTGCTGGCGCTCCTTCTTGCGGCCATCCTGTGGCGCGGACCCGCCGACATGCTTCGCGGCGAGGACTACCCGCCGGTCGAGCGCCTCACGTTTCAACGCATGGAGCTTGGCCCGGAGGGCATCGTGGCGACGGTCATGAATGACGGGCCGGACGCCGTGAAGATCGCTCAAGTCCAGGTGGACGAAGCGTACTGGTCGTTCACGTCGGACGGGGGAACGGACCTTCGCCATCTCGGCAGGACGAAGCTGACGATCCCGTATCCGTGGGTGCAGGGCGACACCCACGTGGTTCGGATCGTGACGTCAACGGGGGCGACCTTCGAGCACGAGATTGCGGTTGCCGTGGCGACGCCGCAGCCCAACGCCCGGGCGCTCGGACTCTTCACGCTGATGGGCATCTACGTGGGCGTGCTGCCGGTCGCGATCGGGCTGCTCTGGTTTCCGCTGGTGGCGCAGCTCGGCCGCCGAGGACTCGAGTTTCTTCTGGCGCTGACGGTTGGACTGCTCTTGTTCCTGCTCGTGGACGCGACCGGCGAGGGCCTCCAGATCGCAGGCCGAGCTCCTGAGTCGTTCCAGGGCGCCGTGCTGTTTGCGTTTGGCGCACTCGGCGCCTACCTCTGGCTCGAGAGTCTCGGAGCATGGCTGCGCGCCCGCCGCCAGAAGGCGCAGGAGACGAGCGGCGATGGCCGCGTGCTCGCCCTGCTCGTGGCGGTCGGCATCGGCCTGCACAATTTCGGCGAAGGCCTCGCGATTGGCGCGGCCTTCGCGCTCGGCGAGGCGGCGCTTGGCGTCCTGCTCATCGTCGGCTTCACCTTGCACAACACGACCGAGGGGCTGGCCATCGTCGCACCGCTCGGTCGCGATCGGGTTGGGACGGGCGAGCTCGCGAGGCTCGGGCTCATCGGCGGCGTGCCGACGATCGGTGGAGCGTGGCTCGGCGGGCTGGTGTATTCGCCGGTCTGGTCGGTGCTGTTTCTGGGGATTGGCGCCGGCGCCATCGCGCAGGTCGTCCTGCAGATTACCAAACAGATGTCCCGCGATCAGCCCGTGATTCGGTCCCTTGCGTCGGGCCACGTCATGGCAGGTCTCGCGGCGGGGTTCGTCGTGATGTACGCGACGGGCATGCTCATAGGATGAAAGAGATGCGAAGACTGTCAAGCGCGATCGAGCATTCGTCGGCAATCAGCCGGGCGGTGTTCATCGCTGCCGTGGCCGGCGGCGTTGGTCTGGTCGCCCTGATTCCTTTGATCGCCAATCCACGTCCGGCCTCGAGGGAAGTGGTCCTCGTCGTGCGGGACATGACCTACTATCTCTCTGGATCCGACGTTCCGAATCCGACGCTCACCCTGCAGCCAGGCGAAGAGGTTCGTGTCGTCGTCCGCAACGAGCAGCCGGGACTGACGCACAATTTCTCTGTGCCGTCGCTACAAGTCTCGATGAAGCCGATTCGCGGCGTTGGGACCGCAAGCGTCTCGTTCCGCGCGCCGGAGCGGCCCGGCCGACATGAATACCGCTGCACCCCGCACGCACAGATGATGAGCGGCGTGCTCCTCGTGGCCGAGTAGCTTCGTGCATCCTGCCGTCATCAAGCCCGCCGAACACGCCGAGTGGCGGCCCGACAAGATGGGCAAGAGCACCATCTACCAGTCGCCCCATGTACTCGTCGGATTGAACGCGTTCGAGCCCGGACAGTCGCACTCCTTGCACGCCCATGCGGGTATGGATAAGGTGTATCAGGCGATCGAGGGCGAGGGCGTGTTTCTCCTCGAAGGCATGACGACAGGGCGACCTCATCGGCACTATCATGATGGGAGCCTTCTTGAAATCGGATCTAAAGGAGAGTATGCGATGGGCTCACGTGTGTTGATTACGACCGGGTTGATCGCGGCAGTTGTCGGACTCTCGGTGGGCTCGGCGCTCGCACAGCAGGTCACGAAGCCGGAGGTTTCCGGCATCCGGAATCTCGCGCGTCTCGAAACGACCGTCGCCTGCGCCGGCGCCACGGCCGTCGAGGCCGTGCCCGAGATCAAGAAAATGGGTTTTGCGTCGATCATCAATCTACGCGAAGCGTCGGAAGCAGGCGCCGAGTTGGAGAGGGAAGAAGCCGCGGCCAAGGCCGTCGGGATCCGCTATTTCCACGTCCCATTCAATGGCGGATCGCCCAATACAAAGGCGGCCGATCAATTCCTGGCCGCCATTACGTCTCCAGGCGCCGAGCCCGCCTTCATCCACTGCTCGGGCGGCAATCGTGCGGCGACAATGTGGCTGATCAAGCGGATTGCGGTGGATCGCTGGGACGTGGAGCGCGCGACCCAGGAGGCGATTGCGCTTGGTCAGACCAGTGCCGCGCTGAGGCAGTTCGCGATCGACTACGCACTCGCGCACCGACGGTAGATGTGCCGGACTCCGGACTATGGTGGCCGGTTTCACGTGTCCTTCAGCGGCCGGTTTTCGGCGTCCAACGAGAGCTGAAAAGGCGGAAAATGATTCATATTGACGATGAATGTCGTCACTATGCTCAGTATTAGAACACTTAGGACCTGGGTTGGAAACCAAATAGGGCAGAATCCTTAGTGTTTTGGCGCGGCATCTGGATTGCGGTTGGCCTTGGAGCCAATGGATTCAGTTGCTCGCCCCCGGAACGGACGCCGCCGCCCTGCGAAGGTCTTCGCGCTCGCTTTGTCGTTAGTCCTTGCTGGCGTTTCCGCCGCCCGCGCCCAGCAGACCCCTTCGGAGTCGAACGGGCCGCAATCTCACGGCCGGTTCAGCGTCAGGCTAGGAAAGGACTCGACAGACGTTCCGCCGATCACGACCAAGGCCCGGTTCAGGATGGCGGCCGAGCGTTCGTGGGTGGGCGTGGCGACAGCGGCAACGGGCGTGGGCGTGTCGCAGGAACCGGCTCCTGTCGATCAGGCGCAGATCGCCGCCGGCTTCGGGACCCGGTTAGCCGCCGCCGCCGCCGACAACACCATCGCGACCTTCATGACGACTGCTGTGGCGTCGTCACTCTTTCGTCAGGACCCACGCTATTTCGCCGCCGGGCGCGACAAGGGCTTTGCGCGCCGCGCGGCGTATGCGGCGAGCCGGGTGCTCGTCACGCGTGGCGAGTCCGGCCGACCCCAGTTCAATGTCTCGAGAGTCGCCGGGAACGCCGGGGCCGTTGGCATTTCCACTCTCTACAACCCAACCACCGACAGCTCGGTGTCGGGCATGCTCACCTCTGTCGGGACGCGACTGCTCTGGGACGCTGTCTCGAACGAGCTCGGGGAATTCTGGCCCGACATCCGCCGCGCTATTTTCCGCCACTGACTTTTCCCTGAACCGTAGTATTCTCCCGCCGCCGTGGAGCGGTCCTACGACGTCTTGATGTCAGCCGCGCTCGATCAGGCCGGCCTCGCGCGCGAGGCGGGCGAGGTGCCCATTGGCGCCGTCGTCGCGATTGACGACGGGATCGTGGGGCGCGGGTTCAATCAACCGAAGAGCGGCGGCGATCCGACCGCGCACGCCGAAATCGTCGCGATCCGCGACGCCGCCACACGCATCGGGAATTACCGTCTGACCGGCGCCACGCTGTGCGTGACCATCGAGCCGTGCCTGATGTGCGTCGGCGCGCTGGTGCACGCGCGGATCGGGACGCTCGTGTACGGCGCGGCGGAACCCAAGTCGGGCGCCATCAGCTCAACGGTACGTGGTGGGGAGCTTGCCGGGCTCAATCATCGGTTCGAGATTGTCTCGGGAGTGCGCGAGGACGAGTGTCGCGCGCTCCTGCAGGCCTTTTTCAAGGCACGACGTTGACAGGCTCCGGGTTCTGCACATCCTGTCGTACGTCGTCGTACGTCGTGTCCGGCTTCAGCCGGACCATGCGCGCGTGGGCTATAATTCGAGGTCCGCGCCGCGCGATTTCCCCTCAAGGAGAGGTACCGAAGTGGTCGTAACGGGGACGCCTCGAAAGCGTCTTGTCGGGTAACCGGCACGTGGGTTCGAATCCCACCCTCTCCGCCACTAACTAACTTGTTCAATCAAAATAAGTTACGCTAACGGATCGTGGGAGCTGCACCTGTTTCGTACCTGAGAATCGCCACGTGGGTGGGATTCCCACCCGCATGCCTCACCCCGGCTCAAATTAGATTCAGGTGAATTTGTTACGATGGCCGGCGTGAGCAGACGCTTGAGGCTCTCCGCGTGATCTGCTTTTTTGGCTCGCTCGAAGCACCGTGCCTCCGAGCGTAGTCATTCTCGCCGGGCCGAACGGAGCCGGGAAGTCGACCGCTGCGCCCGCGCTGCTGCATGGTGCTCTCGACGTGGACGAGTTCGTCAATGCTGACGTGATTGCTCGAGGCCTCTCGGCCTTCGACCCTGAAAGCGTCGCGATTGCCGCCGGTCGGGTGATGCTCGCGCGATTGCACGAGCTCGCCGAGCAGCGGGTGAGTTTCGCGTTCGAAACAACCTTGGCAAGCCGTACGTTTGCGCCGTGGCTTCGAGATCTCAGCGCCTCGGGATACGCTGTTCATTTCGTTTTTCTCTGGCTGTCGTCCGCCGATTTGGCGGTCGAGCGAGTTGCCGATCGAGTCCGGGCAGGCGGCCATAACGTCCCCGTGGAGACCATCCGTCGACGCTATCAGGCGGGCGTGCGCAACTTCTTCAGTCTGTACGAGCCCGTCGCCTCGACGTGGAGGCTGTACGATGGTTCCCGCCGCGAGCCCCGGTTGATAGCGAGGCGCTTGGAATCACAGCCCCTGAAGATCTACGATGAGACTGTCTGGGCGGTCGTCAAGCGTCAGGGAAGCATATGAAGGCTGAAACACAGAAAGACATCAATCGCATCCTGGTTGAGGATGGGGACGTGATCGACCAGGCTCTCAAGGAAGGCGTCCGCGACGCCATGCTCCGCCACAAGAAAGACGGCCTGCCCGTCGTCATCGACCGCGATGGAAAGATCGTTTGGGTGAAGCCGGAAGACCTCGGCTACTAGCCACATCGTCCTCACCGACGCTCTCCTTCAGATGGCTTGTCTCCCTGATGGTGTTGACGGATCGCGCTCGACGATGGCATCGTCGTCGCCATGTTCGAGAAGCCGTCGAAGACCTTGATGATCGCCCTCCGCGAGTTCGTGTTTCGCCACGGAATCTTCGTTGAAGCCAGCGAGCTCGACGATGGATTGGTGTTCACGCGAGAACGGAAGGGCCGGTCGAAGAGATTCGGTCCGCGGCGCCATTTCGCGGTATTCCTTCGCCGCAACAAATGTCGAGTCCGTTGTTACACGCTGACGTGCGGATCTGACGACCATGAACGGTTGCAGGTCCGGATTGACTTCCCCGAGAAGGCACTTCTCCTGCCGGCGGAAGCGGCGATCGAGTACGAAGCGTGCGGCCGAGACGTGAAGCGTTACTCAGCACGGTTCCCAGAGGACGCGGAGGTGGGTCCAGCGCTTTTCGGATATGTGCGATCGGAGTCGCGTCTTCTTGAGAAGCTTCTCGGCGATACCGCGTACGGAGACCTCCTGCGGCTTATCCGCCGTCACCGTCGCAAGTCGAGATCGCGGGCGGCAAGTCGGCGCCTGAAAGCCAAGCGACCAAGCAGGCGAGCATGAGTATCTACGCGACGCTTTGGCACTTGCAGTTCCCGCGCACCGGCGACGCCTATATGGGCTGCGAGTGGGTGGAGGTGCTGGCGCAAGGCGTGCCGGCGCATGTGGGCACGCCGACGCCAGGCCACGGCTACGAGTCCGGCGATCCGTACGAGGCTTTCCTTCCTCCGGCGATCCGAATCGAGAGCGACGCGTCCGCGGATGGTCTGCGAGCCGTGGTATTCGTCGTGAGCACCTCGAAGAAGGGGACGACCCGCTCGGGACAGGAATATGAGTCGCCGCTGCTGGTGCTCACCGGCGCGGAATACGCTGCGGTGCCGTTCCAGGTCCTCTGCGACCGACTGTGCACGGCACTGCGCGGGACGAGACCGCGACTGGTGCTCGAAAGGTGATCGTACTGTTGGAGGATTTGTTCAGGAGTGTGGCCGGCGGCAAGAAGATCCATCACGAGTTCGACGCTGATGCGCGTGCCCTTAATCACGGGCTTTCCGACCAGCACTTCCGGGTTTGCGACGATCCTCGTCCGCCAGTCCATACACACTCCGAACTCACTCTTGTCATCGGTCAAGCACGCCGGCCCGCCAGGCGACCGGAAGTTGGATAAGCCGCCTGCCTTCAACGCAAGCAGAGAAGGTGTCGAAGGCTCCTTCGCGTCGCTGGCTTTCGGCTGGCTATGTACCCCGTAACCTCGTACTGGTTGAACACCCGCCAGACCGCCGCCAGAAACCTGGGGAGCTCCTTGGCAAACTTGGGATCGTCCTTTGCCGTGTCGGCGAACATCAAAAGCTTCTCGCCAATCAAGTAGTCGAGCGCGCTCTTCGCGCCGAAGCGTCTCCTGATCGCCTTGGTCGCGTTCCTCCACGCTTCCTCGTCGTGCGCTCGACGCTTCGTCACCATGACGCCATCTTGCGCTGCCGGCATCGGAGCTCGAATGGCGCCCGGTTCCGCTCAAGGGCACCTGTGAAAGAATACGTCGATTCGCAGCCACCAATTTCGAATTCCCAACTACGGGGAAGATATGCAAAGCCGTTCAGTTCAACCCGACGCGATCGCCATCACCGAGAGCGAGACCTATCAGACGCTGCTGGCACGCGCGCACCGGCGGACGGGCGGCCTGCCGCCCGATCGCGTCGTCCGCCATGTCCTGTCGGTCACGCAGGGAGGTGACTGGCCGGTCCAGCGCGACGCGCTCGACGCGGTGC
This sequence comes from Acidobacteria bacterium RIFCSPLOWO2_12_FULL_65_11, assembly GCA_001767495.1. GTDB lineage: Bacteria > Acidobacteriota > Vicinamibacteria > Vicinamibacterales > CAVVIG01 > 2-12-FULL-65-11. Next base: position 1,316 of record MELA01000079.1, on the reverse strand, counting down.
TTCGCCGCTGCGCGTCCACCCACACGGACGAGATTCAGATCGTCGCACGGCCACGGGGCCGGCTGCTGGGTCTGTACTCGACCCGCCGCCGCGGGTCGCGCGCCCGCCCGTACCGCACACTGCTCCGTCGGATCGAGCCGCTCGACGGCAGTTGCGAGTGCGCCGATTTCCTCCGGAACTCGCTCGGGCTGTGCAAGCACCTGGTGGCCGTCCTCGAGGACGGCGTCTCGAAGCGGCGTCGCGTCGACGTCGAGAGCGAGGCGGCTCAGGCGCCGGCATTGCGCTGGGATCCCGTCCGTCCGTTGACCGGCCTTGGCGACTGGCTGGCGCGCGTTCGCTTGGTAGACGGCACACCCGACCGCGATCTGCGGCGCTGGCTGCGTCGAACAAGCGGACGCGGCTGGATCGCCGCGATTCCCGAAGCGGCGCAGCAGCGGCTGGCGCTGGTGGATCGATTGCTCGGCGCGCTTCGCGACGGCAATAGCGAGCCGGCACTGCACGTGCTGCTGCAGCAAGAACGCGCGCGACTGGCGCGCCAGAACCAGACCGCGGGCGCGCGGAAGCAGCTGCACCATGCGCTGCAGACCCTCAAGCAATCGCTCTACCCTTATCAACACGACGGCGTTGACCGGTTTTTCATGCGGGGGCGCCTGCTGCTGGCCGACGACATGGGCCTCGGCAAGACCGCGCAGGCAATTGCCGCCTGCCACGCCCTTTGGCATACGGGCCGCGTCCGGCGCGGCCTGCTCGTCGTCCCCGCTGCGCTCAAGCCGCAGTGGCTTCGTGAGTGGCAGGTCTTTACCGACGCTCCCGCCACCGTCGTCGACGGAACGCCCTCCGAGCGCCGCGCCGCGTTCGAGGCCTGCCGGCGAGGATTCCTCCTGGGGAATTACGAGCAGCTCATTCGCGACGTCGACGTCGTTTGCCAGTGGACGCCGGACATCGTCGTGCTCGACGAGGCCCAGCGGATCAAGAACTGGGCGACCAAGACCGCGCTCACCGTGAAGCGCCTGGATCCACCGTACCGTCTCGTGCTGACCGGCACACCGATGGAGAACCGGCTCGACGAGCTGGCGTCGATTGTCGAGTGGGTCGACGACCTCGCGCTGGAGCCGAAATGGCGCCTGGCAGCGTGGCACACCACGCCCGTGGATGGAAAGACGGAGATCGGCGGCGCCCGGAACCTCGAGACGCTGCGGACCCGTCTGGCCACCTGCATGGTCCGGCGCGTGCGGCAAGAAGTGCTCTCGCAGCTGCCGGCGCGGACCGACACGCGCATTCCGATCGAGATGACCGCGGAGCAGATGGACGAGCAC
>MELA01000078.1:19260-22596 GCA_001767495.1 Acidobacteria bacterium RIFCSPLOWO2_12_FULL_65_11 | reverse complement strand
CAACGGCGAGCCGACGCCGTTTGACGAGATGGCCGATGCGGTGCTAGGCGGCTCGATCGGCGAGACACTCCCCAGGCTCGTCTGACGCGGCATCGACATCCGGCTCTGGCGTACCGGTTCATGTCTCGCCGATCGCCTTGATCCGCGAGATCACTTCTTCGTGCAGGACGCGCATGTAGCGGCGGGTCTCCTCGTCGCCGGCCGTTGTCTCCTGACGGCTGGTCGCGATCTCTTCACGCAGGCCGTCAGCGACGGCTTGTATCTCTTGCCGCAGGCCAGCATCGACGGCCCTGATCTCGTTGCGCGTTGCAAGAAATTGATCGTTCACTTCGGCTAGGAATTGCAGAAATTGCGATTCGAGCGAAGCCACACGCACGTCGAGCGAAGCGACTCGGTCCGGCAACTCCCGCAGTGCGGGTATTTGGCTCTCGATGACAGTGACGCGCGCGGCGCCGACGACGCTACCATCGTCGGGCATGTGGCGCAACGGTTCGGCACGGATCCTCAAACATGTCGGCCTGCCCGCCGAGATCCCCGCGCCGCGTCCCGCCCGCGCGCCGCCGCTCCCCGTGGGAGGTCCCGACGCAGCGGGGCTCCGATGTTGGCCCCGTGCTTCTGACCGGCCGACAGGATCGGCGCGCCGGAGGTGCGCCCTGTGGCGCCGCGACTTGTCGAACGAGGGCCTCTGGCGCTTGACACGCCGTCGGCGCGGGCCCATGATCGGGCGCGTCAGGGGGCAATCCGCCCTGTTGTCGGGGAACCTGTTGTCAGCACGCGCAGTTGATTGGGCCAGAAGCGACAGCAGCTCATGCGCCCGATCTGGAGTCCGTCGTGCAGTTCCTTGATCCGATTCTCGATGTCGCCGAGGGCACAGTACACATGTTCGTAGAGGAAGCGAGGCGGCGGCCGGAGATTCGTGACGACGAACGGGGGATTGTCGCGCGGGTCCCGGCCCGGAAGCCGCACCACTTCGGCTTTGATCACCACGCCTCGTGCGTGCGCCCACGTGCCGGCGGCGTAGCGCGCCTCGGGGTAGAGGTGCGTGGTCTGCCCGCTCGCCTCGCTTTGCATCCGGGCTTCGACCATCGCCGGCTCGGCGCCCGTCGTCGGTTGCGAGGCCGGTCGGTCGGAAATCCGCAACAGTGGAGAAACGTCAGCCGCGACGGTCAGCGTTTCATGTTCGCGATACGCGATAAATGTGTCGGCGAGCGCACACGCTCGCTGGGGTTGACCGCCAGGGCTTCAATCGCAGGGTCATGAGCCAGGGCTTCAATCGCAGGGTCATGACAGTCGGGCAGCCGTCGGGGGACGCCGCGCTACTTGCGCATCAACTCGAAGAGTTGAATCGCATCGGGGCGGCGCTGTCGGCCGAGCTCGATACCCGCCGCCTGCTCGATCTCATCTTGACGAAAGCGCGCGAGATCACCGACAGCGACGCGGGATCGTTGTACGTGGTTGAGAACGCCGACGAGGGCTCCAGCGTGAGCGGGCAGGACGAGGAACCAGCGAGACGGTTGCGGTTTATCGCGGCGCAAAACGACTCAGTGAGCGTGCCGTTTCGGGAAGCCACGCTCGACATTTCCGATCGGTCGATCGCCGGATTCGTGGCGCTCACGGGACAGCCGGTCAAACTGAGCGACACGTACCAACTTCCGGCGGGAGTCCCGTATACGTTCAACCGGAGTTTTGATGAATCGGTCGGATACCGCACACGGTCCGTGCTCGCGGTGCCGATGTCCACGCCGCAGGGACACATCATCGGCGTCCTGCAGCTCCTCAATGCGAGGCGGGCGTCCGGGGTGAGCGGACACTCAGAAGAGGCGGCCGCCGCCAACGTCGCCCCCTTTTCCGAACAGCAGCAGGCGCTTGCGACGACACTCGCTGCGCAGGCCGCCGTCGCGTTGGAGAACAGCCAACTGTACCAGGCCATCACGCAGTTGTTCGAAGGCTTCGTGAGGGCGTCGGTCGTCGCGATCGAAGCGCGCGACCCGGCCACGTCAGGACATTCCTTACGCGTCACGAATCTGACCGTCGCGCTGGCCGAAGCCGTCGACCGCAGCGAACGCGGATGCTTTGCCGGGGTGCGGTTTTCACGCGACGCGATGCGCACGATCCGGTACGCGTCGTTACTCCACGACTTCGGCAAGGTTGGCGTGCGCGAGGAGGTGCTCGTCAAGGCCAAGAAGCTGTATCCCGATCAGCTCGAACTCCTGCGCGAGCGGTTCAGGCTGGCGCACCGAAGCCGTCAACTCGCGTCGATGCAGGCCCGACTCGAGTACCTCTTGGCCCACGGGCGCGCCGCATATGTCGAACGATTGCCGGTGTTCGAAGCCGGGCTCCTCGACGAGACCGCGAAGCTCGCGCGATACCTGGCTGCCGTCGAGGCGGCAAACGAGCCGAGCGTGCTGGCCGATGGCAGCTTCGATCGTCTTCACGAGATTGCCCAGGTCGAGTTCGAGGATGTGGACGGCGTGCCCCGGTCGCTGCTCGGCCCTGAGGAGGTCCGGTTGCTCTCGTTGCCCAAGGGGTCGCTGTCGAAAACCGAGCGCGTCCAGATCGAGTCCCACGTCCTCCACACATATCAGTTTCTCAGGCAAATCCCGTGGACGAAGGAAATCGGGCGGATACCGGCGATCGCCGTCGGCCACCACGAAAAGCTGAACGGCACCGGCTATCCCAACAAGTTGTCGGCGCCCGACATTCCCATCCAGACGCGCATGATGACGATCGCCGATATTTTCGATGCGCTGTCGGCTGCCGACCGCCCGTACAAGAAGGCCGTGTCGGTCGACCGAGCGCTCGGCATCCTCGAGGGCGCGGTCAAGGACGGTGAACTCGACGCCGAGCTGTTTGCCCTGTTCGTCGACGCGCGCATCTTCGATCGCTGGCAGACGGAACCGGTCCCGGGCTAGCTGGGAACCGAATTGAAATCGAGGACAGAGCCGCAGTGAGATCGCCTGGCTCATTGGAAGAAACATTCGCTCCTCTAAACAAAGAGCTCGCGAATGTACTGCGGCTACTGAGAGACCCTGCGAACCAGAGTCTCGCATTACTGCAGGGGCTCTGGCGTGCGCACGATCCTGACACGTGGTCGGGGAATTCAGAAGTCTTCATCACGCTTGGCGAAAGAATCCTCAAGCTGGGCGAGCCGTTGTTCGCCTACGACGTGGTGGACGAAGGTATCAAGCACTTCCCGGAGAACGTGCAACTGCGCCAGCTTCTGGCGCTGGCACTAGCGCGCAGCGGCGCCACCGGGTCTGCCAACGCCGTGCTTGTGGGGCTCTACCAAGAGGGGCACCGAGACGAGGAGACCATCGGCCTTCTGGCTCGCACGCA
>MELA01000078.1:0-19253 GCA_001767495.1 Acidobacteria bacterium RIFCSPLOWO2_12_FULL_65_11 | reverse complement strand
TTATGACAGCACAGGCGGTTACTGGAGCGCCATTAATGCGGCTACGCTCGCACTCCTACTGGGGGATCGAGAGCGGGCCGCGGCCTTGGCCCGCGAGATCACCGTGCACTGCCGCGAGAAGCTTGGTCAGACTGGCGCGGCTGGAGGAGATCGGTACTGGCTCCTTTCCACCTTGGGAGAAGCATCGCTACTGTTGAGAAACTGGTCTGAAGCTGAAGAGTGGTATCGCCAAGCCACAGCGGTGGGACTAGGAGATTGGGGAAGCCTACAATCGACGCGGCGCAATGCTCGGTTGTTGATGCAACAGTTGGATGTGGACAGAAGCCGCATCGAGCGGCTCTTTGAGTTGCCAAGTGTCGTTGTCTTTGCCGGGCATATGGTTGACCGGCCCGACCGTGAAGTGCCGCGATTTCCGCCTCAGCGCGAACCGGCTGTTGACAATGCGATCCGCCAACGCCTCAAGGAATTGAGCGCAGGCTTTGGTTTCGCCAGTGCCGCGTGCGGTTCGGATATTCTCTTTCATGAAGCCATTCTTGATATGAAGGGCGAGACTCATGTGGTCCTCCCCTATCAGAAGGAGCTGTTCATGAAAGAGAGCGTGGATATCATCCGCGGCGCCAATTGGATTGAGCGGTACGAGCATGTTGTCGCCCGGGCGGTCGAGGTCCAGGAGGTTTCAAGACAGAGTCAGACGAATGGCAACGTCCTGTACGAATTTGCCAATCTGATGCTTCACGGACTGGCAAGCGTGCGCGCAGAACAACTCGACACCAAGCTCGTGCCGCTGGTTGTGTGGGACGGCAAGTCGGGCGATGGAGCAGGTGGAACCGCATCGGCGGTTGAGCGCTGGCAAAGACTTGGTCTCGGCGTCGAAATCATCGATCTCGCAGAGATCCTTCGCGGGTGCCTACACGTGACCAGTCCGTCGGCCGCTTGTCGCGACACCAGTTCTCGTCAAACGAATGAGGTCGCGTCTGGATTCACTCCGGAGATCAGGGCCCTATTTTTCGCTGATGTCGAGGGATTCAGCAAGCTGAATGACGAAGAGATTCCTCGATTCGTGGATCACTTGCTTGGTCTGGTGGCGAGACTGGCGAATGAATCGGCGTACAGGCCTTTGATGAAGAATACATGGGGAGATGGCCTGTACCTTGTCTTCTCGAATGTACGGGACGCTGGCCAGTTCGCGCTCGAGCTGTGCAACTCCGTTCGCAGCACCGACTGGTCGGCGAAGGGGCTCCCGAACATCAACTTGCGTATCGGGCTGCATGCGGGGCCTGTCTACTCCTGCACGGATCCGGTCACGCGGCGCCTCAATTACGTCGGACCCCACGTCAGCCGTGCGGCCCGCATCGAACCGATCACACCAGCCGGTCAGGTTTACGCCAGCCAGGAGTTCGCGGCACTCGCGGCGGCAGAGAGCGTGAAAGAATTACGGTGTGAGTATGTGGGCCAGACTGCGATGGCTGAAAAGTACGGGACGTTCGGAACCTACGTTGTCCGGCGTCGCCACAAGACCGGATAGCGGAACGTCTGGCCGCGGGCCTTGGACGGAGATTCCGCTTGTCGAGCGGGAGTAGCTGACGCGACCGAGCCAATCATGAGCTTTGATACTGACGCCTTCATCAGCTACGCACACTTGGACAACGTGGAATTGATCGAAGGGCATAAGGGATGGGTCGCGAACCTGCATCGTGCCCTAGAAGTCCGCGTCGGGCAGCTATTGGGCAAGAAACCGCATATTTGGCGAGACCCAAAACTTACCGGCAATGATGTTATCGCCGAGACGCTCATCGATCGCCTCCAACGTGTTGCCGCCCTCGTGTCAGTCGTCTCACCACGCTACGTTCGGTCCGAGTGGGCTCGCAGGGAGTTGTCGGAATTCTCGAAGGCGGCCGAACAGCAGGGTGGCGTTAGTTGGCACAAGAAAGCGCGCATCTTCAAGGTCATGAAGACGCCCGTCCCGCCCGAGATGCACCCCCCGGAGTTGCAAGCTCTGTTGGGTTATGAATTCTTCACGGTTCACCCGGAGACGGGAAGAATCCGTGAGCTGGATGAGGTGTTCGGGCCAGACGCCCAAAGGGATTTCTGGATCAAGCTGGATGACCTGGCGCACGACATCTGCTGTCTGCTGGAGATGGTGGAAGGGTCGCCCTCCCCCGATGCTGAAAGAGCAACAGCCGTTGTCTTTCTGGCCGAAACCACGAGCGATCTCAGAGAGCAGCGCGAAGTCATCAAACGAGACATGGAGCAGCATGGTCATACGGTCCTTCCGGCCAGTGCACTGCCTCTGGTTGCATCAGCCTTGAAAGCGGCGATACGGGAGGACCTGGCCCGATGTGAGATGTCGATTCATCTGGTGGGCAAGAACTACAGCCTCGTTCCTGAAGGAGGTGTGGAGTCGTTGGTAGAAACCCAGAACGAGCTCGCGATCGAAAGATGCGAGGGAGGCGGTTTTTCGCGCCTCTTGTGGATACCTTCCGGTCTGGACGTGCAGGACGAACGGCAACGAAAGGTTGTCGACCAGCTTCGAATGGATCCTCGAATCCACGAGGGATCAGATCTGTTGGAGACCGCGCTGGAGGATCTGAGGACGGTCTACCAGGAACGGCTCAATCGGCGGGCCCCCGAGGCGAAGCCGGTCGAGCTGACAACGACTCCTGCGATGGCAGGCCGAGGACTTGTCTACCTCATTTACGATCGGCGGGACGCTGACGTGATGTCCCCCTGGATGGAATTCCTTTTCAAGCAAGGATTCGAAGTCGTCCGACCTGTCTTCGAGGGCGACGAAGCGGAGGTTCGGGAATACCACGAAGAGAACCTCCGCAGTTGCGATGGAGCATTGATCTTGTATGGAGGAACCGGCGAATGTTGGCTGCGTCGGAAACTTCGGGAACTACAGAAAAGCCCCGGCTATGGTCGTACCAAGCCGGTGCCTGTCGTGGCAATTTCCGTGATACCGCCGAAAACCGTGGAGAAGGAGAGCCTTCGAACGCACGACGCCATCGTCATCTCACAGACGGATGGGTTCTCGCCTGACCCATTACAGGCGTTCATCTCTCGCCTGACGGGTAAATAGGAGGCATGTCACCATTGCGGAACAGCGGCCATGTTTAATCCTTTCCCTGGCCTGCGTCCGTTCGAACTCGAGGAAGACCATCTCTTCTTCGGCCGCGAGAAAGAGGTCGACGAACTGCTACGGCGGCTGCGTTCCACTCGGTTCTTGTCTGTGATCGGCACGTCCGGAAGTGGAAAGTCCTCGCTGGTCCGCTCCGGCCTGATTGCTGCGTTGAATAGCGGATTGATGGTCCAGGCCGGCTCCAGCTGGCGCGTGGCGAAATGTCGGCCAAGCGAGGACCCCATCGGAAATCTGGCTGCATCTCTGAATGCGATCGACGTGCTGGGAACAGAAGGAGAACTGGCCAGCACGAACCGCATCGTGCTGGAGGCCACCCTCCGCCGTGGCACGCTGGGCCTGGTAGATGCGGTTCGCCACGCGAGAATCCCGCCTGATGAGAATCTCCTCGTGGTGGTCGACCAATTCGAAGATCTGTTCCGGTTTCGGCGGAGCCGCCATATTGAAAACTCCAAAGATGAAGCGATGGCATTTGTCAAGCTGTTGCTGGAGGCGATGCGGCAGGACGAGATCCCGATCTATGTGGTGCTCACGATGCGCTCGGACTTTATCGGCGACTGCATGGAGTTTGCCGGACTGCCGGAGGCGGTCAACGCGGGCCAATACCTCATTCCTCGTATGACGCGAGCCGAACTTCGTCTGGCGATCACCGGTCCGGTCGCGGTAGGAGGCGGAGAAATAGCTCCGCGCTTTGTTCTGCGATTGCTCAACGATCTTGGGGATGACCAAGACCGACTTCCGTTGCTGCAGCACGCCTTGATGCGCACATGGGACTATTGGGAACAGCATCGGGAACGTGGCGAACCAATCGACATCGGTCACTACGAAGCCGTCGGAACCCTGCGGCAGGCCCTGTCTCTGCACGCCGAAGAGGCCTACCAGGAGGCTAGACCTGGCCTCGGCCGGCACATCGCAGAGCGGATGTTCAAAGCCCTGACGGACACATTTTCGGACCACCGCGGCGTGAGGCGACCGACATCGGTTCAGCAGATCGCTGCCATCTGCGAGGTTTCTGAATCGGAGGTGATCGAGGTCATCGACATCTTCCGTCGTCCGGGACGCTCCTTCCTGACGCCACCGGCCAACGCAGCGCTGTACTCGCGTTCCGTCATCGATCTCACGCATGAAAGCCTCATGCGCTGCTGGACTCGATTGAGCGAGTGGGCGGAGGAAGAAAATGTCTCGGCCCGCATTTACCATCGCCTTTCACAGGCCGCCTCCTGGTTCGATGAAGGAACGGCAGGACCATGGCGTGACCCAGAACTCGAGCTCGGCCTGCAGTGGAAGCAGCGAAACCGGCCCACCGCAGCCTGGGCGGAGGAATACAACTCCCGCTTCGCCCGAGCGATGGAGTTCTTGGATCAGAGCGAGCGGGAGCGCGACCGCGTTTCAGGTGAACAGGAACGAGAAAGGAAGAGCACGCTCAGGCAGTACCAATGGGCTGCATGCCTCCTTGCGGCGCTGCTCGTGAGCGTCGGATGGTTAGCCTATGTCGCTCGAATAGAAAATGAACGGGCGGAGGGAAATCTGCAATTGGCTCAGAACGCTGTGGATGAAATGTTGTCGTCCGCCGGCCGGCAGCAGGCGCGCGTGGCCGAAGATGTGCCCCAGATGGAAGAGTTCCGGAAAGAACTATTGAGTAAGGCAAGGAGTTTCTACGCCATTTTCACGACGCAGAAGCCAGATAGCGAAACACTGCGTCACGAAATGGCGCGAGCGCATTTCCGTTTGGGCGACATCTCCCGCCTTCTTCAGGAGTCTGGTGATGCGGTGCAAGAATATAACGAGGCTGCGACTCAGTTTGAAAGTCTCGTGAAGGACTATCCCACAAACACCGAATACCGTCGAGCGCTTGCCAGTTCCTATAACTGGTTAGGGGAGACGCTGAGAACTGTGCCAGACACACGAGTGGATGCAGACAAGGCATATGCCAGCGCCTTGCGCCTGCAACAAGAGATCGTCCGCGAACATCCGGGCGACACTCAGTATCCGCGCGAGCTGGCGCGCACTCACTATAACCGCGGCATTCTTCGATACTCCACGGGGAGCCTTGACGGTTCGGAACTAGACTTCCGCACGGCCATTCAACTGCTCAGACCCTTGGCCGAGAAGGGGCCAGATTCGGCAGCAGCCCAGGAATTGGCTCGGGCGTATAACAATTTGGGCACGCTGCTGAGACGGGAGGACCGACTCCAGGAAGCGAGAGAACTCTACGACAGTGCCATCGCGCTCCATGAAGGGTTGGCGAAGAAGGAACCTGGGAATCGCGAGTACAAGCAAGAGCTGGCGACTTTCAACAATAATCTTGCGATGCTGCTGCTGGACCAGCAGCAGTTTGACTCGGCGCAGCAAAGGAATCGCCAGGCACTCGATCTTATTGAGGAGCTGGCCAGGCCCACGCTCTCGTTGGGGATGGAACTGGCCAATGCTCATAACCTCCGCTGCCAGATGCTGGAATCCCGCGGATCCCGAGAAGCGGAAATGGAGTGTCAACAGTCTTTTGACATTTTGAATCAGCTGGCGAAGGTGCAAGCTTCAGGCGGTCGCCCCGAGTTCCAAAGACTGTTTCGGGACCTCGGGTACAATTACCTGGATCTGGCGACGCATTATCTGGCTTCTGATCCGTCCCAGGCGCAACGCGCCCTTGGACAACTATCGCGCCTGCTGCCAAACATGTCGGAACCAGATCGAGGCCCCCTCAGCAAATCCCATCGTGAGTTACAACAAAGAATGCGCGACAGAACGCCGAGACCGCAGTAACGCGGCGAGACAGCTACAAGGAGAACGAGATGAAACCGGTGACGCTGATTCTAATGCTGGTTTTTCCGGTTGCGGTCATCGCTCAAGAGCAGGATCCCAGGCTTATCGAAAGTCGGCCGATCGCGACCAGTGTCCGGCCAGAAGCGGTCTTTCGCACGGCAAACGTTGAAGGTGTTTTTGTCGAACCGAGTCCGTCCCCCGGCGTGGGACGTCCGTTCCCGCAAGCGACGAAGGCATCGCGGCAAACGTCCGGGCAGGCACAGCCTGGTAGTCAGCAACCCCGGAGGCCGAGGCCGGAAGGCAGTATGGTCGGGTACATCGACAATGCGGTTGTCGGGTCGCAGATTCGCATTCGCTTCGATGGCGGTTTCGACAATCCCTTCCCCGATCGCGCCGAATTCTTCTACGCGAAATGCGGCTGCTACACAGGCCTGGCAGGCGTCATCCCGCAGGCTTTCGATCCCAACGCATCGGGACCGGGGTCGTCAGCTGGTGTTCCACAGACTCTGAATTTCCAACAACTCTATGTCGATGCCGAGTATGCACCACATCCCCGCTTCTCCTTTTCCGTCGAGTTTCCAGTGCGCTGGTTTCAAATACAGGGTTTCCAGCCTATACCACCATTTCCAGCGTTTTCGAATCAGTCTGGTCTCGGAGACGTCAGAGTCGGATTCAAAGCAGCCATGGTTGCGTCTGAGGATCGCGACGTCACCTTTCAGCTCCGTGCGTATGTCCCTTCGGGAGATGCTTCAAAGGGGATGGGCACAGACCACAGCAGTCTCGAACCGGCGCTGCTTTACCACCAGAAGGTTTCACAGCGCGCCGCGGTCGAATCGCAGATAGGGGCCTGGCTTCCGATCGGTGGCAACGCTGGAGTTCCGACGGCAGGCTCCGACAAGTTTTCGGGTAAGGTCTTCTTCTACGGCATCGGGCCGAGCTACGAGCTGTACACCGGCAGCCGAGTCCGCTTCGTGCCTGTCGTCGAGGTGGTCGGTTGGCATGTCCTGAACGGATTTCAGACGCAGCCCGGCGGACCCTTGCTTGGCGCAGCGGTCGACGCAAGCGGGACCGACGTCGTCAACATCAAGTTCGGAGCGCGCACCTCGATTGACGCCCGCAGTTCGTTCTATGTCGGGTACGGGCGGGCACTTACCGATGCGACTTGGTACAAGGACATCGTAAGGTTTGAGTACCGCTATTCCTTCTGAGCTAGGCCCGCATTATTCGTGAAGGGGCCGATTCTAGGCGCTGTTGTCTGGGGGAAACGCCGGCGGATCTGAGAACGGGCACCGACGAACGGACCCTCATGCACACGAAGGCCACGACCGAAGGGAACTATGACATCTATACCAGCACGCTGGTGAATCCTAAGGAGAGTGGTCCTCTTGTCGCCACGCCCGCGAACGAGGCCGTACAGCGGTTCGCCGGACGGCCGATGGGTGGCCTATGTGTCGAATGAGGCTGGGGCGCCCGAAGTCTTCGTAAGGTCATTTCCCGACGGCCAGAGCAAGCAGCAGGTGAACGTGATCCTCAACTGGCAGGAGCTTGAAGAAGTAGAGGCGTATGGGCCGGCCGTCGCGACGATGGTTGTCGTCGCCACGAAGCGATGAGCGACGTCGTCCACCATGCCCCCGAATCCTTCAATGGTCCTGACACCAAGTAGCGCCATATCGCCCGGTTCGGCGAACACGACTTTGTCGACCGTTTCGAAGCCCTCGGCGCTGACGATCGCGTAACCAGTTTCGCGTGTCACCATCTGCTTGGTGGCTATCTCTAAACTGCGTTTGCGTACCGGCACCACCTTGATGCCGCTCAGTACATCGCGGGGCAACCATGGCGATGAACTGAAGCCCATCATGCCGCCTGGCGTCAGTATCGCCGCTTCACCTGGCGCGCCAGGTCGAACTGCGCCGTGTCGGCGATGGCCATGACGGCCATCACGCCGGCCTGCACTGGATCGGAGACGACGAGGTCGGCGGCGTCGGGGACGCTGCCGGCCATGTTCAGCGAGATCACCGGCAGCCCCTTGCGGCGCACGTCTTCCACCGCCTTGGTGATCTCGCCTCCCATCAGTGCCCCGGCGAGCACGAGCACACGCACGCGCGGGAGGCGCACCACCGCTCGGACCGCGGCGGCCAGTTCCTGCTCGCCGACCAGTGGGATGGTGTCCACCGAGATGTGCTCACCCCGAATATTGTGTCGGTCGGCCTCCGCGATGGCGCCCATCGCGACCATCCCGACCTGGGCGCCGCCGCCGATCACGATGATCCGCTTGCCGTAGATTCTCGAGAATGGCGGGATGGCTTCGACGGTAGTGACGCTTGGCACCTGGCGGACACCGGCCATCACGGCCTCGATCGATCCGTCGAATGCAAACTCGAGATAGATCTCCGTCATGCCGTCCTTGGGCGGCACGATGTCCACATAACTGATGTTGGCCTGGTGGTCGCTCAGCACCTTCGTGATGCCGAAGAGCAGGCCCGGACGGTCCGAGGCTGTCGCGAGCAGGGCGTGTGTGGCCATGGGAATCGCGATGAATGTAGCATGCCGGGCCAATCGAGTGCCGCTAAGATTCATGTCGTGGACGGTCCCATCGAAGCCCTGATTCAGGTCGACCACGGTTCACGATGGCTGTCGCTTCGCGATCCCGTCCGAATCGTCGAGGCCTGGCGCCCCGACCAGGTCGCCGACGCCCTTCGCCAGACCGAGACGTCTGCGACGTCCCGCGGCTGCCACGCCGTTGGCTTCCTGCGTTACGAAGCCGGTGCGGCCTTTGCGCTGGACGTCCATCCGGCCGGCCGAGCGGCGCCCGACCTGCCACTCGTCTGGTTCGCGCTATTCGACCAGGCTGGCATTCGGGAAGTCGGTCGGCCGGCGGGCGCCGAATCCTACGAACTGGGATCGCTCGCGCCGTCAATCGACCGCGAGTCGTTCGCCAGCAGATTTCAGCAGATTCGGCGGCACATCGCCGACGGCAACACGTACCAGGTGAACTACACGTTCGGGCTGCGTGGGGATTTCAGGGGCGAGCCGCGCAGTTTATTCGCCGACCTGGTCGCCGCACAGCGCGCCCGTTACAGCGCGTTCATTCGCTTTGGACGCCACGCGATTTGTTCGGCGTCCCCTGAGCTGTTCTTTCGGCGCGACCCTGACACGGTCCGGCTAAAGCCGGACACTACGAAGGCAGCGGAGGCCGCGGAGGCAGCGTCCATGTGGACGCTGACGACGCGGCCGATGAAGGGCACCGCGCGCCGCGGTCGCACGACAGAGGAGGACGCGGCCGAGGCCGAGCGGCTTCGCACTTCGCCCAAGGAGCGCGCTGAGAACGTCATGGTCGTGGACATGATGCGCAACGATCTGGGGCGGATCGCCCAGGCGGGGAGCGTCGAGGTGCCAGCGCTCTTCACGCTCGAGGCCTATCCGAACGTCTGGCAGTTGACCTCGACCGTCACGGCGCGCACCGAAGCGCGACTTGACGAGATCTTCGCCGCCCTGTTTCCTTCCGCCTCGGTGACAGGCGCCCCCAAGATCCGCACGATGCAGATCATCAGGTCACTCGAGCCTGGCCCTCGTGGCATCTATACAGGCGCGATCGGGTACCTGGCGCCAGACGGGCGCGCGCAGTTCAACGTCGCCATCCGGACGGCGGTCATCGATCTGCACGCCGGTCTTCTCGACTTCGGCGTCGGCAGCGGCATTGTCTGGGACTCGGATCGGGAACGCGAGTACGAAGAGTGCCTGCTCAAAGGATCCATTCTCGGACGACGTCCCGAGCCGTTCGAGCTGCTTGAAACCATGCGCTGGACGCCAGGCGAAGGCTTCTTTCTGCTCGAACGTCACCTGGATCGGCTTCGGGACTCAGCGCGATATTTCGAGTTCGCGTGCGTGAGTGACCGGGTTCGTGAGATCGTCGATCAGTGTGGCCGGGCCGCGTCGTCGGTGGGCCGTCCGCTACGCGTGCGACTACTGCTCGCCGAGGATGGCACGGCGCGAATCGAACACGCGCCGCTCGACCTGAAAGAGGGCGCCGTTTCTGTCCGGCTGGCGACACATCCCATCGATCCGTCCGACCCGTTCCTGTTCCACAAGACCACCAACCGCGGCGTCTACGAGCGCGCGCGGCGTCCGGATTGTGATGACGTGCTGCTGTGGAATCCGCAGCGAGAAGTCACCGAGTCGACGATGGCCAATGTGGTGGTCGAGATCGACGGCCGGCGGGTGACACCGCCCATCGCGTGCGGGCTGCTCGCGGGTACGTTGCGCGCCGAGTTGCTGTCGAAGGGCGAGATTGTCGAAGGGCGCGTCACCATCGACGATCTGCTGGCGGCCCCGCGCCTCTGGCTGATCAATTCCGTGCGCGGTTGGTGTCCTGTGGCTCTGGTGACTGGCGGCTAGCGGACGGGCGCGGCCGAAATCATCAATCAGCAATCCGCAATCATCAATTTGTTATGCTACTCCCGTGCCCCCGAGCGATTTCGAACGCAATTTCCAGCGGCTCGAGGCCGAGCTGAAGCGTCTCGAAGCCGAGTACAACATGTACTTTTCTGGCCGGCTGCCCAAACCACCTTGGGAGACGAGGAGCCGCGTCGAGGCGTTGATGAAGCAGTACGACCGCATGTACATCCAGAACTACGGCGACAAGTTCCGCTTCACGACGCTGCAGACGCGCTATGCGACCTTCGTCGACTTGTGGGATCGTGGCCTGAAGGCGAAGGAGGAAGGGCGGCCGGGCCCCTTCTCCCACAAGCGGGCCAGCAAGGAGCCGGAGAAAAAGAAGCTGCAGGACCGAGTTGTCCACACCAGCTCGTTTCTCGACCCGGCCAACGAGGGCGACAAGCTGGCGGCGCTCTACAAGTCGGTCGTCGAGGCGCGCCGTGAGGTTGGCGACGAGCCGGTGCCGTTTGAGAGATTCGCGAGCCTGGTCACGAGCCAGGTCCAGAAGCTCGCGAAAAGCGGCAGCGAGGTCTCGTTTCAGGTGGCGGTCAAGGATGGAAAGGTCAGCTTTACCGCCCGGGCGCTCAAAGGATCGAAGGAATAATGGGGCGCGGCCGAGCGCCCCGTGCTGGAGCGCCCGGCTGCGGGGGATGGCTAAATCTTGGTGACGTTGCCAGCTTGCGGGCCTTTCGGGCCGTCAACGATTTCGAACTCGACCGCTTGACCCTCCTCGAGCGAACGGAATCCGTCGCCCGAAATAGCCGAGTAGTGCACGAAGACGTCGCTGCCTCCGTCGCGCTCGATGAACCCGTACCCCTTGGCGTTGTTGAACCACTTGACTTTGCCTGTAATGCGCATCGTTCTTCTTCCTACGTGCTACGACCCGGCCTCGCGGCCGGATCATTGAACCAACTCCGCCCCCACCATCGGGGTCGAAGCAAAAAAAAAGGCCGCGTCTGCGGCCTTTCCCTGACGGCGCCAGGCCCGCCCGGCGTCACGGGAGATAATACTGGACTTTCATGCCTATGCCAAGAGCTTTGCTGAGCGTCTCCGACAAGACTGGAATCGTCGACGTGGGGCGCGGTCTGGCCGCGCGTGGCTTCGAGCTGGTCTCGACCGGCGGCACCGCGCGTGCGCTGGCCGACGCCGGACTGGCGGTCACGAGCGTCTCGGAGGTGACCGGCTTTCCTGAAATGATGGACGGGCGCGTGAAAACGCTGCATCCGGCGCTCTTCGCCGGCATTCTCGCGCGCCGCGATCGGCCCGACGATCTCGCAGCCCTCGCGCGCCACGACCTCGCGCTCGTCGATGTCGTCGTCGTGAACCTCTATCCGTTCGTCAAGGCCGCCGCCAACCCTTCGACGCCGTTTGACGCGCTGGTCGAGGAGATCGACATCGGCGGACCGTCGCTCGTGCGCGCTGCGGCGAAGAATTTTCGCGGCGTGCTCGTCGTGGTCGATCCGGTGGACTATCCGCGGCTGCTCGCGTCGCTCGACGGGACGCCGAGCCTCGGGCTGCGCTTCGGCCTGGCATGCAAGGCCATTGCCCACACGGCGGCCTACGACACCGCGATCACCGAGACGCTGGCGACGGTCCGACTCGATGGAGACCGCTTCGAGCGGCGGCCGCCTGCGGTGGGCGAGCTCCCGGATCGCGTGGGGCTGTCGCTCGAGAAGATTCGCGATCTCCGGTACGGCGAGAACCCGCACCAGCGCGCCGCCTGGTACCGCCCGTCTGGATCCGACGTAGTGTCCGGCTTCAGCCGGACCGTCGCGGCGTCAGGCCTGGGCGCCGCCACCATACTGCAGGGCAAGGAGCTCTCCTACACGAACCTCCTCGATCTCGATGCGGCCGCCCGTATCGTGCTCGAGTTCGCAGAGCCGGCGGCCGCGGTCATCAAGCACACCAATCCCTGCGGGGCGGCCACCGGAGACTCGCCGGCCGACGCCTACGTCCGCGCGCGCGACGCCGACAGCCTGGCCGCCTTCGGCGGCATTGTCGCGCTCAATCGGCCGGTGGATGTCCGGGCGGCCGAGGCGATCGTGTCGACCTTCATCGAAGCGGTCATCGCGCCGGCGGTCGACGAGGCCGCGCGCCCGGTGCTCGCGCGCAAGACGAACATGCGCGTCGTCACGGCCGATTTCTCGTCGCTCGGCCTGAGCCGCGTCGAGCAGCGGTCGATCCTGGGCGCCGCCCTCATCCAGGAGCGCGATCAGGTGGTCGAAGCTGCGCGGGCCTGGGCGCCGGGCGCGCTGCCCGAAGGGCTCCGGGTCGTGACCAAACGCCAGCCGACCGTCGAAGAATGGGAGGCACTGCGCTTCGCGTGGCGTCTTTGCGCGCACGTAAAGTCAAACACCGTCATTTTCACCGATGCGCGCCGGACGCTTGCCATCGGCGCCGGACAAATGAGCCGCGTCGATGCCGTGGGCGTCGCCGTCATGAAGGCGCAGGGCGCCGCTCGGTCGCTCGCCGGATCGGTCGCCGCCTCCGACGCGTTCTTTCCATTTCGCGACGGCTTGGACGCGGTCGCAAAGGCCGGCGCGACCGCTGTCGTGCAGCCCGGCGGCTCGGTGCGGGATGCCGAAGTGATCGCTGCCGCCGACGAGCAGGGCTTGGCGATGGTGTTCACCGGACGACGGCATTTCAGACACTGACATCCCGCCATGAAGCTGAGCGGGCTGGTGCACCTGCTGGGGTTTCGGCCAAGACCCAGAACCTACGGACACGAAATCCGTCGGTTCGATCTTCCGAAAGACGGGCGTGTCGAATACGCGCAATGGCTCCACCCACGTGAAACACCGAAGACCATCGCCCAGGCGTCGGTCGACGAGCTCCGCACGTTTCTCAAGCCTGGGGACGTCTGTCTCGACATCGGGGCGCACACCGGCGACTCGACCATCCCGATCGCTCTGGCCGTCGGCACGTCCGGGTGCGTGCTGGCCTTGGAACCGAACCCATTTGTCTTTCCCGTCCTCGAAAAAAACGCACAGCTCAACGCGGAGAAGGCGCGCATCGTCGCTCTGATGTTTGCCGCCACGCCGGAAGACGGTCAGTGTGAATTCGAGTATTCAGATTCAGGATTCTGCAACGGCGGCCGCCACCTAGGGATCAGCAAATGGCGCCACGGTCATGCGTTTCCCTTGACGGTCCAAGGCAGGAATCTCGCGTCGTATCTGAGCGAGCAGCATCCTCACTTATTGCCGAAGCTCGCCTATCTCAAAGTAGACGCCGAGGGCTACGACCTGACGATTCTGACAACGCTGGCCGGCTTGATCGCGAAGTATCGGCCGTACATCAAGGCGGAGGTGTACGCGCATGCGGACCAAACCGCGCGCGAGCGCCTTCTTCAGTTCTTCCTCGGACAGGGCTACGTCGTCCGCAAGGTAGAGGACGAGGGACACTATCGCGGGCAGGCCGTGGGAGCGGCGGACCTCATGCGCTGGCGTCACTTTGATGTGTTCTGTACGCCGGCAGAAAAGCCATAAGCAGAATGGGCGCGATCCGGAACCTCCGGACCACGTGGGCCGTGATTCGGACGGTTGCGAACTGGCCGACGTACTACGCGGCCGCCTCTGGCCTCATCCGGAGGCCGCTCGTCGTGTATCGTCTGCGGAACGGCCTCTCGTTTGAGGCCCGGCCGCGGACGCTCGACACCGCCGTGCTCAAGGACGTGTTTGCCCGCGAGGTGTACGCGCTTCCTGGTTTCGAGATCCGCACTGGCGACGTCGTGATAGACATCGGCGCGCACATCGGACTCTTTGCCGGGTACGCCGCCCGCGCTGCGGAAAATGTCACCGTGCTCGCCTTCGAGCCGTGCCCCGCCAACTTCTCGCTGCTCGTGCGCAATCTGTCGCGGAACGCCCTCTCGAATGTTCGTGCGTTTCCGTCTGCCGTCTCGGCGTCGCGTGGCGTTGAGGCGCTTCATCAGTCGTCCAACCCGGCCGGCCATTCGTTCCATTTTATCGAAGCAGGGCAACCGAGCGTCAGCGTTCCGACCGTGTCCCTTGAGGGCATCGTCCACCAACACGCGCTGAGGGTCGTCAATCTGCTGAAGATGGACTGTGAGGGTGCCGAGTACGAGATTCTCGCGAGCTCGATCCCGGAGCCGTTAGGTTGCGTCCGGCGGATTACGATGGAGGCCCATACGGTTGACGCGGTCCGGACGCCCGAGTGGATCCGCCGCTTTCTCGAAGAGCAAGGCTACGCGGTGTCCTCAGTGGCGAAGCCAGGCGGCACGAGCCTCATGTGGGCGACACGCGAGTCTGGCGTGTCTTTGTCGCCGCAAACGGCAACGTGATGAGCGTCAGAAACAGCATGAGGAACTCGGAGTCGCCGAAGTTGTGCTCGAACATGCCGGCGGCGAGCATCGACACGATTGATCCGATCGCGGCCGCGGCGAGGAAGCGCTGAGGGCCTTCGCGGGGCGCGCGCCGGTACAGCGTCCAGGAGGCGGTGAGCACAGCGCCGATAAACCAGATCCAGAAGGCGAGGGCCGGAAGGCCGCGCTCGGCGGCAATCTGCAGCGGCACGTTGTGCAGATGCGGCGTAATCTGGAGCAGGGCGTCGGGCGCGCGGTACTGCGGGTAGATACGGCCAATCATTTCGGGGCCCACACCGGTAATCGGATGGTCCAGCACGATCCGCTCGCCCGCGCGCATCATGCCTATCCGATCGCGGACCGTCACGTCGCTCAGATCGAAAATCGAGTAAAACCGCTGCGTGAACCGCTCCGGTGCGAGGGCAACAAACACGGCGACGACGAGCGGCAGGATCGCCGTGAGACGAAAATCGCGCATCACCAGCAGCACCGCCACCCCGATGCAGGCACCCACCCAGGCGTTTCGCAGGAAGCTGACGGCCAGCGCCGCGGCGAGGGCCGGCAGCATCAACGAGGGCCACATGCGGCCCTCCGTCATGAACAACACCCGCGCGGTCGCCAGACCGAGCGTCAGCATGATCAGGCCGGTGAACGTCATCGCAAAGCCGACCGTGCCAATCGGCCGCCGGCCGAAGTCGTCGTAGTGGAGGATCGCGTATTGGCCAACCCCCACGATGGCGCTGGCGGCGCCGGCCGCCAGGATGATCGTGGTCAGAGGCACTGCCGAGTCCTCCTCCACCAGATCGTAGGTGAGCGGGACGAGCAGCAGCAGCACAAGCTGCTTGGCGCGCAGCAGACTGTCGATCGGAGAAATCGAAAAGGCGACCGACACCAGGGTCCATCCTGCGTAGAGCAGGAGCGGCAGCGCCCAGGCGGGCGCGCTCGGCCGCCGCCGCTCGATCGCGAGCAGCGCCGCCCAGCTGAGGAGCGCGACCGTCAGAAAGATCTGCGCGATCGCCACTGAGAACTGCACGGCGGCAAGCGTCAGCGCCAGGGTGGCGAACGCCGCCTGGCGCACGCGCACGGCTGCAAGCGGCGCGACGTCAAGGCTCGCGGAAGCGTGAGACGTCGTCATCGGGATCTCTTCGGGACACGAGCTTGCGCAGCGGCTTGGCCCACCACGGCGAGCGGCTGTCGAGCGGACCGACGATGGGCCGCTCGCGCAGCTCGTGGCGCGCCTCCTCCGGCGTGAGGCCGCCAAGTCGCGCGACGCTCAGAAACCGCTCGATCGCGCGGTCGAACCGATCGCGGTTCGCCCAGTAGTGATCGAACCACGGCGCCGCTGCTTCGATCGGGGCGTACGCCGGGAAGACGATACTATACGCCAGTTGCTCGACTGCGAAGTGCCGGGTCGCGGGGCGCATCTCGTCGAAGGCGGCCAGCGTCCGGTCGAAGATGCCGCGGTGCTGCCGCGAGCTCGCGACGATGCCGCCGTTCCACATCGCCGCGTCCGGCCCGGCGGCAATCCCCTGCCAGGACCGGCCGGCGATTTCGTGCGCGAGCGACCGGTCCCCCTTGCGGGGGGGCGCGGCCAATCCATATTCCCGTCGATACAAGAAAACCGCGCCGGCCGCCAGACGCTCGGTGAGCGGCGTCAGGTCGCGTCGCGCCATCGTGTCGGTGTCGACGAGCACGACGTCGCAGGTGCCATCGGCGGCCAGCCGCCGCAACGCTTCGATCTTTGGCCGGAACCGATCGTTGTGAGGGCCACGCCATTCAGTAAGCGTGGTGGCCCTCAGGCGGTCGATGACGATCGAGCGGCCGAACCACTGGTAGAGGCGCGGATGATCGGTCAGCACGACGAACTCGCTCGCCGCCGGCGCATGGGCCTGCAGGGTGAGGAGCGCCAGGGCGGCTTCGCGGTGGAATCGGCCGCTCGGTCCGTACGCGAGCACGCCGAACCGGGTCACGGTTCGATCGTCGCCTCGTCGATGAGCATGACTGGAATGTCATCTTTGATTGGATAGACGCGCTTGCAGGTGTGGCACTTGAGCGCCGCGCCGTTTTTTACCAGTTCGACCGGCGTCTTGCAGTTGGGACACGCGAGAATCTCGAGCAGTTCGCGATCAACGGACATGCAGGGAATATATGACACCTTCCTGTTTTTGTGGAACAATTTACCGCATGAAGCTCGCTGCGCTCGTGATGGCCGTCAGCCTCGCTGTTCCGGCGGCAGGCCGCGCGCAAGGCACGCCGGCTCGCGGGCTCCAGCCGGCCGCGACGGCGTCCCAGAAGATGGCGCAGGCCTACGAACAGTTTCTGCTCGCCCGTCATCTCGAGGACGCCGACGATGTGACGGGCGCCATCGCGGCCTACCGACGGGCGATGGATCTCGATCCGTCCGCCGCCGACATCCCGGCCGAACTCGCGGCGCTCTATCTCCGCCAGGACCGGCTGCCGGAGGCCGAAAGCGCCGCGGAGGCCGCGCTCAAGATCGCGCCGGCCAATCCCGAAGCGAACCGTGTGCTGGGCCTCATCTACGCCACGGGGGGCGAGAATCGCCGCCAGGGCGCCCAGCGGCCGGCGGGTGCCGCGTCGGCTGAGAACGTGGCCAAGGCCATCGGGCATCTCGAGCTCGCCATCGCCCGTCCGATTGCCGAAGCCGACCTGAATGCTCGCGCGACGCTCGCGCGGCTCTACGTGCGCGCGGGCTCGTTCGACAAGGCGATTCCCTTGTTAACCGATCTCGTCCGGGGGCAGTCTGGCTGGCTGGAGGGCCCCCTCCTCCTTGCCGAGGCGTACCTGGGCTCCGGCCGGACGAAGGACGCGATCGACTGGCTCGAGGGTCAGGTCGCCGACGATCCGCGTCTGTTGCCGACGCTGGCCGATTTCTACGAGCGCGAGCGGCGATGGACCGACGCGGCGCGCACCTATGGGCTCGCCGTGCAGCTCGCGCCGCGCAACGCCGAGCTCCGGACGCGGTATGCGTCGGCGCTTCTCAACTCGGGCGGGCGCGATGCCATGCGCCAGGCGCGGGATGTGCTGAGAGACGTCACGTCGGCGCGCTCGACCGACGCGCGCGCCCTGTATCTGCTGTCGGAGGCAGAGCGGCGGTTGGGCGAGTACCAGGCGGCAGAGGCCACGGCCCGGCGCCTCATTGCGGCCCAGAACGGCCGGAGCGTCTATGGGTTCTATGCGCTGGCCGCAGCGCTCGAGGGGCGCCGCCAGTACAGGGCCACCGTGGACGCACTCGCGCCGGCCATCGCCGATATCCGCACGCAGCCCGGCGACCACGCCGCCGATCTTGGATTGCTGCTGCCGCACCTGGGGTTTGGGTACCAGCAGCTCGGCCAGCACGACCAGGCCGTCGCGGCCTTTGACGAGGCCCATCGCCTGCAGCCGAACGACCAGGCCGTTACCGGCTATTTGATTGAGGCGAATCTCGCGGCCAAGAGGTTGGGGGCGGCGGTTGAGATCGCGCGACAGGCGCGCGAGGGCCACCCGGACGATCTGCGGCTGGCGCGCCTGCTGGCCCAGGCGCTGCACCAGGATGGCAAGGTCGACCAGGGCATCTCGGTGCTCGAAGACGCGGTCAAAGCGCACGCCGACGAGCCGCCGGCCTACATGGCCCTCGCCCAGCTCTATTCGGACGCGTCGCGAGGCGATCAGGCGGTCAGGGTCCTCCAGGATGCGCAGATCAGGTTCCCCTCGAACAACGCCATCGTCTTCGAGCTTGGCGCCGTGTTCGACAGGCAGAAGAGATTCGTCGACGCGGAGGCCGCGTTTCAGGTCGTGATTGCGCGCGAGCCCGACCACGCGCAGGCGCTCAACTACCTGGGCTACATGCTGGCCGAGCGCGGCGAGCGGCTCGACGAGTCGGTCGGCTACGTGAAGCGGGCGCTTCAGATCGATCCGGACAACGGCTCGTACCTCGACAGCCTCGGGTGGGCGTACTTCAAGGCGAACAAGCTCGATTTGGCCGAAGACAACCTGCGGCGCGCGGCCGAGCAGCTGGTGACGAACTCCGTCATCCAGGATCACTACGGCGACCTGCTCTCGAAGCTCGGGCGCAACGAGGACGCCATTGCGGCCTGGACGCGTGCGCTCTCCGGCGACGGCGACTCGATCGACCGCCCGGGCATCTACGGAAAGATTCGTACGGCAAGACAACGACTCGGACGGAGGTGAGGGTCTCGCTCGCCCTGAGCGCTCGGCCTTCGAAGGGCCGGCCACGAGCGTACGTGCTCTTGGCCGCCTTCGCCTGCATCTCCTGCGGCGCCCGGCTGATGAAGCTGCCTACCGGTCCAGGGGCGCCGGTGGCTCCAGCGGTCGCCGCCGCCCGATTGGCACAAGCGACCTCCGCCTGCCTGGCCGTTCGTACCTTGACCGCCGAGATTGCCGTCAGTGGATCGGCTGGAGCCCGCCGCCTCCGCGGCCGTCTGTTAGCCGGGCTGTCGGCTCCCACAGCATCTTCCACATCCGCGCCGGCGGCATCTTCTGCATCGGCTCCCGCAGCATCTTCCACATCGGCTTTCGCCTCCGTCCGCCTCGAGGCCGTCGCACCGTTCGGTCCGCCGCTCTTTATTTTCGTCGCCACCGGCAACG
>MELA01000077.1 GCA_001767495.1 Acidobacteria bacterium RIFCSPLOWO2_12_FULL_65_11 | reverse complement strand
CTTCCCGGCTCGTGTGCTGCCGGTCGCTGTCGCGCGCGGCATTACCGGCATTCGAGAGATGGGCAGTGGCATTCAGAACACCATCGATGGAGTGAAGCTCATCGACGAAGGACTTCTCGTGCCCCGGATGATCGTGGCCGGGCCGCTCCTCGACGGGATCCCTCAAGGTACGGCGCTGCCGGCCGGCGCTGGCCTGACGATCCTGACGCCGGACGAGGGGCGAGAAGTCGTGAATCGGCTGGTCGCACTGCGCGTCAACCTGATCAAAGTTCACAACCAGCTCTCGAGATAGACATTCCTCGCCATTGCCGAAGAAGCGAAGCGGTGGCACATGCCGTTCGACGGACACCTCGCGGCGGGGATGACGATCGTCGAGGCGTCAGATGCCGGACAGCGAACGATCGAGCATATCGGTGCCCTGCAGCAGGCCTGCGCGAAGGACCCCGTGGCGCTGCGGCCGCCCGCCCGCGGGGCCGAACCCAGCACGGCGCCGATCGAGATCGATCGCGCCAAGTGCGAGGAGACGCTGCGCCATCTCGTGCGAAACGGCACGTGGCTGACGCCGACGATCGGCGGACCCGGCCAGGGGAACCCCCGAGCGCGGGCGTTCAACTTGGCGCTCGTCGCGATGGCTGCCAGAGCGCAAGTGAGACTGCTGCCTGGGACCGATTGGCCTGGGGGTGGCTACTGGCGCGGGGACTACGGGACCTTCGAGCGCAGTCCGCAGGACGACCTGGCTGGAATGGTTGAAGCGGGCCTCTCGCCGCTCGACGCATTGCGCATCGGGACGTTGAATCCTGCGATTCTGCTCGACATGAGAGATCAACTCGGTCAAGTCAAGGCCGGATTCCTCGCGGACCTGGTCGTGCTCGATGCCGATCCGCTGCTCGATATCCAGAACCTGAAACGCGTCTTCGCCGTTGTGGCCAACGGGCGGCTCGTCGACGCCGCGATGCGGCAGAAGGTGATCGCTGACGAGCTCGCAGCGCGGAAGCCGGCTGCGAATCAGTAACGAGCACACCGTGTCGATCGCTATCCATTGAAATTATGCATAATATGACCTTAATAGCTTCAATTTATGTTGACATATGTGGTTTATGTGGTTTAGTGTCGTCCGCATTGGAATGACTGAAACTTGATGTGAAGAGCGAAAAGGGACTGGCGCACTGGCAATGCGAGGGCGGCGCTCCCAACGCACTCTTCCGACAGGGATGAACCAAGGACACCCTGAAGGCCGGCGATCACATTACCATCGGCGCTTTCACTTGATATGACGAGGGAATAAGCCATGCACACATTCAGCTCGGAACGAGGCGCAGTGCGCGCCGTATCGATTGCTTCTCGCCGCGCCTTATGGGCGGGGCTCGGGCTGGCGGCGGCGAGCCTTGTCGTCGGCCTTGCCGGTCAGGAGGGGGCGACCGGGAGGCCACCTCAGGCGCCACAACCGGCGTTTGGCGATCCGGTAAACATTTACGCCAGCAATGCCTATGCGCCGGCGCGCGAAGACGGGGAGATTCATCCCTCGCATGTCCGCGGCCAGGTCTGGCTCATGACCGGCGAACCCGGCGGGTCGAACGTGGTGGTGCAGCTCGGCGACCAGGGCGTGCTCGTCGTCGACACGGGCACGAAGGCGATGGCGCCGAAGCTGCTCGCCGAGATCCAGCGGCTCGCACAGGAGCACGGCGGTGAGCACAAGGAAATCCGCAAGGTCGTGAACACCAACGGGCGTCTCGACCATATTGGCGGCAACGAGACGATCGCCAAAGCCGGTAGCGAGATCACCGGCTGGAACGATGGCATCCTGCCCGGCGGAGAACGGGCGGCCCCCTTCGTGAGCCCCGGCGCGGAAGTGCTCGCCCATGAGAACGTGCTGAGGCGCCTCACCGCGGGTGGGACGGACGAGTTCCGGGGACTGGAGCCGACCGATGCGGAAAGCTTCGAGATCGACAACCAGCGCTTCAACGGCGAGGCCGTGCAGATCTACCATCCTCACAACGCCAATACCGATGGCCAGCTGGTCGTCCTGTTCCGCGGCTCGGACGTGATCGCCGCGGGCGACGTGGTCGACATGAACACGTACCCGATCATCGACGTGAAGGCTGGCGGGACCATCGACGGCGAGCTGGTCGCGCTCAATAAAGTGATCGCGATGGCGGCGCCCGGCCCTCTAGCAGAAGGCGGTACGGTGATCATCCCGGGGCATGGCCGGGCGTGCGATCAGGCAGACGTGGCGCTCTACAGGAACATGCTCACGATCATCCGCAACACCGTTCAGTACTACAAGAATCAGGGGAAGACCTTGCAGCAGGTGCTGGATCTCAAGCCCAGCGAGGGTTACGACCAGAGCTGGGGCGGCGCCACGAGCGGATCGTGGACGACGCGCGACTTCATCACGGCGGTCTACGAGACGCTGCCCGCCAAGGGGCCCGTCTTCTTCTCGATGAAAACCGTCACCTCGGTGCCGTCCGGCAAGCAGTTCTGACACGCGGAGATATGCCATGAAGCTTCGTTTAATCCTCGGTTCAGCCGCGCTGGCAGGCGCGGTCGCGATCGTTCAGGGAGGGCTCGTCGCGCAGGCTCCACCCCAGGCGCCGCCGCAGGCTCCGCCCCAGGCGCAGGCACCGGCTCCACCGCAGACTGCCCAACAGGCGGCGCTCGCTGACCTGACGGGCTACTGGGTGTCGGTCGTTGACATGGACTGGCGCTTTCGCATGATGACGCCGCCCAAGGGCGACTACGCACAGGTTCCGATGAATGCGGCCGCCCGCAGGATCGCCGACCAGTTCAATCCCGCGCTGTACGGCGGGGCGAATTATCAGACCTCGGGGATCGTCGACTGCCGTGCCTACGGGGCCGCCGGGCTGATGCACATGCCGACGCGCCTGCACATCACCTGGGATTCACCGGACGTGCTGAAGATCGAGACCGACTGGGGCCAGCAGACGCGCCTGTTGCATTTCACCGCTGGCCAGCCTTATAGAGACATGGAGCAGGCTCTCAGGAACGGTGAGGTCGGCGGGAGCCACGGACCGGCGTCGATGCAGGGCTATTCGGTCGCGGCATGGGAGCAACCCTATCGCCGCAACGCCAGCTTCTTTCAACGCAATACCGTGGGGCGCGGGGGTGGGCTGGGACAGAACCGGGCGGCCGAAGCGCTGGCTGGTGGGAACCTGGCCGTGGTGACGACCGACCTCGCGCCCGGCTGGCTGCGGCGTAACGGGGCCCCCTACAGCTCGCGGACGCGCCTGATCGAGCACTATATGACGTTCCAGGATCCGACCGGCAAGGATTGGTTCGACGTGACCACCGAGGTCATCGATCCCGAGTACCTGAACACCCCGTTCTACACCACCGCAGACTTCCAGAAGGAGCCGGACGGCTCGAAGTGGGCGCCGCACCCTTGCAAGATGGTCCAGTGATTCAGCAGGTAGAGAGATGAAGATCATGCCAATCAAACTACGTCCTCTGTGGTTGACGGCCGCTGGCATCAGCGTTGCCGCATTGGTGGCCCCCGTGGCCGCCCAGTCGCTGATCACCGGCTACTGGAATCCGCTGGGCCACCAAGATGCGTACCATTACGCTGGTGGCCCGGATCCGGGAGACTTCTCCGGCCTGCCGATTACGGACGCGGCAAGAAAGATCGCGCAGCAGTACGACGCGGATGAGTTTCACATGCGGGAGCTGATGTGTCGACCGTTTCCCGCGACCTACGGCCCCCGGACGCTCAGCACTATGCGCATCTGGGAGACCCTAGATCCACAGACCCAGGAGCAGACCAAGATCGAGACCCAGATGGGATTTGCGGTGCAGCACCGGGTGATCTGGATGGAGGCCTCCCATCATCCGTATCCGTCAGCTTCGGAACCGCATACCTGGCAGGGGTACTCCACGGGCAAGTGGGTGGGCAACGTGCTGTGGGTGCACACCGACCACCTCAAGCCGCACTATTTACAACGTAGTCAAGGCCTCCCGCTCTCTGACAGGACGACCATGGACGAGCGGATCTTCCGTTACGGCAACATCCTGGTCGACATCATGATGATCTCCGATCCGGCTTACTTGTCACGGCCGTTCATCTACAGCAAGTTGTACGCGTACCTCCCCCAGGGAAACATGGATCCCTACCCGTGTTCTGTGCGCAATCAGGTTCCAATGCCCGAGGGGCATGTGCCGATGCGCCTGCCCTTCTACACCACCAATTATAATGCTGCGTTCGCGGCCAAGGGCATCCCGCTCGAGGCAGCGCGAGGAGGGGAGCAGACCATGTTTCCCGAGTATCAGGACTACATGAAGACCCTGCCGCCCAATCCGCCATACTCGCAGCTCGACGCGGAACAACAGAAGCAAATCGAGCAACAGAGCGCCACCAGCCAGCAGAAGTTTCCGTAAGTCATGGACAGTTCCCTCAGGCTGGCAGCGCACTTCGGCGCGAATCCGCCTGAGCCGCAAAGTGCACGATACTACCCTCCAGGGCCTGGTCGGGTTCGCGTTCCAGCTCGACAACGCCGCGCACACGCTCGACGTCGCGAACGACGGCGCCCGCACGCGCCTCGCCTGGTGTGCCAGCGCGCCGTGCGTAGCGGCGACTGGAAGCTGATGATGAATCGAACCGAGTTCAGTGAGCCGACCTTCACGCGTCCTTAACCGTATGACGAACGAGCGCGAGCCGAGCGTGTCATCGTTCCAATTGGATTCAAATACCGGCGAGGTGCGGCACGTTCAAACGATCGCCACCGTTCCGGAGGGTGCGTCCGCCCCGCCGCCTCCACCTGCGGCTGCACCAGCCGCTGGTGCCGCTGGTGGACGAGGCCCTGGTGCACCAGCCGGCGCGCCGCGCGTCTCACCGGCGGATATCCGCATCCACCCCAATGCGAAGTTTCTCTACAGCTCCAATCGAGCTGGGATGAACGACAGCATCGCGATCTTCGCGATCGACGCCAGTACAGGACGCTTGAGCCGGGTGGATGTCGTTCCGACCGGCGGAGCCGGGCAGAGGGAGATCAACATCGATCCCACTGGCAGATTTCTGTTTGCCTGCAACCTGGGGTCGAATGACGTGATCGCGTTCGCCCTGGATCCCGACACGGGCAGGATGACCCAAACGGCCAAGACGAGCGTTCAACGGCCGGCGGTGA
>MELA01000076.1:31238-41099 GCA_001767495.1 Acidobacteria bacterium RIFCSPLOWO2_12_FULL_65_11 | reverse complement strand
GAAGGCCGGGGCAACGGTCAAAGATCTCTACTGGACGTTGGGGCAGTTCGATGTGATGACGGTGGTCGACGCGCCGGACGACGCCACGCTGACAGCGCTCCTCCTGAGCGCGGGCGCGCTCGGGAATCTCCACACGCAGTCGCTCCGGGCATTTTCGGCTGACGAAATGGGCAAAATCGTTGGCAAGATGGTGTGACCGCAAGAGCCGCCCGAGTTATCGATCGACCACCGTCTCCGAAATGCTCACTGACAGCTGGCGGGATCGTGCCCGCGGGTCGTCCCATGAGAACTGCGGCGTTCAGGGCCGAACCAGTCGGCGCGTCCAACCAACAGGATGAAGCCCATCGAGCGGAATACGGCCGAGCGCGCAGAACGTTTCTTCGAGGGCGACTGTGTGTGCGCCAACAGATTCTCGTCGAAACCGCGTCGAAACACTTGCGGCTCCCGCCGCACAAGGGTGCATGCGGCCCAGGCCTCAGCGGGCGCTCGGCGCGGGAACTCTGTTGGTCCAATCGGACAGCACGTCGATCCGCGGGCCAGGGCGGAAGAGCATCAGCAGCTGCGTGCCATCCGGCGTGATGTCCCAGTTCCGGCGGAGCAGCGGCTGGATGTAGCCGGTCACCGGTAGCTCCACGGGCGTGCCGAAGCTCGGCTGGGCCCCCATCTGCGCCGACACGGAGAACATGCGGCCGTCATTGTCAAAGACGAGCCGCCCCCCCGCTGCCCACATCGGGGACCGCCCGCCTCGCATGGTGACCTGGTACTTCACTCCGGTCGTCGGATATGGCTGCACGTAGATCTGCCAGTCTCCCGACTCGCTCGACATGTAGGCGAACCATTTCTTGTCTGGCGAGAGGGAGCTGCTGAGCTGCGCGCTCTCGTTGATCACCACAAGCGGCTCGACTTCCTTCTTCTCAGACGAGTAGGCCCACAGGTCGTAGTTGTTGGCGCCGCCTCGGTGCGTGATGAAGGTAAACCCTTGGTCGCCCGTGAGCCAGTGCTCGGGCGCGCGGCCCGGCTTGACGACCAGCTCGGCTTCGCCCGAGCCATCGGCGCGCTGCATGAAGAGCCGTTCTTCGCCGCGCTCGCGCGCAGTCCCGAGCGACCCGAACGCCAGCCACTGCCCATCCGGGCTGAACAGCGGGAACGTGCCGCCAGAGATCACCTTGCGAGCGCCGTTCACGTTGGACATGTCGGCGACGTAGATATCCCCGGCCGCAGCGAAGGTCACCTTCTGGCTGTCGGCAGAGATCCGCGGCGCGGTCGTCCCGGCGGGCACGGTACCGAGCACCTTCCGTGAACCGTCGAGCCCGACAAGCGCCAACTGAATCGGCACGGCACCCGTGCCGACGAAGGCCAGCGAGCCGTTCGCCGCCGCGCTGAACAGCGCCGCGCCTGTTGCGCCCGTCGTCTGCACGCCTTCGGCAATCGCGACGGGCTGGCCGGTCATGGTGACGGTGCGCGGGTCGAAGGCGGTGGCCATGAGCGTGGCGCCGGCGACATACACGAGATGGCCGCTCGGCAGATACCGCGCGTCACGGCCGGCAGTAACCGTGGTCCGCTGGCCCGTCCTGATGGACTGCACGACGATGCGCGGCTGGTTCCAGTTGGCGGGCGTCCCCTCGGCAAGGGTGAACAGCACCGCATCGCCGCCGGGCAGCATCTGAGGCGCGCGCGCAGCTTCGCCGGTGCTCATCTTCACAATCGTGTCCACGGCTCCACCGTTGGCGGACACTCTGAGCACGCCCTTCGTGCCGGCGCCGACGAGCACCTGCCCGTCCGCTCCCCAACTCAGGCCGAGAGGGTTGTCGACTGCCGCGATGGTGACGGGCGTGCCACCGTTGACTGGAACGCGCTGCAACACGGCATCGTCTGAGGCCCAGTAGAGGATCGACTGGCCGTCCGGGGAGAAGATCGGATTCGTCTTGCCACGTCCCTGGAGAGGCCCCTGGACGAGGATCGGCTCGCCGCCTCTGAGCATCTTCACGAACACTGTGGCCCTGGCGAGGTAGACCACGCGAGTGCCGTCCGGCGACAAAGAGAATGGCTGACGATCCGGGCTCGTGAACTCGTGGCCCTCGGGAAGCGAGATCGAGAGCGACTGGGAGGCGGCTGGCGTCGCCAGCGCGCACGCGACGATGGCAGTGAATATCAGGCGCATTCGCGGAGTATACCGAGAACTCCTCTCTCTGGCCACCGTATCCAGTGTGGCCGGAAGCAGATTCCGCAGTTGCAGGCGCTATCGACCATGGGAGGGGTCGACCTGGCTGAACGAGCGGCACATGGCATTCGCCTGGTTCAGCCTCGTCTGGGTGGCGTTCACCGATTTCTACATCGTCATGGGACGAGCATTCTGATCCAACCGTCCTGCCTCGACGTGATGAAGAGCTCCCCGCCGCGGCTGCGGCTGATATGCAGGTCAGCCCGGGTGACGGTCGCGCCGTTGGCGCCTTCGATGAGCTCCCGCAACGTCACATACGTCCGGTTGCCGCCCTGGTCACGCACGTACAGCTGGAGTTCTTCAACGGGCGCCACCGTCTGTGGAATCCCGTCATCAGCCTTCTTCATCTCGGCGAGGTCGGCCACGAAGAGGCGTCCACGAACGATGTCGCCAAAGATGAACTTTCCGCGGAGCGCGGTAATCTGGCCGTAGTAGGCAAATCCACCCGTCACGGCCTGCCCGTCGTTGTGGTCATACATCGCGACCGGATAGGTGAACTCGTCCTTCACTCGCCCGTCCAGGATCTCCGCTGGCAGCGGGAACAGCTGGTTGAGCGCGCCGCCGGGTCTCGTCACGCCGTTCTCGAACAGCCCCTCGCGCTTCATCCAGCCGTAGTTGTTGCCGTTGTGAACGATGTTGATCTCCTCGATGTTGTTCATCCCGATGTCCGACGCGAACAGCGTCCCGTCGGTGAGATCCCAGGAAAGCCTGTGGGCGTTCCGGAATCCGTACGCGTAGATCTCGCCGAGCGTCCTCGGATCACCGTCCGCGGCGAACTTGTTGACCGGCGGAATCGTGTAGTCGCCGAGCCCTTTCATTCCGCCAGAGACAGACGGACTGCGTGGATCGATGCGCAGAATGGCGCCGATGACCGTGTCGAGGCGCTGCGTCTGGCCGGGATTGCTCGCATGCGGTCCCCCGCCGTTGCTGAATCCCAAGTCGCTGCCGCTTGTGTAAAGCAGGCCGTAATCGGGGGCGCCGGGCTTCGACGTCGGGTTGAACTCGAGATGGCCGAAGGGGTGGGTGAGGTTGGCGACCACGTGGGCCACGCGGAGCAGTTCACGCCTGGTGCCCTCGAAAGTGTTCGCCGCCGGGTTCGGGGTGCGCCACTCCGTGATGACGTTGTGGTAGGTCACATCAGCTCGTGTGAACCCCGGTGGGATGAAGTGCGGCGTCGCGGGGTTGCCCATCTCGCGTTCGCCGTGCACCGTATAGAACAACCCGTTCTGCGCGAATTCCGGGTGGAAGTCGAATCCGATGAAGCCGCTCTCCAGCCTGTTGTAGACGGCGAACGGGAAGGCGGCGCCGACGTTCGCGTACACCGAGGGCTGGTTATTGCGATCGAGCAAGTACAGAAACCCGCGCGAGTCGTTTGCGAACCGTCGGCCGTCGGGAAGGTCGCGGACGTAGCTGACACGCGCCCAGCCGGCCGGCGTCACGTCTTGATCGGCGGGGCGCAGCCCGCGCGTCTCCGGCAGACGCGCTACTTCTCTGATCTCGACGCTCAGGCCACGTTTCACGACCGGTGAGGGGATCGGATTGCTGATCTGCGCGTGAATTGCACCGGCGGCGCAGAGCCCGAGGAACAACAGCATGACGAACGGCAGCGGTGTACGCATGAACCCTCCTTACTCGCGGGTAGCGTCAAGGGTAGCGATTTGCCGTCTGAAGTCAACGTAATTGACGAGCAATAGTCGCAACTGAATGCGCAAGCGGCAACCGCTAGCCCTTTCTCGCGCGTGCCATAATTGGGCCTCACTAGATGGAGGACGCATGGGGTCACATTGCCGCGCGTGGGTTCTGACAACCGCGCTTGCTGGTATCGCGACGTTGGCCGGCCTGTCGGCGCAGGCAGTTGACGCCTGGGCGGGTACGTGGAAGTTGAATCTTGCGAAGTCCAGATATGCCCTCGGCCCCGCGCCCAGGAGTGCCGTCAGCAGGCTGGAACCGTCGGAAGATGCTTGGAAGGTATCGCAGGATACCATCGATGCGCAGGGCCAACCAACTCACGTCGAGGCGACGGTGAGATTCAATGGCAGGGACTATCCGGTCACCGGTACTGCTCTTGGAAACGCCAAGGTTACGTGGGCGTTGACGCGCATTGACGATCACACCTATGCATCGATCGTGAAGCGGGATGGCACCGTGACGAGCATGGCTCGAACGGTCGTCTCACCTGACGGCAAGATACGAACGACGACGACGACGGGCAAGAACGCGCTGGGTCAAATGGCAACCAACGTCGCGGTATACGAGAGGCAGTAGTGCCCTCCGGTCTTCCGGGTTGGTCAAGCCGGAGGTCGTTGAAGCTGGCGAATCGAAGCTACAGAGTGGCCAACGATAATCGTCTCCATCTCATGTCGTTGCAGATGGTCGCGCTTCGGGCTGGCGCGCTCGCGGGTGCGTTGCTCCTCGCCGGCTGCGGCACTCTCGCAAGCGGGCGCACGTGGGGGCAGGACGCGACGCCGCGCCCCGGCTGGGAGCGCGTGGGATGGGCCGCGAAGAGGGCGATCCTCGATCCAGGCACCTGGGCCCCCGCCGCGGGGGCGGCAGTCACCGGTGCGGGAGGATTCGACCGGACGATCTCGGACTGGACCCGGCGCCGGAACCCGATCTTTGGATCCGCCGCCGCCGCTGATTCCGCAAGCTCCGCGATTCTCGGGGGGCTGCGCGTCGCGGCCATCGGGTCGGCCCTGGCCACCCCCAGCGGCACCGAGGCCGGGGATTGGGCGGTCTCCAAGGTGAAGGGCCTCGCCGTCGAGTGGGCCGCCTCGGGGGCGACGACCCTCTCCGTCGATGCGCTCAAGAGCGTGACGGGGCGCACGCGGCCCAACGCGAGCGACGACCGGGCCTTCCCCTCGTCGCATGCCTCCGCCGCGTTCCTTGCGGCCACACTCCTGTCGCGGAACCTGGACTCGATCGAGATCCGGGACTCCCTCCGCGTGGTCCTGCGCGTCGGGGCCTACTCGGCCGCCGGGACCGCGGCGTGGGCGCGGGTGGAGGCGCAGGCCCACTACCCCTCGGACGTCCTCGCGGGCGCCGCCCTCGGGCACTTCCTAGGCTCCTTTGTCCGCGACGCCTTCCTCGGGCTTCCCGACGGCCGTGGACCGGAAATCGAGGTCGTGCCCACGGAGAAGGGCGCGATGGTCGTCTTCACCTTCTCGTTCTGATCCGGCCGCCGGGGGCCGTGGGTGCGCCCCTAGCCGTCCTCAGAAGTTCTTTCGTCTTCGAAGCGTGCGCTTGCCCTTGCGCGCTGTCGCGCTCACAAACTGCCACGACATGCCCAGCAGATCCCGTAGCGCGTCGAGGTGGATGCGAGACAACCGCACGAGCACAACGGGATAGTCCACGTAGTGATCGGTCAGGTAGTAGGTGTTCGGATCTGCCGCGATGAGCTGCGCGCGCTGACTGAAATCGATGCGAACGGCGAGCGAGCCTGGATCGGCCGATTTGTGAACGGCAAGGCACGTCAGCAGCTTCCCACGCAGCTTGAGGCACGGCGACCCGTATGTGGTGCTCTCGCTCACGTGTGGCAGCGCGAGGCCGATCTTTCGTACGGCGTCGAAGGTAATCCTCTTGATTGGCATGGACATCATCCAGCGAACGGAAACGCCGACTCGCTGCAGAACGTCGTAAGCTATCACGATGCAGCTCGTCTTCGAACAGATTCGAACGGGAGGCGACCGGAACTTTGGCTACCTGCTCGCGGATCGAGACGCGAAGCAGGCTGTACTGATCGATCCGTCGTATACGCCCGAGACGCTCGTCGCGCGCGCCGCCGAGCAGCACCTCCGGGTGACCTACATCATCAACACCCACGGGCATCAGGACCATATCAACGGCAATGACAAGGCGGTCGAACTGACCGGGGCGCCGGTCGCCGGGCATCCCGCTTTACCCACACCTGTAGACGTTCCGCTTCGAGATGGGCAAGAGCTGACGGTCGGCGCCGTGCGCCTCCGGTTCATGCACGTGCCCGGGCACGCCGCCGATCATCTCGTCGTGTACGAACCGTCGTACGAGCTGTTGATCACGGGCGATCTGTTGTTTGTCGGAAAAATTGGCGGCACGAGCACCGAGGTCGATGCCCGCACCGAGTGGGACAGCCTCCAGCGTCTGCTCAAGGCGGTTCCGGATTCGGCCACCGTGTGGCCCGGACACGATTACGGCGTCCGTCCGAGCTCGACCGTCGGGATCGAGAGAAAGACGAATCCGTTTCTGCTCTGTCCTGACGAGAACGCCTTCGTTCGACTAAAGGCAGAGTGGCCGGAGTTCAAGAAACAGCACGGCCTGAAGTAGAGCAGGCGATCAGAACAGCACAGCGACGTCGATGATCATGCCGCGTGAGTCGTAGATCACCGCGCGCGCGTCGATGACGCCACGGCGATAGCCGGCCGGCAGCGGCGGCAGCCTGCGCTCAACCTCGACGGGGATGGGCTGCATTTTCTTCTGCCATCCCGGTGGCAATTGGCCCGTGCGCGCGTACTTCTTCGCGAGTCCCGGCGGGAGGCTGCGGCGCTGCGGTGCGTAATGCGCGCGGATCACCTCGACGTCGCGCGCGCCCCACGCGACGCGCACCGACACGTTGGTCCGCTCGTCGCGCTCGTTGCCGCGCGAGGCATGCTTGGCGTCGTCTTGTCCCTTCTGCTTGCCGCGCTGTTCCGCGGCGACCGTCGTCCCGGCCAGCAGCAGCGCTGCCATTGTGGCGCCAATCAGGTGTTTCATCATGACCTCCGGGTGCGCAAGCGAAGCAACACACCTGCCAACTTAGGGCGATTCCTGTAAGTTGCCAGCAGTCAACGAGTTCTGTAATTGACTGCGGCGCCCGGGATGCTCCGGCGATGGTCCACAATCGGGCACCAGATTCAGAATTGTCGACTGGCAGATGGCCAGGGGACGGCGACAGTTGGAAACGCGTGCGCCGATTGTGTGTATTTTCGCGAACCCTCGCGTCTCGGATTGGGCCATGCTACTGCATACTACATAGTCCGCCATGAGCTTTGAGAAGCACGCGCGCCGGCAGGCGCAGATTCTAATCGACGCCCTCGCGAAGACGGCGCAAACCGAAATCGACGCCATGCGGGCCGCCGTGGAGGCACGGACGGGCGCCTTGCACAAGGCGCTGTCTCACACTAATCAGACCTCTGTGCTCGACAGTCTCGTACAGGAACTGTCGGGTGCTGCCAACGAAGAGGCGGAAGCCCGAGCCGTTCAGGTGCGCCAAGAGGTTCAGAAGCAGGCCGAGGCCGCACTGGCGGCGGCACGAGCCCAGGCTGAGGCTGCGCTGGCGGCGGCCCGAGCCGACATCGATCGAACTCGCAAGGAACTGGAAGCGCGTCTCGCCGAGGCGCAGAAAGCCCATGCCGCGCTCTCCAGCACCCTGGCTGATGCGCAGAAGCAAGTGACGGCCGCGCGTTCAGAACGCGATGCACGGGCCGCCAGCCTCGAGGAACTGCAGGAACGCTTCCGCCCGCTGGACCAGGAGCGCAAGCAGCTCCTGTCGGCCCGGGACGAAGCGAACAAGCTCCTCGAACGTGAAGCCAAACGGGCGATGGGACTGGCGGCGGAACTCGACCTCGCCCGTCGAGAGTCGGAGGCGGGGAAGGCGGAGCTCGATGGGCTGCGCAAAGATCTGAAACGGGCGGACGACAACGTCGTGCTGCTCGAACGGGTTGGAACGGCCCTGCAGTCCATCAACGGGGCGACCACCGCGGCCGAAGTCTTTGAGACCTTGCTCGAGTGCGTCCACAAGTACTTCAGCAAGACGGTCGTGTTTCAAGTGGGAACGTCGAGCGTCAAGCCCTGGCTCGGTCGGGGTTTCGGCAAGACGGCCGACATCGGCAAGATCGCGATCCCGCCCCCTGTCGACACTCTACTGAAACGCACGGTGGCCGATCGCAAGCCGGTCACGGTGACGCGGGGCGACGGCGATCCGCCAATCGGGTTGTCGAACAGCCCTGTCGCAAGTGCGGTGGCGCTGCCCGTCATCACGGGCGACAGAGTCATTGCCGTCGCGTACGCCGAAGCGGCAGAGGAAACGACCGCCACCTGGGGCGTCGGCTGCAAGCTGGCCGAGCTGCTCATCGATCACGTCGGCCGGCGCCTCACGACTAAGCCCAAGACCCCAGCGCAGGCCTGACCGGATTACTCCGCCACCAGCCGGATCTGGCCGATCCCGCCCTTCACGTCCAGCCGAATGGCTAGCGGGGCGGGGCCGCGGCCGGAGGCGCGGCCTGTTATTGGCCTCCAGGGCCGCAGTTGGCGGGACATCGATCGGGACGCACAAACGCATCCTTCAGCTTCTTGCGGTATTCCGGATACATCGTGTTCGCGCCCCCCAGCGCCGCCTCCACGGGGATGTGATACAGCGTCATCAGCTCATCGATCGCCGTGTTCCGGCCCGGCAGGATGTGGGGCACGCTGCCGTCTGCCTTCGTGCCTTCGAACGCCGGAGTGCATGGCGGGCCCGTCGGCAGAAGCGGCGGGACATCGGTGCTCTGCCGGAAGGTTTTCGACAGCATGTACGGTTCTGTCAAATAGATCGGGTCTTCGATGACGACGAGCACGGTGAGCAGGTCGCCGTGCCGGATGAGTCGCATCGTCATGATTTCCTGATCGCTGCTCGGCGCACCGTTACGACGGATCGCCCCGGCCTTCATGTGCGTGGTGGTGGTGACCAGCGTGTGGCCCTCCCATTTGCCGGTCGTAAAGCCGCCCTGTAAGTGCCGGGCGTTCTCGGATGGATGCCGTCGCCCGTCCAACCAGATCGTGGTCGTGCCGCGGTCTTCAAAGGGACCGATGGTCCAGGCGATCGTTCTGCCGGTGACCGGATCCAGCTCGGGCCAAATCCTCAGGCCCCACGGGCCCATGACGATGTAGTGCGGCGGCCAAAACGCACACTGACGCTCGAGCATCGAGTACTGCGACGCGCTGTAGCTCAGCGCCTTCGCGCGGCCTTCTTCGTTGAGCGGCAGGCCTGTGTAGTCGACCTGATAGGGTCCGGCTCCGCGCTCGAGCGCGTCTTCGTGCTGGATCGAGACCCACGACCCCGACAGGTCGGATTGGGCGGACGCCGATGTGCCAGTCACGACGGTCAGCAGCACCACCGCCGGCCACGTGGAGAACCGCTTCAGCGTGTCCATGATCGATCGCTCCCCTGAGAGAAACGTCGAGAAACGCACGTGTTCACCACGTCGCAGAGCAGGGCGTGGGATCCCATCCGGAGGCATCAGCCTGTTTTTTGAACTGCGAGCTCACGACGAATGGCTGCGTCAGATATCGCGGGTCGTCCACGATGGCGGTGACGACCAGCACCTGATCGCCGTTCGGCAAGGTTCCAAGATCAAAGTACTCGGTCAGACCCGCGGTCTCGCTATACGGGACGCCGTTCTTCGTTCTTCCGCAAATACCCGGCTCTCATGTTTGTCGTCGTCACCTTGAGCCATCCGCCTGCTGGCGCCGGAGCCCCACCGCGACCAATCGGCAGCGTTTCCCATCGAGCCGTCGAATCACCTTGCCAGCTTGGATCTGATTTTCCAACCTGCGGCGGTTCAAATTGGAGGAGCCGCGTCTGCGTGCCGGCATCCAGATCCAGCCGCAGCGTCTTGTCGTCCTGCCAAGTGATGCGGATGCGTCCTGGC
>MELA01000076.1:0-31215 GCA_001767495.1 Acidobacteria bacterium RIFCSPLOWO2_12_FULL_65_11 | reverse complement strand
ATACGACTTGCACTGTTGACCGGCGGCCTGGTCGGCCTCCGGCTTCCAGGCCTCGGCCACCCTGCGCGCCTCGGCCGTCATCGGGACGCCTTGGTAATCGCCCTTCGTTGGCGTCACCATGCGGTAGCGCCAGTCTTCGGTGACGACAGCGACCCAATAGCCGGTCAGATCGATCGGCGCAGCCGCTTTGGGTGTCCGCGGAGGAGGCGCGCCACGGCCCTGACCATGTACGTGCAGCGGCAGTGCGAGGATCGTGGCGGCGAGAAGCGCGTATCCAGCCTTCATCTCTTGATCTCTTGAGTGAGGCTCTTGAACACCGCTTCGACAAACATCTTCGTCGTCCACGGACCCGAATCCGCGCCGTAGCGTTTGGTGAACCCCAGCGTCGGAGAAGCGGCCTGGACCTGCGCCAGCGTCTTCCCCTCGTTGACGAGCTGCCGAATCCGATCGCGAACGATAGTCACCATGTCGCGGTAGTCTGCGACGTCGATCTGATCGCAGATGCGGCCGCGTGCCGGAATGACCACCGTGCCGTCGTCCCGCCAATCGAACGGCACCGAAGGAATCGCGAGCTCCATGAGTCGGTTCAGGGCGTCGATTTCCCCCTGCACGCTTCCGCCCTGGGCGAGGTCGATCGCCGGAAATCGCGTGGTGTCGAGAATCTCGCCGGCGACCACCACATCCGAGCGGCGAAAGAACACCATCGCGTCGCCGTCAGAGTGCGCCGCGGGCTGGTGAAGGATCTCAATCCCTTCGCCGTTGAAGTACATGGCTCTGCGCCTCTCAAAGAACGGCTCGGTCGACAACGCCGCCGTGGGGAACGGAGGCATGCCTGCCGATGGCGCGCTCATTCTCAGCAAGACCTTCTCGGTCGAGATAATCGTTGCTGCGCCATCGTTGGTCATGGCGAGCCTGAGAGGGTTGTTTTCGGTGTTGAAGAGCGTTTGACCGGCCTTCGAGAGCTTCTCGTTGCCGCCCACATGGTCCAGACCGGCGCTTGTGTCGATCACGTATCGAATCGGTCGATCCGAAAGCGTCTTGATCGCCGCCACCACGGCGTCGGCCTTCGCAGCCGAGCCGGCATCGACGACGATCACGCCATCCGGTCCCACCTGGACACCGATGTTGGCGCCGGCGCCGGCGATCATGTAGAAGTTGGGTCGGACCTGCAACACTTCGAGTCCGCCAACCTCGGGTGCGGTCGCCGCCTGACCCGCTGGGCGTTGTTGGGCGCTCAGCACGCCCACGCCGGTCACGTCACTCAGGCCTGCGAAGGCGCCGAGCGCGGACAGAACGGTCGCCATCGCCGCCGCCCTGCGAGTCCTGGATTTCATGACCCCGGATTGTAGGAGCGTAAAGACCGATACACAACCTCAAATCTCACTCCTCTGAATCCTCACGATCACCTTGCCCATGGGCCCTTCGTGCAGTCGCGCGAACGCCGCCTTCACGTCGTCGAACGAGAAAATGCTGTCCACCACCGGGCGCTTCTTGATCGCAGCGAGCCGGCCGACAATCTCCGTCCAGACGGCCTGGGCCGCCTCCGGCGTATAGTCCGAAGCCGCAATCCCGCCGATTCGAATCCGGCGAAACAAGAGCGTCGCCGTGTTGAAGTCCGGGACCACGCCGGCGCTTCTTCCCACAACGCTGATCCGGCCGCCATAGCCGAGCATCGAGACCAGCTGGTTGAACAGCGCGCCACCGAGGCTGTCGATGACGAGGTCGACTTTGCTGGGGGCGATGGCCGCGTTCGCGCGCTGGCGCAGGTGTGGGTCGCCGGGGTCGAACACGAAGTCGGCTCCCAGTTCCTTCAGCGTGGCCGCCTTGTCCGCACTGCGGGACAACGCGACGACCACCAGATCCATCGATCGTCCGAGCAGCACCGACGCCACACCCACGCCGCCCGAAGCGCCGGTCACAAGTAACACAGAGCGCACCGGTGGGGGAGCGGGCGGTTCGGTCCATTGGGTCAGCGCCTGCCAGGCGGTGAGAAACACCAATGGCGCACCGGCCATCTCTTCAGCCGACCATCCTCGAGGAATGGGCACCAGGCGGTCTGCGGAGACGACGACTTGTTCGGCCAGCGTTCCCCATTTCTCCACGCCGACATCGCCGCGCAGGATGCCCACGGCGTCGCCGGCGCGGAGGTTCGTCACGCTCGGGTGCGCTTCGAGCACCACGCCCACGCCGTCGCGTCCGAGGATGTGGGGCAACGGGGGTTTGGCCGGGTACAGGGCCTGCGCGAGGAACGCGTCCGCCGGATTGAGGGCCGCGAAGCGCACGCCGAGCACCACCTCGCCAGGGCCAGGCTTGGGATCGGCGACCTCGCCCATCTTCAGGGCGTCGATGCCTGCGTAAGAGTCCATCAGCCATGCGCGCATGGCGCAAGGTTACACTGAGACATGCGTCGTACACGCATCTGGGCGCTGGTCGCGATGGCCCTCTCTGCGGCCGTCGCGCTCACCGCCGCAAGCGCCGCCCAGCCGATCGAGGCCGGTGAGGCGCCGGGCGTGCTGGTGTCGCGCCAGCTCATGGAAAGCCGCGCGCTAGGTATCGGCGATCTGGTGCGCCTCTCGGCGGATCCCACCGGCGGTCGCTCGCGCACATTCCGCATTCTGGGCGCCTACGAGCCG
The DNA here is from genome assembly GCA_001767495.1 of Acidobacteria bacterium RIFCSPLOWO2_12_FULL_65_11. GTDB lineage: Bacteria > Acidobacteriota > Vicinamibacteria > Vicinamibacterales > CAVVIG01 > 2-12-FULL-65-11. Next base: position 28,582 of record MELA01000076.1, on the reverse strand, counting down.
ACGCCCGATCCGATGCGATTCGCGCAGCCGGCCCTCGAGGCCCGCCTGCATCTGCCGGACCTGCTCGCGCTCTCCGGGAATCCGTCGGATCCGAGCGCGTCCGACACGGTCAGCTCGATCAACGTCGCGCTCGTCAATCCGGCAGACGCCGACGCGTTCGCCCGCGACGTCTCCACGCGCCTGCCAGGGACGGTCGCCCGGCCGACAAGCGCGCCCGACGACCGCGCGGGCACCTTCCTCGTCATCGAGCGCTTTCACCTCGCCATCGCCAGCGTCACCATGCTCGGCAGCGCCGTGTTCCTCCTCGCGCTGATGATGATGCTCGTTGACGAGCGCAGCGACGTAGTCGGCACGCTGCGCCTCATCGGCTTCACGCGGCGCCGGATTCTGATGCAGGTGCTCGCCGAAGGCACGTGCATCGCGGCCGTCGGCACCGCCTTCGGCATTGGCTTTGCGCTCATCATGCAGGGCGCCTTCAACCGTTTCTTCCAGTGGCGCTACGATACGGCGCTCGTGTTCCTGCGGATTACTCCTGGTGTCGTCGCGCAATCGATCCTGCTCGCCCTGCCGCTCGGGATCGCCGCCAGCGCGATCGCCTCCTGGACCTTGCTGCGCCGGCACCCGCTGGCGCTCGTTCGACGCTAGATGCTCAGAGTCCTTCGCCTTGCGTGGCTGACGAGTGTCCGCCAACCCGGGCGCACCAGCATCGGCGTGCTGGGCGTGGTGGCGGTCGGCGCGCTGCTCTTCGACATGCTGCTGCTGTCGCGAGGGCTGGTGCTCTCGTTCCGCGATCTACTTGACCGGGCCGGCTTCGACGTGCGCGTGCTGGCCACCGACGCCGCGCCGTTCACCGGCCCCCGGATCGTCGAGGCAGACGCGGTGGCGGCCGCCATCGCGGCGCTCCCGCAGGTGGAAGCCGTCGTGCCCGTCAGTATCCGGGAGGCCGACATCGTGTCGGAGACGGCCGCGAGTCAGCCGCCGGGGCGTGTGCAGTTCATCGCCGCAGACCCGCAGGCGAGGCCGATGTGGACGCTCGTCGACGGCCGCGATCTGTCGGCGGGCGCCGGCGCCAATCCGCCGCTCGTCGTCAACCGGACCGTGGCCGACAGGCTGAGCCTGTCCCCTGGCTCGACGCTGACGCTCCGCGGAGCCTGCGGCCCCGACGGATCGGTGCTGCCGCCGGTGGCCTTTGCCATCGTCGGGGTCGCCGGATTTCCGTTCGATGACGCGGCCGCCCAGACCGTTGCCGGCCGGTTGTCAGACATCGGGCGATTGTGCGAAGGCGGCATGGAACTGGGCGTTGACATGCTGCTCGTCAGGTCCAATCAGCGCGAAGGTGCGGGCCGCGCGGCCGCCGCCATCCAGGCGCTGCTCCCGCCGCTGCACGTCGTCACCAACGAAGAACTGGTCGAGCGGTTCAGCCGCGTCCAGTTTTCCTATTTTCGCCAGATCTCTTTTGTACTCGCGACGGTAACGCTGTTCTTCGGATTTCTGCTGATTACGGTGCTGCTCACGGCGTCGGTCAATCAGCGGCTCGGCGAGATCGCGGCGCTGCGGGCCGTGGGCCTGTCGCGGACGCGTGTGGTAGCGGGCGTGCTCTGCGAGTCGGTGATGATGGTCGGCGCGGGCGCGATTCTGGCCGTTCCGGTCGGCCTCGTGCTGTCGGTCTGGCTCGACGACATCCTGCGGGCGTTGCCGGGCATTCCCTCCGACGTGCACTTTTTCGTTTTCGAAGGGCGCACGCTCGTTGCGTACACGTGGCTGCTCGGGGCCGCGTCGGTGGGCGCCGCGCTCTACCCGATGCGGATCGTCGCCACGCTGCCCATTGCCGCCACGCTGCGACGCGAGGTAGTGGGATGACACAGCCACCCATCGTCGAAGCCCGGCACGTGTCGCGCGTGTTCCCGATGGCGGCCGCGCCCGTCACGGCGTTGAGCGATGTGTCGATCCGCATCGAGGCGGGCGAATACGTGGCGGTCGTGGGTCCGTCCGGCTGCGGCAAATCGACGCTGCTGCATATCCTCGGGTGTGTGGACGTGCCGACCTCTGGCGACGTGCTGGTCCAGGACCGCAACGTCGGATCGCTCTCCGATGCCGAGCGGAGCCGTCTGCGGCTCCGCGAGATCGGCTTTGTGTTCCAGCGATTCTTTCTGCTGCCGATGCTGACCGCGTGGGAAAACGTCGAGCTGCCGCAGGCCGAGGCGGGGGTCGCTCGCCTCGATCGACGCCGGCGAACCGCCGAGCTCCTCGAGTACGTCGGGTTGGCGAGCCGGGCGGCCCACAGGCCTTCGGAGCTGTCGGGGGGCGAGATGCAGCGGGTCGCGATCGCCAGGGCGCTCGCCAACCGGCCGCGCCTGCTGCTGGCTGACGAGCCGACCGGCGAGTTGGATCAACGGACCGGCGGGCACATCATCACTCTGCTCGATCGGCTGCACGAGGACGGGACGGCGGTCGTTGTCGTCACCCACGACGTGGCGGTGGCGGCGTGCGCGCATCGGCTGCTGACGATGCGCGACGGGCAGATTGTCGAGGGGTCGTCGTGATGATCCTCATGCTGGCCGTCCGATCGCTGCGGTCGCGGCCGGTCCGCAGCGCCGTGCTCGCCGGCGGATTCGGCCTGGGCGTGGCGGTGATGGCGGCGCTCCTCGGTGTGGCGGCCGTCGTGCTGGAGCAGGCACGCGCGCCGGAGCTCATCGGAGGCGGCGACGCGATCATCGGTGGCGCGGCCGGCCGCCTGCCGAATGCCAGGTTCGCACTCTCGGCCGTGCTCGGCGACGGACCGCTCGCGCCACGGGTGGCCGTAGCGGCGCCGACGGCGCAAGCGACGCTTTACCTCATCGACGAGCGGGGCGCGACGCCGGTCCGCGCCCGCGGCGGCATCCCGAGCCTCGAACGCGCGCTGCACGATCCGGAGACCAGCGGTGCCGAATTCTGGACCGATACGCCCGCCGATCGCGGATGGGCGAGGCCCGATCCAGAGGACGTGCTGCGGGCCATGGACCGCTTCCATCCGATTCCGGATGTGCCCGCCCGGGCGGCCTCGTGGGCCGAGTGGCTGTACTTCAACGGCCGATCGGACGATGCCGGGTTCTATCTGACGTTTCTGGCCGGCCCGAGGCTCGCCTCCGGCCGGCGCGTCGTGGGCGTGCGCCTGCAGCTCGATCGCGGTGGGCGCATGACGTCTTACTCCGATTCGATGGAAGTGAACGAGGCGGAGCTGCTCGGCATGGCGCCGGACCTGACCGTCGGGAAGAGTCGCGTCCGCCTGGTCGGGCGCGAGTATCGCGTCTCGATCGATCTCCCGGCCGAAGCGGGATCGACACGCGCGTCAGGAGATCTCGTCATCCACGCGACACCCGGACGTTCGCTGCCGCCGCTGGCGATTCGCGGCGCCAGCGGGTGGGTGTCGGGCTACGTCGTGCCCGTAATGTCGGGGGCCTTGCAGGGATCGATTCGCGTCGCGAACGACCGGGTCGAGTTCGACGGCGGCGTCGGCTACCACGATCACAACTGGGGATTCTGGGAGGGCGTGTCGTGGCAGTGGGGCCAGGTGCAGGGCGACGGGCTGTCGTTCGTGTACGGCCACGTGTATCCGCCAGCCGATGCAGCCGACGCGAGCCGTGTGCCCGCCTTCCTGATGGCGCTCGGCCCCGAGGGGCCGATGGGGTACACGACCGACGTGACGATCGCGGAAACCAATCGTGCCGGCACCGACGCACCCGAGCGCATCCGCGTGCGCGGTCGCAGCGACTCATTGGATCTGACCCTGGACCTCGATGTGGCGCAAACGGCAGTGACGCGTTCGCGGCCAGGCGCGTTTGGCGCCAAGCTGAATGTCCTCCAGCTTCGTGCGCGGTATCACGTCGTCGGGCGGGTCGCCGGCACGGCGATCGATCTGACGGCGGCCGGCAGCGCGGAGACATTTCGCGGACGGTAGCAGGACCACCCACCGCCCGGCTGCGGGGCCGATACCGGCGCCGCGGCCGACTGATGCGCTCTTCACAACGCCACTGGAAGGCGGCCAGGGCGGCCCCTTCCACGGCGCCGACCAGAGCAAATGTCGCGAGTATCACCAGGCGGCTGCCGAGCGCCCGTGGTTCCCCAATCAGCGCGTTGATCGCAAGGGCCGCGCCGGCGGCGACGCCGATGCCCACGAGCTCACCGGCCGCGCACGCCACGATCCAGCGGCGATAGAACGACTGTCGACCACCTCCGTCGGGCGCCGATCTGTTCAAGTCTTACGAGAGCCAGCTGATCGATCGGAGCGAGCATCTGCGGAGAGTTCCACTGGATCGCCTATGCCGACGCGGCCCGGCTCGATGACCGAAGCGTACAACCCTAAGCACTGACTTGCTTCACGGACGATCGTCCGCAGCACCGACGGATCACGTGGCAAGTCTGCCTGGGCGTGCATCGGCATCGCGCAGCGGATCGTGGGAAGTTCCCCTTTGACGACAAAACCGCCGATGCGAATCGCCCGGCCAACCCAGTCGTTCTCTACGGCAGCGGTCGTGGACTCGGTGTCCACCAGCACATTGGGTCTGAACCGCCGTACGTCCCAGTTGGCGGCCGGATTCAGCCGCGACATGAGCTGCAGCGTCGACGTTGTCAGCACGTGAATCGGGAAGAGATCGAAATACGTGCCCGGCGGTGTGTAGAACTCGAAAACGGTTCCGGGAACGTCGGCAAGATCGGGCAATGGTTCCCCTGGCTCACGCCCGAACGCTTCGCGCAGCTCCTTCGCTATTCGGCCGCGGAAGACTGCCCATTGCAGCAGGCGACGAACCGGGCGATACTGCGCCAGCCGTCCCAGCAGAGCGGAACCCGGCTCGCGTCTGCGGTAATACGCCGTGTCTGCAGCCGGCTGCAGCGGGCGGAGGACGACGCGCCGTCCCATCAGTTCCGACAAGCGCTGCGAGACAGCCGGCGAGTCGCTGGAGATCATGGCGCCGTCGGGAAGCGTGATGTCCACGTGCGGAATGTGGTCGGCACGTGGCGCTGCGCGGTACACCGCCGAGCACTGCATCAGGATTGGGTGTCGCTTCGCGTTATGAATCACTCCGGTCGCATCGTCTCGAATTCCCCAGCCGCGATCGCCCCATAACCCGTAACTGCCGACGTGACTGCACGCGAGCCGCTCTCCGCCCATAGACTTCACCGGGTATCGCCAGATCTCCCGGACGCGGCCAACCTCCATGATGCCGATTTCGTCTCCGACATTGAAACGATTGGCGAGCGGCGGCACCACGCCGGGGACACGAGGGCCCGACTGGCGGCGGCGTAATTGCTCGTCGGAATCCGCCGAGGTCGAGCGGTGCGGGTGACACCGAAGGCCAAACGCCAAGCGCGGAACCCGCCATAACGTCACTTCGCGAAGACGAGGGTTGCCGGCGACGGAGTGAGGACGATGTCGACCGACGCAAATCCCGCTTCGGCGAGCCACGTGCGATAGTCCGCCTGGCGCCACGCGTTGCCGCCCTTCGTCACCAGCAGCATCTGCGCGCCAAACATCATCGCGAAGGGATGCCCCGTACGCTCGTCGCTCAGAACGAAGTCGTTGACGAGCAGCGTGCCGCCCGGCTTGAGAGCCTTGCGAAACTTGCGGAAGATCGCGACGTTGTCCGCTGGCGTTTCCTGATGGGCGATGTGTCCGTAGATTGCAAAGTCGTACTGGGCGGCGCCGAAGTCGACCGTGTGGAAGTCGCCGTCGATGGTCTCGAAACGGTCGGCGACGCCGAAGGTGGCGACAAACCCTTTGGCGATCTTGTTGACGACGGGCCAGTCGAGTTGGACGCCCTTCGCCTGCGTGTTCGCGCTCAGCCAGACTGCCGACCACACGCCCGAGCCGCCGCCGACGTCGAGCCAGCGGACCGCGCCCGCCTTCGCGATGCCGAGGCGTTGGGCTGCCATGTGCGCGACGGGGAAGGAGAGCGCGGCGATCGCAGGCACGAGGACGTGCCAGAAATCGTTGTCTGCCATCTCGGCGGTGTTGGTCGCGGTCGGGTTGCCTGTCTTGACCGCCTCGGGGAGCGTGACCCAGTCGGTCAGGCTGCCGGTCATGACTTCCGCCATCCCTCCGAGGCACGTGGGCTTGCCTTTCACCAGGAACGCCGACGCTTCCGGCGTGTTCTGGTAGCGCCCATTGACCAGCGTCAGCAGTCCGACGCCGGTCAGGCCGTCGAGCACCGCCTGTGCACCGCGTGCCGAGATGCCGGTCTTCTTCGCGACGCCCGCGGCATCGTCGCCGCCGCCTTCGAGCGCGTTGAAGATGCCGTGCTTCGCCGCCGATCCGAGAATTGCAGCCGCCCAGCCGCCGGTGATGAGCTGCATGACTTTGTCTGGGGTCGGTCCGATCGGCGCGCTCATGGTCTTCTCCTCTGCTGGGGCGACTATTCTGCCATGTCTTCTTGGGTGTGACCGCGGTGAGGCCACCTCGTCTCGTAGTAAAGTCTGGTCCCATTGGATGGTGCGAAACAGGCGGCGGCGCTCTGAAACAAGGAGGACACCATGTTTCTCGTGCGAGACATCATGTACTGCAAGCCCGGGCAAGCACGCCCCATGGTTCAGAAGTTCCTAGCCCTCAGTAAACTGGGGCCGCAGATAGGTTTTGGCCCGATGCGCGTGATGACCGACGTCAGCGCGGAGCGCTACTGGACGGTCGTGTCGGAGATGGAAGTGGAAAGTCTTGAGAAATACGCCGAGATATCGCGTAAATCGATGGAGATCAAGGAATTCCAGGACGCAATGAAGGGCTATCACGATCTCATCGATCACGGCCGGCGCGAGATCTACACCATCGAGAAATAGAGGTGTCCCAGACCGACCGGGGCAAAGGGAGGCTCGTCTACTCGACCGATGTCGGGCGCGTGTGCCCCGGTTGCGGCTGGCCGACGGCGGACTGCAAGTGCAGCCGCCGTGCGGCAGACGCGGTGCTGCCGTCCCGGCTGGGCCAGATCGTGGCGAAGCTGCGCATGGAAAAGAAGGGGCGCGCCGGGAAGACCGTCACGGTGGTCGCAGGCCTCCCGCGCAATGCTGCCTTTCTGCGGGAGCTCTGTCAGGAGCTCAAGCGCGCATGCGGCACCGGCGGGGCCGTGTCGGACGACACGATCGAGCTCCAGGGCGATCTGCGCGACCGCGTCCGCGAGTACCTCGTGAAAAAAGAATTCGTCGTGAAGGGCTGATCGCCCCGCTCAGCTGCCGCCGACCTTGCGTGGCGTCCGCGTCCGCGGGACGAAGCCACGCGAAGTCGTGGCCTTCCACGGCTGGTGTGTCCGGGGCTTGGATGCTCGTGCGGGAGTCGGTGCGGCCGCCTCGGGCGCTCGATCCGCCTCTTCTGCCGCGGCCTTGGCTCGCTCGGTCGCGGCCTGTGCTTCGTCCTTTGTGAGGCAGCAGTGTTTGTACTTGCGGCCCGAGCCGCAATGACAGGGCTCGTTGCGCCCCGGTCGTGCGCTGGTCGGAACAGTCATTGGAAGGAGTGTACCGCAGGCGCACCAAGCAACAAGCGGTTCTTCGGGGTGATATCGGCCGGAATGACTTGCGTCCAGATGCGATAGCCCTGCTCGGTCAGGCGCATCGCGCGCACGATGTCGATGGCGAGCGGGCCGTCAACCCAACCGGAGAGTCCACCCGCATCACCCTTGGCGAGATCGTGACAGCACGGCAGCACGGCGACCCGTGCCTGCGCGGCAACGGCACGATTGAGAACAAGATCGGTGAGAGCTCCGCACGCATGGCTCGAGACGACGACGTCGGTGTGGAGAATCTCGACGTCCTCGAGCGCGCCGGCGACAAACGCGACGCGCCCGGAGAGCCTCGGCCAGGCCTGAACCAGCGCCTCGTGCAGTCTTGCGCTCGAGGCCGGTAACGTCCTGTCGAGCACGAGCGCTTCCGGCGAAGAATCGTCGAGCAACAGCATGACCTGGGCGAGCAGGCCGTGTCCGGCACCGAGGTCGATGACGCGTCCGCCGCGAAAGAGCCGCCGCACCCGCCGCGCCATCTCCCACGCCTCATACAGCTCTTTGCGGGGCAGACATCCGGCGTGGCACACCTCGCGCGCCACGCGATGAAAAAGCGTGTCGTGAGGGAAGCGATCGAGATCCCGATCGGTCAGGCGTCCGCGGGACGAAGGTGAAAACATTCTTCGTGTAGCCAGCCTACTTCCAACCACTCGACTTGCGCGTGAACCGTGCGGGCAACGCCGGCTTCTTCTCAGGCTCCGGCTCCGGCTCTCCCGACGCGATGTTGATCTCTCGTTCGAGCTCTTCTTCGTTGGGGAGGCCCGCCAGCTGGTCCACGAACATCAGGGAGTGTTGCGACGGAATCTCGAATTTCTTGCCGCAGGCCTTGCAGGTGACCTCGTCGTCGAGGCGGAGCAGGTAGTCGCGCAGCTTGGCGAACTTGGCCCGGTCCTCCTCGTTGGCGCCGGGCGGCAGCCGGTCCTTCTTCGAGTGCCGCATCCAGCGAATACTGTATTCGCCGGGCCGCCGGCACTTCGGGCACTGATACCGTCCGGGTCGGGTTTCCGGTTTTTCCGCAAAGAAGGCGCGTTCGTCGAGGGCCATGCCCTCATGGTAGCAACGAACGGCGACGCCGTCACAGGCCCAACGCCTCCACGACGGCCGGCACGTCCTTCGAACTCCCGGTCCACGTTTACGGGACGCCGGGATCGCCGGCCCTTTTCTTTCATTTGCGATCACCGGCTGTTCCTCGTCCAGCACCCGTTCGGTTACTAGGTGTTCAGATCTCGTATGGTGCCCGTCGAGACCAGATAGATGTAGAAATCGGTGAACGCCACCCAGATGAGGCTGAACCAGGCGAATGCCATGTGCCGCTCGTTCAGCCATGTCGACCCCTCCCATAGTCGATAGCGCGGCGAGACCGCACCCTCGCAGGTGAAGCAGTCGAGCCGCCCTCCGATCAGGTGACGCCAGGAGTGGCAGCCGAACGTGTAACCCGTCAGCAGCGCGGCGTTCATCAGCATGACCACCGTGCCAACGCCGATGCCGAACCGGCCGGCACGGAAGAACGCTGACATGCCCTCCCACCAGAGGCACACGAGCAGAAACAGTGCGCCGTACAGGGTGTAGCGGTGAAGGTTCTGAAACAGCAGCAGCGCCGTTTCCCCGAGGTACCGTCGGGGCGCGCCGCGCACAGCGCAGGACGGTGGCGTCAAAAACCAGCCCTTGTAGTACGCGCCGCGGTAGTAGTAGCAGGTGAAGCGGAACGCGATTGCGAGCGCAGGCAGGAAGAACGCCGGCGACTGCGGCAAAAACGCCGGCCACCACGCCGGGAACGCGCCGAGCCAGGCATGGTCCACCGGCACGGCCCCCGGGTAGCCGGACGCCGGCGTAAAGACCGGTGGAGCCACCGTCGGGCTGATGTACGGGTCGTACCAGACATAGGTGGCGTTGAAGGCACGGAACGTCAAGTAGCCGAAGAACAGAATGAGGCCGACTGCCGTCGACGCTGGTGCGACCCACCAGCGGTCGACGCGCTGGGTGCTCGCGAAGCCGCCGCGTCGCCCGGCGATCTGAATGGTTTGCATGGCCGCATCTGAGCACAGGCAGCGCGCCTGATTCAAGAGTGGTGGCCCTCTTTTGCCCTTCTGCGAACGCCCGGCTTCACAAATCCGAGTCCGCTCCCGGACGTGTCAGGACCGTTGGACCGGCGTCACGATGGCTTTCCTTTCTTCTGAGCTGAACGCCATGCCCCGCAATGAGCACGTCGCACACCTGGGCGGCGCGCGACTCACTGTGCAGACGTGAGCGCGCGCACAGCGATCGTCGATTCAGGCGCATTCTCCGAGGTAATGGGCGGTATGCGGATTGCTCCTGGGCGCTCTTGGCCCGTGCGGTCTCGGGTCGGAACATAGCATGATGACGGGAAGAAGAAAGACCAACGCCACCGCCGCACGCCGTCGCCCGATGGCTGGCGTCTGCGAGCCCGTCGTCTCTGCAGTGACGTTCTGTGAAGGGGTCGGTCCCGCCGACGGTCCGCGTCCCGGCCCGGAGCGCCGCGTCCGCCAGCACGCGTGCCGAGGTAGGTCATCGAATACCCAGGCGAAAGCACACGTCCCACGCGCGGACGCCACGCCGCCGCTCGGCGACGCGCGGTTGCGAGGCGTGGTCGAGCGAGCGCCGGTGGCGATGGCGGTCCTGGACCGCGAGCTGAGATACCTGGCGGTCAGTCGTCGATTTCTGATCGATCACGGCCTGGGTGCCGTGGCGCTCATCGGACGCCTTCACGACGATGTCTTTCCCCCTGTCCCGGAGCGGTGGAGCACGCTCCTTGAGCGCTGTGTGGCCGGCGCCACCGAACGCCTCGAGGCCTCGCCATATCCTCGTCCGGATGGGCGGCCGAAGGCGGTTCGCTGGGACATCACACCGTGGTATACCGACGCCCACGAGATTGGCGGGCTCATCCTCGTGTCGGACGTCCTGACCGAGCGGGAACCGGTGCGCGAGCAACGAGGCCAAGGCCAAAAGATGCAGGCCCTCGGGCATCTGGCGGGCGGCGTCGCGCATGATTTCAACAACCTGCTGACCATCATCCTCGGGTATAGCGAACTCCTCACGCGGCAGATCGGGCCCGACAAGTCCATCGGCCGCGATCTCCGGCAGATCATGGCTGCCGCGCAGCGCGCCGCCACGTTGACCCGACAGCTGTTGGCATTCAGCCGCAAGCAAGTGCTCAAGGTGGCCCCAGTGGACCTGTCGGCCGTCGTCGCGGATGTCGAACCGATGTTTCGTCGCCTGATCGGGGAGCAGATCACCGTCGAAACGGTCCTCGCCCGAGACCTCCCCCCGGTGATGGCGGACGTCGCACAGCTCGAGCACGTCTTGATGAATCTCGTGGTGAACGCGCGGGATGCCATGCCGCGGGGCGGCGTGGTGACGATGGCCACGGGCCCTGCCGAGCTCGACCGGGACTATGCCTTCACGCATCCGGGCGCGAAGGCTGGGTCGTACGCGATGGTCAGTGTCCGGGATACGGGCATCGGCATGTCCCCTGAGATTCGGGCCCGGGTGTTCGAGCCGCTCTTCACCACCAAAGAACGGGGACACGGCACGGGCCTGGGGCTCGCCGCGGTCTACGGGATCGTGAAACAACTGGGTGGCTACATCGGCGTCGACAGTGCCCCGGGGCGCGGGACCACCTTCGAGATCTACTTACCCACCACCACCGAGGCGGTGCTGGCGCCGCAGGTGCCCCTCCCCCTCGTGGCCTCGCCAGTCGGCCGGGAGGCGATTCTGCTGGTCGAAGATGATGACAACGCGCGGGCCTTCGTGAAGACTGTGCTCGAACGGTATGGCTATCGCGTCCTCGATGCCAACAGTGCGGAAGCGGCGGTGACACTCCTGGACAGTCAGCACCCCTCGATCCAGTTGCTCCTCACCGACGTGGTCCTGCCGGGCCTGGATGGCCGTGAGCTGGCGGCGCGCGTGACGCGGGCCCAACCCCACGTGCCGGTGCTGTATATGTCGGGCTACATGGGGCGTCTCCGCACCGCCAAGGGGTTTCACGAACCCGGTGTGCAGCTCTTGGAGAAACCGTTCACGGCGCACGCCCTCCTCACCCGCACGCGCGAGCTGTTGGGACAGGCTGACGACCGTGAGCCGGTGGGCGCCAGCCCTCCCCGCGATTCCACGGGCGACCTCGTGCCTCAGTGAGGCATGTGACGGGGCATGTCCATGTCATCGAAGGAGCCACCGATGCATCCGCTGGCCGGCATGTGGACCGCGAATCGGTCGAAATCACGCCGCGGGCTCAATCCGCGATTTCACAGTGCCACCATGCGCGTTGAGGTCTCCGGCGACACCATGAGGATCACCGACAGCGGCGTGAACACGTCCGGCCAACACCAAGAGCAGACGCAGATGGTGGTGTGCAACGGCGAGGCACACCCCGTACCGGGAGCGCCGGGCCTCGTCGCCATCGGGGCGCTCGGTCCGCGTGGCCTCGAGTGGGTCGCGAAGCGGGGCCGCGCCGTGATGAGCCGCAGCACGTACGACGTGTCCGACGACGGGCGGACGATGACGGCCACCGTGTCGGGCATTGATGCACATGGCCGCCTGTTCCATCAAGTGCTGGTGTTCGATCGCACGGAGCGGCGCCCAATGAAGAGCAATGGTAGCCACTGGGAAAGCGGCCAACGGGTACTTCAACCAGAGTAGCGAGGCGTTTCTCAGTCCGAACGGATCATCGTCAGCAGCATCTTGAACTTGGTGCGCGCAGTGAGCGCATGCGGCTGGTGGGCCGGCATAAGGACCATCTCGCCTCCGGACACCAAGACCGGTGTGCCATCGATCGTGATCTCGGCGTCGCCCTCGAGCACGTATGCCACGGCGTCGAACGGAGCCGTGTGCTCGCTCAACCCCTGGCCGGCGTCAAACGTAAAGAAGGTGATCGTTCCGCCGCCGCGTTTGAGCAGTGTCCTGCTGACGACGGCGCCTTCCTGGTACCCAGCCAGTTGCAGCGGTGACACGGACGTGGCCGCGGGCATTTCAGATGCCGACTTCGAATGATTGGTCATGGCTCGATCCATTTCACGAACGTGCCGATACTGTCTACGACGAGCATGACGCGCAGCACGCGATCGTCGTGGTCCATGTGCTTGGAGGTCTGTCAACGGCCACGGTGTCTATCATCCCTCAGACGACGATTGGAAGGCCGGAAAGGCAGACCCTGCGGCCTCGGTGCGGCGCGCCCCGGCGAGGACTCGACATTCACTTATGGGCCCTCTATCATCCACGACATGCGACGAGTCGCCTTGCTCACGGTCGCGCTTGGTCTGGTCGCGTCCTGGATGGGCGCCTCGGTCTCCGCCCTCCGCGCCGAGTCTGCCTTCTCGACTTCGTCGCTTCGGCGTGCCGAGCAGTCGCCCGCGGGCGGCCAACCGAGCGTTTGGGACGGCGTCTTCACCGCCGACCAGGCGGACCGGGGCAGGAGGTTGTTCTCGATGAACTGCGCCGAGTGTCACGGCGACAACCTCGAGGGCGGGGAAGGCAAGGCCCTGAGCGGAACCCAATTCTGGACCGACTGGAAAGAAACGACGGTCGGTGAGCTGCTGACCTATATCAGAGCCAACATGCCCTTCTCTGAGGATGGGTCGCTCAAGGGCACCCTGGCGACGAGCACCTACGTGGACATCGTCACGCACATCCTGCAGACAAACGGGTTCCCGGCCGGGATGAAGGAACTGACGCCAGACTCGAGCGTCGGCGTGCGGATCGTCACGCAGGATGGACCGGGCGAGCTCCCCAACAACGCGTTCGCCCACGTCGTCGGGTGCCTGGCGCCGCGCGGGGCCGACGGAAGCTGGACGTTGGTCAAGGGTACTCGCCCGAGGCGCGCCTCGACGACGAGTGCCAGCGCCGATCGCGACGTGCCCCTGAGCGATCGGGAGTACGAGCTGAAGTTCGTGCTGACGTCGCTGACCCGGTTCGTCGGTCACCGGATGGCCGTCACAGGGCTGCTGCTGGGTACGGGCGGTATTAACGGACTGAACGTCAGTACGGTCGAGTCCGTGGCCAACACCTGCAACTGAGGGCCTGATGCCGGGTCCGAAAGGACCCGGCCTACAAGAAAAATGGCGGGGGGCAGCGTCTGCCACCCCCCGCCACGACGTGTCTGGTCCGCCTGAAGGCGGACACGACGGCATTGTGAAGCGCCTAACCGGTTAGAGGTCGATACGCCCTGTGCTCGGCCCCATCTTGTCGATCTCCACGCCCGCGACGTGAGCTATCGCCAGAAGGAGATTCGCGGTCGGCGCCTCCTTGGGGGCGACGATGTGACGGTTGCCCGCCATTCGACCGTTGGCACCGCCCACAAGCACAGCCGGCACATTCACCCGATCGTGCGCGTTCCCGTTGCTCATGCCGCTGCCCCAGTAGACCAGTGAGTGGTCGAGCAGGCTGCCGTCGCCATCCTTCGTGTTCTTCAGCCTGTCCAGGAACTCGGCCATCTTCGCGATGTGATAGGTGCCGATCTTGGCGTACTTCGACAGCTTCTCTGCGTCACCCCCGTGGTGCGAGATACTGTGGTGCGCCTCGGGCACGCCGATGTGCGCGTAGCTGCGGGTGCTGGCCTCGTGGCCGAGCAGGAACGTGAAGACCCTGCTCATGTCGGCTTGATACGCGAGGTGCAGCAGGTCGTACGTCACGGTCATGTGATCGTCGAACACTTCCGGAATCCCGACCGGCGCATCCGCCGACCCTTCCGGAAGGCTGGCCACGCGGGCTTCCATCCGGTCGAGCTGCTGCTCCACGCGACGGACGTTGGTGAGGTACTCGTCGAGAATAGCCTTGTCCGCCGGCCCGACCTTCTGCTGGAGCTTCGCCGTCTCCTGCATCACCGAGTCCAACATGCTCTGCTTGGTCTTGAGACCCGCCAGGCGCTGCTGCGACGTGCCGGTCTCGCCGAACATTCGCTCGAAGGTCACGCGAGGATTGATGCCGACCGGCTGCGGACTCGTGTCGTCGCGCCACGACAAGGTATTAAAGAAGGCGCACGCGAATCCGTCGCAGGCGCCGGCCGCCGTGCCCATGTCTTCGGTTCCCACCTCAATGGAACGCAGAGGTGTATCGCCCGCAATCTTGTCGGCAATGAACTGATCCACGGTCTTCTTCGACTGGATCTTCCCGTAGGCGTCGCTCGTGCTCGCCTTTTCGTTCCCCGCCGGGCCAACGGCGTTCAGCCAGCACGCGCTGGCCCCGAGGTGAACCGACACAAAAGGCGCCCTCATCTGGCTGACCGTGACCAACTGGTCGCGGAACGGTTCGAGCGGCTTCATGACCTGTTTGAACTCGAAGTCCTTGCCGGCCTTCTCCGGATGCCAGGATTCCGGCCACACGCCGTTTGGAAAGTAGATGGCGCCGAACCGGAACGGCGCGTTGGCAGCCGTCTGGCTCTGGGCCGTCATTGCCGGAACCATCGCATCCAGGAAAGGCAGCGCCACCGCGGCGCCCATGGTGCCGCGCAAGAACGTGCGGCGAGACAGGTGCTTCTTCGTAATGATCATCGCTCCTCCACCTTCAGTTAACTTGCGCGACTTTGTTTCCAGTCTCAACTGGACTGATCTTGGTCCGCATCTGGAACGGCACGCTCTGGACGATCCCCATGATGATCGACTGGAAGCGATAGTCGTTCTGCGCCGCGTTCTTCACGATGCTCCGGACAACGGGCATATCGGTGGGTTCGAGCCCCCGGCCCAGCGCGTAGATCAACAAGTTCTCGGTCACCGCGCCGACAAAGACATCGGGCCGGCCGAGGAGCGCCTCCCGCAGCTGGACAGGACCATTGACCGTCTTCCCATCCGGCAGCGTGCCGACGGCATCGATCGGCAACCCGTCCGCGGTCGTATCGCGCCACTGCCCGACGGAGTCGAAGTTCTCCAGCGCGAAGCCGACGGGATCGATGTTCCGATGGCACGACGCGCACACGGGGTTCGACCGGTGCTGTTCCAGCTGTTGGCGGACCGTCGTCGGCTTATCCGCCGTTGCGCTCTTCTCGAGCGGCGGCACGTTGGGTGGCGGCTGTGGCGGTGGCGTATTGAGCAGAACGGACAGGACGTACTTGCCGCGGATCACGGGCGACGTGCGATTCGCGATTGCGGTCAGCGACAGGAGGCTGCCCTGGCCGAGCAGCCCGCGCCGGTTCGGGTCCGTGAGCGGCACGCGGCGGAACCGCGTGCCGTAGACGCCCGGGATGCCGTAGTGTTTGGCCAGACGCTCGTTGACGAACGTGTAGTCGGCATCAAGGAGCCGGAGGGCGCTCTGGTTCTCCCGCACGACGCTGCCAAAGAAGAGCTCGGTTTCGCGGCGGAACCCCTTCCGGACGTTATCGTCGAAATCCGGGAACATCAGCAACTCCGGGACGACACGCGACTCCAGGTTGCGCACCTGCAGCCACTGCCCCACGAAATTCGCCACCATCGCATCGGCGCGCTCGTCCTCGATCATGCGACGGACCTGGGCCGCAAGCATCCCTGGCTGGCGGAGCCGGCCCGCGATAGCCAGGTTCAGGAGAGGCTCGTCCGGAATGCTGCTCCACAGGAAGAACGACAGGCGCGACGCCAGTTCGACGTCGCTGACCGCGTGCGCACCACCAGCCCGCAAGGCTTCGGGATCGCGCTCCGAGCGGAACACGAACGACGGGCTCGCAAGGATCCGCGCGACCGCCGCCCGAATCCCGGCGTCGAAGTCGCCGCCGCTCTTTCGCGCCCGCGCGTAGAACGCGAGCGGCGCCTCAATGTCGTCTGCGGTAACCGCGCGTCGGAACGCGCGGCGCGTCAGCGTGGAGATGATCCTCTGCGCGCACGCGGGCTCCTCGGAGGCCGACGCGGGGCGACAGACGAAAATGCGCTCGCGGCTTGGCGTGCTGCTGATCCCGGTCGCGTTGTAGGGGCCTTCGATCACACCGGCCCGCAGCCGGGGTACGCCCCCGGCCATGTGCACTTCCTGCGTGTCGCGCAGGGAGGGCTGCCACACATCCTGTTCCTGCGCAGGCTTGTCGCGCCACGTGAAGCCCACCTCGTGCGGCCCCGCCGTCACCGAGACCCGCACTTTGAGGCGCTGGTCGAGCACCTCGCCCGCTTTATTCACGTCCTCCACGCTCAGCTTGTGATCGTCCGGGCCGCCGACCTTCTCCGAGAACACCTGCCGGCCGTCAATGAGGACCAGGAACTCCTGCGGCTTCTCATTCCCCTGGAGGCCGGAGTAGCCATTGAGGATGGTGCGGTTGAGCCGAACCGAGAGCAGATAGTCGCCGTCGGCCGGAAAGATGTGATGAACAACCATGCCGCCGCGCGTGCCGAGGGGCAGCCCGTCGACGTGCTCTTTCTGCGTGACTTCGAGGCTGATGGGGTACACCGACGCCCCTGGCGCCACCGCCGTGTCGCCCACGGCCAGGTCGCTGATGCGCATGGCCGCCGTGAGATAGCGCTCGAGCAGCAACGGAGAGGTCGGCAATGCCGTGGCGATGTTGTCGAAGCCGAAGTCCCCGCCGTCGCTCGGCAGCAACTCCGTCACGTCAACGTTCACCAACAGGAGATCGCGAATCGCGTTGGCATACTCGGTCCGGTTCAAGCGGTGCAGCACGTACCGCCCAGGGTTCCGCTGAACAGCCGCGGAGCGATCGAGCGCTCCGGCCAGCCACGTCCTGAACTCGTCCAGCTTGGCGACGCCGGGCGACGGGCTGGTCGCCGGCGGCATGGTGCCGGCGGCGCCGAGCTTGCGAACCACCTTTTCCCACGTCGCGGCATCCTTGGCGGGATCATCGAGATTGGCCGAGTCGAGGTACAGCGGATTATTCGCAGGGAGATTCATCCGATTGTTGTGGCACCTCACGCAGTAGCTGGCGACGAGCTGCCGATACTCAGCCGGCGCACCCGCCGCGGCATCAGGTGCCGCGGTCGGCGCCTGCGCGGGACGCGACGCCGCAGTCCGCGCCGGAGCCAGACGCGCCGCCGATGTCGGCGCTTGTGCAGGCTGCTGGTTCACATGGTTCCCAGGGACGATGGTCGCCGTCTGCCGCGTGTACCAATTCGAAGACGCGGCGACGCCAACCGACATCCAGGCGACGAGTGCGAGGAGGAGCGTCCTCTTCACTTCGCCCCCCCTTCAGTAGCGGCCGGCATCGGTGTGCCAGCCTCTGGCGGCAGGCCCAGCAACTCGCGGATGAGGTTAACCACCTCCTGCGGAGGCGCCCCCTTTGGCGGCACAGGCGTGCCGTTAGCCACCGCTGCGATCATGGCCTCTTCCGCTTTCCTGATCGCCTCGGGCGTGTTCTTCTTTTCGGCGATTTGCAGCGGGGTGTTGCCGTCGTTGTCCCACGAATCGAGCTTCGCCCCGGCGGTCACGAGCGCACGAATCAGATCGAGGTTCCCGAGGTCGGCGGCCTTGTGCAGTGGTGGCGAGTTGTCGGGCCACGACCAGACGTTGGGGTCGGCTCCAGCCGCGATCAGCGTCTTGACGGCATCGGCCGGTGTGCGATTCCCAGGTTCACGGAACGGCGGCGGGCCGTTGCGGCTAAAACCGGGGCCACCTCCAAACGCGGCGCCACGGCCACCGGACATCGCCACGAAGAGTGCGGGACGACCCCAGTTGGCATTCCCGCCACGGCCGGCGCCGGGCACTTTGACTTCGCCGGGGACCCATTCAACATTCGCCCCGCGAGCCAGCATCAGCTTCAGGACCTCCACGTCGGACTGGATCGCGGCCTTGTAGAACGGTGAGGCCGAGGCGAAATCACCGCAGCACAGCGAGGTGGAGTGCAACTGGCCGATGAACGCCTTGTTCGGATCGGCACCCTTGTCGAGCAGCAACGTGATGAGGTCAATCGACGTCAGCTTGTTAGGATGATTGGGCCGCAGCTTCGACCCGTCGCGGGCGCGCATATCGGTCGTCGCATCATGCGCGTCAACCGCGAAGTAGAGCGACCCATCGTTGGGATCGGCGCCCAGTTCCAGCATCGTCGCTGCCAGGTCGTAGCGGTCGTTCACGATCGCGATGACCATGGCCGTCGCGCCGTTCAAACCGCCTGTCTCGTCCCCGTTGGTCAAGTTGAGATCCGCCCCGGCCGCGACGATCGTCTTGACGACATCTTCATGTCCGTTGCGCGCCGCAAACATGAGCGCGGTGAAGCCACCCGAGGGATGGTCGGCGGCCCTGCGTTCGGTCAGCGTTGTGACGTGCGCCTTGAGATCGGGCTTCGCGCCGACCTCGAGGAGCGTCTTGACCACGTTGGCGTGGCCCTCGCCCGCCGCCCACATCAGCGCCGTCTGGCTCTGGAACGGATCCGCCTCGTTGACGTTGGCGCCGTACGAGACAAGCAGACGCACCGCATCAGAGTTGCCGGCCTTGGCGGCGGCCATCAACGGCGTTTCGCTCTCGACGTTCTGCACAGCCAGCTTCGCGCCCGCCTTGAGCAGGGCCTCCATGACCGCGGCGTCGCCGGTGCGGCTCGCCTGCAACAACGGCGTGACACCGAACGCATTCGCCGCGTCGGGCTTGGCGCCCGCTGCGAGCAGGACCTTCGTCATCTCGACGTCGGCGTTGTACGCCGCCCACAGAAGCGCCGTCGAGCCGTCGCTTTGGGGAGCGTTCACGTCGGCACGCTTGGCCATCAGCGCGCGAACGGCCTTGACGTCACCCGCCTTGGCCGCCGCCGCGACCGGACCCTGGTCGGCGCTCTGCACCGGAGCGGCCAGCCAGACCAACGCAATCGACAGCACCACCAGCAGACAGCCCAACCCTTGTCGCGTGCGCAGCGCGCTCACCCTCATGGCCACCTCGCTCCTCAACATCACGCTCACAGAATTCAGGCTCGCAGCGACACGACCGTTGCCCCGCCGATGGCTGATGATAGCAACACAGACCCGCAGATGCCTGTCGGGAACTTCCCTGACGTCACATGGGGAAACCCCGGATGGCATCTCTTTCTGCCAGCGCCCGCAGCGTTGATCGACGCCATCATCGTTGGGGTCGGTCACCGACTTTCTGGTGGCAACCGCGTTGGTCGCGAGCTACGTGCCGGCCCTTCGCGCCACGCGGAGACGGGTCGCTGCTGCGCTCGACGGGCAGGCCGAAGAAGGGGATGAGCACACGTTCTTCCATCGGATCGCCGCTCGGCGGCAGCGGCGTGCAGATGTAGAGCGGCGGGACGATCGTGGCGAAGCGTTCCATCTCGGCGCGGCGCTGGGCCACCACGGCCTTTCTCCGACCACGGCTCAACGTTTATCGACGACGATTTGACCGCCTTTGATCACAACCTTGGGATTAAAGAAGTTCCAGTAGCCATCCAGCGGGTTTCCGGGCAGCAGGACGATGTCGGCCAGCTTGCCGGCTTCGAGCGTGCCGAGATCCTTGCTCATGTCGATCCACGCCGCGCTGTTTGGTCCCATCAGCTTGACCAGATCGATTGGCGAGAACATCAGATTGAGCACCCGGAGTTCTTGCGAGAGCCCGGCACTGGGGAGATAGCCCGTATCGGTCGCATAACCGTAAACGACGCCGGCATCCCAGAGGGTGCGCCCGTTGACCGGCTTGTAGCCAGCCTCGCGGGCGCGGCCTTCACCATCGAGGATCGTATCGGGCCATTTTCCGCCGTTTCGAAACGTCGGAATGTTGTCGCGGTTGAACACACCGAAGACCGGCGCGCCGAATCCAGTGCACGACAGCACCGGGACGCCGGCGTCTTTCACCACCTTGGCCTCTTCCTCGGTCATCCAGGAGAAATGCGGGGTGTGAACGAGTTTCTGAATGCCCGCTTTGACCGCCGCGAGCATCGCCGGCACGCTGGCCGCGTGCACCGCGATGTTGACGCCAGCTTTTCGTCCCTCGTCGGCGGCAGCACTGAGCGCTTCCAGTTGACGCGGGTCGGGTGTGAAGGAATTGACGTTGATCTCGCCGGTGAACGTGATGCCCATACCGGCGATCTTGCGCACGGCTTCCCGGGCCGTTTCAGGAGTCGCGTTGGTCAGATTGAGGGGTGCGGACGGAATGATTCGCGGTCCCTTCAGTTGGCCGGAATCGATTCGCCGCTTGAGCTCCAGCACCGGCTCCGCCGCGCCTCCCGCCGACAGCAGCGTCGTATACCCCGCCTCGAGGAACTCGCGCATCCGGTCCACGGCCTGTTCGGCAAAATACGTCTGCGCGTTTCCCCCGATGATGTGGCGGTGGCCGTCGATGAAGCCCGCGATGGCGGTCATGCCTCGACCGTCGATCGCCGTCAATCCCGGCGCCGCGGTCGTTCCGGCCCCCACCGATGCGATGCGGCCACTCCTGACGACGAGAGAACCCTGCTCAATCACCTGTCCGGTCCCGACGATGATGCGCGCGTTGGTGATCACAAGATCCTGGGCCTCGAGATCGGGTGCGCTCCCGAGACTCCACAGCAGAGCGAGGCTGGCACAAGCGAGCAGTCTTTTCATGTTCTATTCCTCTTCGAAAGAAGCAAACGAGTATCCAGAAAGTCTACCCGTATCGTCAAGCTCCCGGTTCCTTCCTAGCCGGCCCGGAAGTAGTTCAGGCTCACGGTCGCAAGTGCCGACGGCGGGAACATCGCCTGGTGTCGGCTGTCTGCCCGTAGCCCGGCCTCACGCGCGCAGTTCAGAAAAATGGGCAACTCGACCAAGTATTGATCGGAGAACCCGTGGGTGCCGTCGTAGGCCACAGCCGGCGTTCGATCGAGATTGTCGGCGGTCAGTGCGGGCGGGAGCGTGTGCAGTTCCAGCACGAGCAGGCCGAACGGCCCTGTGTACGGCGCCCAGCGCCGCAGGTGCCTCACCAGGCTCTCTTCCAGCTCATCGGCCAGGATCTCATCGCCCTGATGCGCGAACGCGCCGGTCGTCGACGCCCGACGTGTGCCGCCGACGTAGTTCGCCAACCGCACGTACGGGCGGTTGTGATCGAGAAACGACCGCACGTGCAACAGATCGCGCGCCTCGAGATCGAGGGTCTCGAGGTCCGCGGCGAGTTGGGCCGGCCGGTTGATATCCCCGCCGATGACATGGAAGGTCGGGATATCGGCCGCGCGCAGCGTCCGCTTGGTCGCGCGCCTGGCGACTTTGTTGAAATCGGCCCCGACAATGATCAGGGGATGCGTGGCGAGGCAGCTTCCGCGAGCCGTCTGCTCCCTGACGACCGTGTACAGGTGCGCCAGCAGCGTGCCGTCGCCGCACCCCATGTCGCAGATGCCCCGTGGCTGCTCCGCAATCGGGCGATTGAAGATCTCGACGATGATCTGGTCGAGCTTCTTGAAATATGTGCCGTGCGCGCCGCCGCTGCCCCAGACGTTCATGGCGCGGTTGACCAGGGTCTCGAAGCCGTTGGCATCCATCCGGGGAATGCGTGGGTTGCCAAACAGCAACGTCGGCAGGACCGCGAACGTCGGCAGGTAGGACACGGTCACGCCGTACGCACCCGCGATCTGTGCGGCATACTGGCCGCGCTCGGTCAGCTGCACGGTCTGCCCCGACCGGCTGGCCCAGCCTGTCGCTGACAGCAAGTCGAACAGCCACAACACGGTCGACGCATTGACCGGTATCGACCGCACGTCCAGCGGGCCGTCGACGAGTCTGGCGAACACGCCGCCGCGCGCGAGCGCCACCATCGCCGGGCCGACCAGCATCCCGTCGAGATGACTGCGAATCAGTCCGTGAACCTTCGCGGCCACAGGATTCGGATCCGGCTCGAGGCGCCACGCCTCACGGGCGCGCTCCACCAACTCGCCAAACGATGCAATCATCGGGTTGTCCGGCGGTCCGAACAGGAGATCGTCGAGAATCAGCGCCTTCGGCAAGAACGAGGATGTCACCCGGCCGTACAGCGAGGGGGCGAACGACAGCGCCACGCGCCCCTTGTCGGTCAACGCGCAGGTGCGGGCACCGTGCGCGTCGACCTGCTCGGTCAACCAGCCGCACGAGGCGAGCAACCGCAGCGCCACGCGCAGGTAGCCCCGATTCGCGTGGGTGCGATCGACGATCTCGTCGAATGGAACCGAACCCGGCCTGCTCGTGAGCGGCTCGATCGCCCCCCTTTCCCACAGCGCGCTGACGGTCGGCGCCATGACGAGGCCGGCGAGATGGCCGAAGACGGTGGCCCGAACCGCGGCACGCTCCGAGTCGCCAAGAGCCGTGGACATGTCTCAGAGCCGACCCTCGAAGAGGTCCCGGCCCGCCACGAGCGCGCGGATCTTTCGATCAACGACGCTGCGCTGCAGCATCCAGAAGCCGCAATCCGGATGCACGTACGCCAGGCGGTTGGGCCCCAGCGTCTCGACGATGCGCTCGACGCGCGACGCGATCAGCTCCGCGCTCTCGACCTCGTTGTCCTTGATGTCGACCACGCCGATGCCGAGCGCGATCCGGTCGTCGAGATCGTTGAGAATCTCGAGCTCGTCGTAGCCCCTGCGGGCGAATTCGAGCACCAGGTGGTCGGCGTGCAGCCGGTTGAGGAACGGCAGCAGGTCCCGCCAGAAGCCGCGCAGCATCGGCTGGCCGCCGTAGTTGCCGAAGCAGATGTGCACGGCCTTCTCGGTCAGCATCCCGTCGAGCACGTGGTTGATCGCATCGGCGGCCCACGGCGTGTCCTGTGGATAGCCGACGATGCTCGCCTCGTCGATCTGCACGGTATCGGCTTCGACGAGCTCCAGCTGGCGCCGCAGCACGCCGGCGATCGCCATCGCCAGCTGCGGCAGGTCTGCGTAGTGCCGGTTGTTCAGCACTCGCGCGAGCATGTGCGGGCCGGTGCACGTGAACTTGAACGGCAGGCGGGTGAGGCTGCGCGCGAACTCGCAGTCGCGTGGCAGATTCAACGTGCCTTCGCCGATCGCGCCGACGACCGTCGCGCCCGTCAGCAGCTGGTAGCCGCCTGCGCGATCCGCCCGGTAGCGCTCGAATTCGGCCGGCGAAAAGATCTTCCGGATGCCGTCCATCTGCGAGACGAAGTGCTCCACCATCCCGTTGGCCTCGGGATGGCTCGGATCGAATCGCACCAGCTCGCCGTCGGTCACCAGATCGAGGCCGGCGAGCTCCTGCGTCTTGAGCACCGCCATCACCGCATCCCGGAGCACGACGCGCGAGGTGTTCCCCGCGAGCCAGGGGAGCACGGGATAGCTGCCGACGACGGTGGTCTTCACGTGTGGAGGCATGGCGGGCCCTCATCATAGCGCCGCTCCCGGCGTCGTCGGAAGTGCTGGGACTCCCGGTCGTCCCAAAGGTTCACTTGACAACGGCCCCGCTCAGAGGGATCTTCGCTACGTGCAAAATGCCGGCGTGAGACGACACGATCCCCTTGAAGGAGGCACGATGAGATCCGCACAGGACACGACGAGCGTCAGGAGGCCGGCGACGAACCTGCTGTCCGCGCTGGCTGCCTTCGCGATGTTCGTCACCATGGCCGCAAAGGTGCAGGCGCAGTGGCCGGCCAATGTCGAGGACGAGCTCAGGAAGATGGGGCGGGTCGTCGAGCCGGGGTGCACCGCCAAGCTCGTTCGGCCGTTCTTTCTCAAAGCCGACTACAACACCTACTGGCCACCCGAGGCGGCCGCCCCGAAGAAGGACTTGAAGCTGTATCTGGGAATCACGCTGAATCGTGATGTCCAGTTCGGTCCCATGCCCAGGGACCTGGTAGACATCTTCGTGTCCGACAAGTCCGGTTCGAACCGCACGGTCCTCATCTACGTTCCCGGCGGCGGGGGCAACAAGATCGAGCAGCAGTCTGTTGAGGCCAACGCCTTCTACGACAACATCGGGCGCTGGGCGACGGAAAACGGCATGGTCGGGGTGACCCTGCAGCGAAGCGCGACCAATATTCCCGTGCTGATCGACTGGCTCAAAGCCAACGCGACCAGATACAAGGCCAATCCCGAGAGCTTGTTCATCTGGGCGCACTCGGCCGGCAACGGTCCCCTGGGGCAGTACATCGGCCGGCCTGATCTGCATGGCATCGGCGTCAAGGGTGCCATTTTCATGTCCGGCAACCCGGTGAACTTTGGCCCGGCCGGCGGACGCGGCGCTGGCGCACCTGGCGGCGCGCCAGGAGTTGGCCCAGCGCCCGCAGGCGCCCCGGGGGCTGATGGCGCAGCGCCCGGAGCGGCGGCGGCTGGCGCGGCCGGCCGCGGACGCGGGACATTCGGGACGAGCACGTGCACCAATACAGGCGGCGCAGGCGGTCAGGGGGGCGTCATCCGTGGTCCCAGCAGTCAGGCGGCGGATCAAGGGGCCAACGCGGCCACGATCAGAACGCAGCTCGCCGGGCAATCGCCATGGCGCTGGACAGGAAAAGACTGGGAAAACACCGGTGCACCTGCTCCAGATCCTTCAGCGCTGCCGGCGGGACGCGGCGGCGGCGGTCGCGGCGCCGCCCCAGGGGCGCGAGGAGGTGGTGCTCCGGGCGCTGGTGGCGATGGCGCGGCTCCGGCGGCGCCGGCCTTCACCACACAGGACGGATTCCGGACGACGAGAGTGCCAATCATGTTGGCCTATGCCGAGCTCGATGGAGGCGTCATGGACATGCAGATGCCAGCCAATGCCAAGGCGGTGCATGACGAGCTCTGCAAGCTCGAAGGTCCGAAGGCGAAGGATGGCGTCGGCCATTGCCCAACCATGATTGTCTTCAAGGGCGAGAGCCACATGTCCGAGGTGTTCTCGATCGGATCGAGCAACAAGACCGTCTCGGCGCCGATCCTCGAGTGGATCAATAGCCACAAGTAAACTAGCCGGCGCACCCTGGCCCTGCGACGGGCGTCCCGATGGGGAACTCCCACGAGACGGTGCCGGTCGCGCTGACAGGGCCGCTTTGCCGACTCCACGTGACCGTGCAATTGAATTGCACGCTGCCTTGGACGCCGCTCGGCACGGTGAAGATCAATCCGCCGGTCTTCTGGAAGGTGTGTGTGTCAGGGATGCCGTCTTGGAAGGTCGTCTGCCCGGTCAGGGCGATGCCCGGGTTTCCCTGAAGCGTCACCCTCCCCATGTCGCAGTTCGCGAACGACAGCTGAAGGTCGGTCTGCACGACGCCGCTTCCGTTGCTCCGCGACACGGTGACCGTGCCAGAAATGCCTCTCGTGCCGCCGTCAGGGCACGCCATCGACCAATCGATCGTTCGGACGGTGGTGACCGTGCCGAGAGTAGGACCCGAGTCCTGGACGGCAGAGAGACTGCCCAATTGAGCGAGGGAGCCGCCGAGGAGCAGGAACGTCTGACTGGAAATCTCTTGAACAGAGATCCCGACAGCCGCAACGTTGGAAGCGGTTATCGTCGGAACGCCGTTAGACGACGTCGACGTCGGAGCGGTGAGCGATCCGCGATCGCACGCGATGACCGTCGACAACCCGAGGACCGCAACAAGGAGAGCAAGCGTGCGGGCGGCCATTCGATCCCCTTGCGCTATCGGCGCGGCGCCGGCGGCCTCGCCGCCGCCCTGGCCTCTTCGGCTTTTCTCGCGGCTTCCTCCGTCGCGAGTTGCCTGATCTTGTCCACGTACTCCGGATAGAGGGACTCCTTGCCGCCGCGCGTCGCCTCGAAGGGGATGCCGAACTTCTCGCCAAACTCCCTGTGCTCGATGCCGAGCGGCCAGAAGGGCACCCAGCCGATCGGCTTGTTGCCAAGCTCGTCGACGGCCTCGAAGAGCTGCGTCAGTACGACGTTCTGCCGCGGGTCCCACACCCATTCAGTGGTGCGGATGAACGGCTCTTCGAGGTAGATCGGATCGTCAAGCACCTCGGCAATCGTCAGGTACTCGGTGTGCCGGAAGACGTACTCCGTCAGCACGCCGTAGGGGCTGGCCGGCACGCCGTTGCGCTGAATGACGCCGTACTTCATGTGCGTCGTCGTCACGACGAGCGTGTTGCCGTCCCACACGCCCGTCGAATAGCCGTCCCATGTGTGCTCGGAATAATCCGACGGGTGGTTGCGGCCATCGAGCCAGATGCGCCGGTCGGCCCGCCCGTACAGCCCCGTCATCGAATAGCCGATGAGCTGTCCGGTGACCGGTTCGAAGAGCTTCGCCAGCCGGATATTCGGCCCGCCGCCGCCGCGGTAGGAGTACTGGACCGGATGGGGCTGTGAGTTTCGCTCGGGCTGCGAGAGGATGGAGGCGTCCCACGCCTCGGCCTTCTGCCGCGAGGCGGCATTGATGGGGAGCCCCGTGTAGTCGCCGAGCTCAGGCCCTGGCACGCGGTGCGGCTGGTCCTCCTGCCGGAGCGCCATCCACTCGCCCGCGAGATCGAACCCCGCGCCCGGCGCCGCCGGTGCCTGAGCGAGCAACGGCCCCGCCACGACGGCCGCCAGCAGCGTTCCGAGCGCCGCGACGCGCACCAATCTCAACGTACGCATGTCACCCTCACGGATGCGCAGTCGGACTGGACTGCTCGCCGACTACCGTCCGCTTCTTGCGGGAGGCGCCGCCGCCCGCTTGGCTTCCTCGGCCTTTCGTGCCGCTTCTTCCGCCGCAAGCTGCTTGATCCTTTCCATGTATTCGGGATAGATGGATTCCTTGCCGCCACGCGTCGCCTCGAACGGGATGTTGTGAACCTCTCCGAACTCCGTCTGGCGCGTGCCGAGGGGCCAGTGCGGCACCCAGCCGAGCGGCCGGTCACCCAGCTCGTCGACCGGCTCAAACGCGTTGCCGAGCGTAATATCCTGTTCTGGGGCCCACGTCCACGTCTGGCTCCGAACCGTGGGCTCTTCGACGTAAAACGGATCGTCCACGAAGAAAAGCGACACCATGTAGAGCCCGTGGCGGGAGAAGTGTTCCCTGAGGACGGCGTACGGACTGGCCGGCACCCCATTGCGATTGATGACGCCATACTTCATGTGCGTCGTGACGACGTTGAAATGGCCGTTCGCATCCCATGCGCCGGTGGAGTAGCCGTCCCACGTGTGCTCCGAATAGTCCGACGGATGGTTCCGGCCGTCGATATAGATGATGCGATCGGCGCGTCCGAAATGACCGGCCATGGTGTAGGCAAAATGGACCTGAGTGACCGGATTGAGGATCTTCAGGATCCGGAGGTTCGGCCCCGGTCCGCGCATGTGGTACTGGACCGGGTGCGCCTGCGCCTGCCGCTCGGGCTGCGAAAGTATCGACGCGTCCCACGCTTCGGCCTTCTGGCGCGCCGCGGCGTTGATCGGCATCCCCGTGTAGTCGCCGAGTTCCGCGCCGGGAGCCCGGTGCGGCTGATCTTCATTGGTGGTGACCGCCCACTCTCCGGAGATATCCACCCGAACCGCCGGCGCCGCAGGTGCCTGGGCGAGCATGGGCCCAACCACGACGGCCGCCATCAGCGTTCCGAGCGCCGCTACGCCTATCAGTCTCGGGCTGCGCATATCAACGCCTCCTTAACTACTACCACCGTGCGGCGTGAGGTGTTGCCGTGACCATTCCAACAGCTCGGCCAAGTATGGAGACATCACGTCGTGCGATAACCGGACTGTTGTATATACCAGCGGGCCTTTTCGAGCGCGCGGGACTCGGCTTCCTCGCGCGTCGTCCCCTCGCCGCGGCTCAGCCGGCCCCCCGGATCGAGATTGTAGACCGCGCAGAAGAATGTCTTGTCCAGGCGGTGCGACTGAATCTTTACCTTCCACCCCAACAGTTCTTCCTCGCGCTCGCGAAATTCCTCAGCTTTCATCGATGCCTCCTGCAGTGACAGTTGGGGGTAAGACTGTCAACCGATAACCGCTAAGCGCCAACTACCTTGTGGCTGACCGTCAACCGCCAACTGCCAGCTGATATTCTGCGTTTATGGTTTCTCGACTTGGGCCCCGACGAGGTTGCCCCATTCGGTCCATGACCCGTCGTAATTCTTCACGTCCTTGTACCCAAGCAGATGGCGCAGGACGAACCAGGTGTGACTGGAGCGTTCGCCGATGCGGCAGTACGCGATGACGGGTTTGTCCGGCGTGACCTGTTGTCCCTCATAGAGCTGCCTCAGCTCCTCGGCGCTCTTGAACGTCCCGTCGGCATTGCAGGCTTTGCCCCACTGAATGTTCTTGGCGCCAGGAATATGCCCGCCGCGCTGACATGTCTCGGGCAGGCCCGGCGGCGCCAGAATTTCACCGGTAAATTCCTGCGCACTG
>MELA01000075.1:8389-9405 GCA_001767495.1 Acidobacteria bacterium RIFCSPLOWO2_12_FULL_65_11 | reverse complement strand
CGGACATGATCGCGAGCCCGCTCGTCGCGGTTGCCAGCCTGGCCCTGGTCATCCTGGTCCGTCCGGACGCACTATCCGCGGCGGTGCCCGTGCTCGCGCTGTGGACGGTGGCACCGCTCGTCGCGTACGCCCTGAGCCGCCCCGTGCCGACCCGCCGGGCACTGCTCGGCACGCCGGACCGCGAGTTTCTCCAGTCGGTGGCGCAGAAGACGTGGCGGTACTTCGAGACGTTCGTCGGACCGGAGGATCACGGCCTCCCGCCCGACAACGTCCAGATCGTTCCGGAACTGACCATCGCGCACCGCACGTCACCGACCAACATCGGGATGGCGCTGCTCGCGACGCTGGCGGCTCACGACTTCGGGTTCATCGACACCGATGAGTTGGCCGAGCGGACCAACGCCACGCTCACGACCGTCGAGAGCCTGGAACGCTTCGAGGGACATCTCTTGAACTGGTACGACACGCGCACGCTGGCACCGCTTTCGCCCGCCTATATCTCGACGGTCGACAGCGGAAACCTCGCGGGCGCGCTCGTGACGCTGTCGGTCGCGCTCGAGCGGCTGCATCTCGACCATCTGGCCCGTCGAGCCGTCGCCTTGTTCGATGGCATGAACTTCAGGTTCCTCTACGACCCGCAGCGGAAGCTATTCACCATCGGCTATCGTCTCGCTGATGCTGAGGGGCCAGGCCGCAGCGATCCGTCGTACTACGACCTGCTCGCCTCCGAATCGCGGTTGGCCAGCTTTCTCGCGATCGCCAAGGGCGACGTCGCGGAATCCCACTGGTTCCATCTGGGCCGAGCCGTCACCGGTATCCGCGGGGCGCCGGTCCTGCTGTCGTGGAGCGGCACGATGTTCGAGTATCTGATGCCGCTGCTCGTCATGCGAAGCTATCCGGACACGCTCCTCGATCGATCGTGCCGCATGGTCGTCGGCCGCCAGGTGGAGTACGCCGCCGCTCGCGGAGTGCCCTGGGGCTTCTCGGAGTCCGCGTACAACATCGTCGACCGGCAC
>MELA01000075.1:0-8364 GCA_001767495.1 Acidobacteria bacterium RIFCSPLOWO2_12_FULL_65_11 | reverse complement strand
GCGTCCCGGGGCTCGGTCTGATGCGCGGTCTGGGCGACGAGCTGGTGATCGCGCCATACGCCTCGGCGCTCGCCGCGATGATCGATTCTCCGCAGAGCGCGGCCAATCTGCGACGGTTGACAGCCGCTGGCCTCGAGGGCGATTACGGATTCTTCGACGCCGTCGACTACACCACTCGAGAGGCCGACCGTCACGACGCCGTCGTGGCTGAAGCGAACAGCCCCGCCGCCGGGACCGTGGTCCGTACCTACCTT
The DNA here is from genome assembly GCA_001767495.1 of Acidobacteria bacterium RIFCSPLOWO2_12_FULL_65_11. Classification (GTDB taxonomy): domain Bacteria; phylum Acidobacteriota; class Vicinamibacteria; order Vicinamibacterales; family CAVVIG01; genus 2-12-FULL-65-11. The sequence continues at coordinate 8,110 of MELA01000075.1, read as the reverse complement.
GCTCACCACGCGGGCATGACCCTGGTCGCGCTGGCGAACGCGCTGCTCGACGATCCGATGGTGAAGCGCTTTCATGCCGACCTCAGAGTGCGGGCCACAGAGCTCTTGCTGCAGGAGCGCGTGCCGCGTCACGCGCCCACGATTCAGCCGCGACCGCTCGATGAAATGCGTGTCGTCGCCTCGCCGCCCGCCATCACCATGCGGCAGTATCGATCGCCACGCACGCTCTTTCCGCATGCACAATTTCTGTCGAATGGCAATTACGTGACGGTCGTGACCAACGCCGGCGGGGGCAGCAGCTTCTGCCGCGGTCTCACGGTGACCAAGTCGAGACGCGACCCGACGCGCGATCCAGGCAGCCAATTTGTCTACCTGCGCGATGTGCGGAGCGGGTCTGTGTGGTCGGCCACCTATCATCCGACGGCCGCGGAGCCCGACGACTACGTCGTCGAGTTCCGCGCGGAACGGGCGACATTCCGCCGCCACGACGACGAGGTCTCCACGCAGCTCGACGTCGCCGTGTCCACCGAAGACGACGTTGAAGTCCGGCGGGTGACGGTGGTCAATCAGAGCACGCGGATCCGCGAAATCGATGTCACCAGTTACGCGGAGATCGTGCTGGCGTCCCCGGCCGATGATCTCGCGCATCCGGCCTTTGGCAAACTGTTTCTCGAAACGGAATACCTGGCCGACAGCGCGGCGCTCGTCTGCCACCGACGCGCCCGGGATCCCCGGGAGCCGGCTGTGTGGGCCGTGCACGTCTTGAGCCTCGAAGGCCGGCCGCAGGGACCCGTCGAATGGGAGACCGATCGCGCACGATTCCTCGGTCGTGGTCGTGACAACGACGACCCGGCCGCACTCGACGGGCGCGCTCTCTCGGGCACGACGGGCGTCGTGCTCGACCCCATTTTCAGCCTTCGCCAGCGGATCAGGCTGGTCCCAGGGGCGTCGGTGCGCCTCTCGTTCGCCACCGGCATCGCGTCGGATCGAGAGACGGCCAAGGCGCTCGCCCAGAAGTACCGCGACCCGAGCGCGGCCTCACGGACGTTCGCGCTCGCCTTCACGCACGCGCAGAGCGGTCTGCGTCATCTGAGTATTTCAAACGACGAGGCGCTGCTGTTTGAGCGTCTTGCGTCACGGGTGCTCTTCGCCGATAGCTCGCTTCGGGCGGGGCAGGACACGATCGCATCGAACGGGCTTGGCCAGGCCGGTCTGTGGCCGCACGGTATCTCCGGCGATCTGCCCATCCTGCTCGTGCGGGTCGTCGGGGACGTCGATGTGGCCCTCGTGCGTCAGGTGTTGCAGGCGCAGGAGTACTGGCGCCTGAAAGGCCTGAGCGCCGATGTCGTCATCCTCAACGAGGATCCATCCAGCTATCTGGACGATTTACACGCACGGCTCACGGCGCTGCTCGACAACGGGCCCTGGCGGATGTGGAAACACCGATCCGGCGGTGCGTACCTCCTGCGCGCAGATCTGATCGGCAAAGCGGATCGCACGTTAATCGAAGCCGTCGCGCGGGCGGTCCTCGGCGGAGACCAGGGCGACCTCCCCGCCCAACTCGACAAACCGCACCCGGTCCAGAGCAGCCGCCGGCCGGCATTCGCAGCCGCTGCTTCGTTGGAGTCGACCGTCTCGCCGTTCATCCAGCCGCCGATCGCGATGAACTTATCCAATGGCCTCGGCGGCTTCACGGACGCCGGGCGAGCCTACGCGATCGTCCTGGAGGGCGACCGGGAAACCCCACTGCCTTGGGCGAACGTCATCGCGAACGCCGGCTTTGGCACCATCGTCACGGCGTCAGGTTCGGCGCACACCTGGTCGGAGAACAGCCGGGAAAACCGATTGACGTCGTTCGCCAATGATCCCGTGGTCGACCCAACGGCCGAAGCCCTGTTTATTCGCGACGACGACTCGGGGGACGCGTGGTCACCGACGCCGGGACCGATGAGGCGGCATGCAACGAGCGGGCAGTTCGTCGTCCAACATTCGGCCGGCGTCACCCGTTTCTCGCGCGTGACCCGAGGCATTCGTCACGAGCTCCAGGTGTTCGTGGACGTCGACGATCCCGTGAAATTCTCTCTGCTCACACTGACCAACGACGGCGCGGCCCCGCGGAACTTGAGCCTCTTTGCCTATAACGATTGGGTGCTCGGCCCGCCAAGGGAGAGTCAGGCCGGACATGTCACCACGACGTACGACACCAAGAGCGGGACGATCCTCGCGAGGAATTCGTACAGTGACGAGTTCGCGGGGCGCGTCGCGTTTGCACATGCCAGTGACACGCCGCGTTCCGCAACAGGCCACCGCCTGTCGTTCATCGGCCGCAACGGATCGCTGTCTCGTCCGGCGGCCCTGCGGCACATGACGCTCGAGCCGCAGTTTGGTGCGGGGTTGGATCCCTGCGCAGCGCTGCATGTGCAGGTCGTCCTGAACCCGGGAGAGCGCCGCCGAGTCCTGTTTCTGTTAGGTCAAGGTACGGGCATCAATCACGTCGAGCGACTGATCGCTCGTCACCGAACCGTCGATGACGCCGTGGTCGCGCTGGAAAAGGTACAGGCATCGTGGGACAGGATGCTCGAGACCATCCAGGTCAGCACTCCGGACGATTCATTTGACGTGTTGATCAATCGGTGGCTGGTCTATCAGGACGTGAGTTGCCGTCTCTGGACGCGCGCGGGCTATTACCAGCCGGGCGGAGCCTTCGGGTTTCGCGATCAGTTGCAGGACGTGCTGGCGTTGTTGCTGGCGCGGCCGGACCTCGCCAGGGCGCATCTCGTTCGGGCCGCCGGCCGGCAGTTTGTCGAAGGCGACGTCCAGCACTGGTGGCACGAGCCGAGCGGCCGCGGCCTGCGTTCCCGGTGCTCGGACGATCTGCTGTGGCTGCCCTATGCGGCGGCAGAGTATGTCCGGACGACTGGGGATGTGGGCGCGCTCGACGCGCGTGCGCCGTTCCTGGAGGCCCCGGCTCTCGCGCCAGACACGCAAGAGGCGTACGGTCAACCCCGCGTGTCCTCCGAGGACGGGACGCTCTTTGAACACTGTGTCCGGGCGATCGACAAAGGCCTCACCACCGGCGCTCACGGCCTGCCACTCATGGGCGGCGGCGATTGGAACGACGGCATGAACCGCGTCGGACCGGCAGGACGAGGCGAAAGCACATGGCTGGGGTTCTTTCTTCACACGGTCCTCAGCGATTTCGTCCCGCTCTGCCGCGCGCGAGACGACGGCGTCCGGGCAGACCGGTACATGAACGACGTGCGGCGGCTCGCGGCCAAGCTTGAACGGTCGTGGGACGGAGAGTGGTACAGACGCGGGTACTACGATGACGGCGCGCCACTCGGATCCGCGCAAAATGACGAGGGCAGCATCGATTCGGTCTCGCAGTCGTGGGCTGTCCTCTCGGGCGCCGTCCCGATCCGCTTTGCCGAACGCGCGATGGATGCCGTTCGCACGTCTCTCGTCGCGCGGGGATCCCAGACGCTACTGCTGCTCAATCCGCCCTTCGATCGGTCGGCGCAAGACCCGGGCTACATCAAGGGGTACCCGCCCGGCGTCCGGGAGAACGGCGGTCAGTACACCCATGCGGCCGTCTGGGTCGTGATGGCCCTGGCCCGACTCGGAAGCGGTGATGAGGCCGCGGAATTCTTCCACATGCTAAACCCAGTCAATCACAGCCGCACAGCCGCTGACGTGGCTCGCTACAAGACGGAGCCGTACGTGATGGCTGGCGACGTCTACGCCCGTCCGCCGCACGCCGGACGCGGCGGGTGGAGTTGGTACACGGGCTCGGCCGGCTGGATGTATCGGGCCGGGATCGAAAGCATTCTGGGTCTCCGGCGGCGTGGCGAGACGTTCGTCATCGACCCGTGTATTCCATCGTCGTGGCCCGAGTACCGGATTACCTGGCGGTTCCTCGACAGCCGCTACGAGATTAGGGTGTCCAACCCCACACGCCGGTGCCGAGGTGTTGTGACGGCCACGTTGGACGGCGCGCCTGTCAATGCGGCGGCGATCCCTCTTCTCAACGACGGCCGGACCCACGACGTGCAGATCGTTCTTGGCGACCAACGGCAACGCCAGCTTGACGTTCAGCGACTGGCTGTGGCTTCCGAACGCGAATGACCGCAAGCAGCGTCGGTGTTTCTGCCCTAAGCCTGCGACCTGACCATCTCCTCGATCTGCGACTGACCGTGCCCGGTCCCGCCCTCGGTCCACGGCCCGTACAGCAAGAAGGCCCGCATCGCGGGCCTTCTTTGTGGAGTTGTGTGGTCGGGGCGAGAGGATTTGAACCTCCGACCCCTCGGTCCCGAACCGAGTGCTCTACCAGGCTGAGCCACGCCCCGACAGGCGAACCGCTATCTTATCTCAGCTTCCTTCTCCAAGAACAGTTCCTCGACGGCCCGCAGCGCATGATGGGCCGTCAGATCGGGATGGAGCGGCGTCACCGACACGTACCCGTCGAGCACGGCCTGATAGTCGGACCGATCGTGCGGCTCCCAGTCGTCCTGCCCTTCTTCGATCCAGTAGTACGAGCGGCCCTTGGGATCGCGCCGCTCGGCCACCGACGTCACGTGGTTGCGTTTGGCCTGGACGGTGACCCGAAATCCTCTGGGCTGCCCCTTCGGCACGTTGATGTTGAGAAACGTCCGCGCCGGCAGCGGCCGCTCGAGTACGGCTGCGGCAATCGCCGCCGCTGCGCGAGCCGAGGGTTCGAAGTCGTACGTGCCGCGCGTCGCGGCCAGCGACACGGCAATGCCGGGAACACCAAGCAGCGCCCCTTCAAAGGCGCCCGACACGGTGCCCGAGTAGGTCACGTCGTCGCCGAGATTCCATCCTTTGTTGATCCCGGACACGACGAGATCGGGCAGGCCTTTGAGAATCTGCGTGATGCCGATGTTGATGCAATCGCTCGGCGTGCCATCGACGGCGAACACGTCATCGGCGATCTGTTCCAATCGCAACGGGTGGCGAATCGTCAAGGCATGACCGATCGTGCTGGCCTCGAGGACCGGCGCCACGGTCATCACTGCGCCGAGCGGGCGCAGCGCATCGGCAAGGATCGCGACGCACTCCGATCGATAGCCGTCGTCGTTGGTGATCAGGATGCGACGCATCGAGAGAATTGATTATACGTCGCCTCGCGACGGGACGACGATGAACAGGAGCGCCGTGGCGAGGAAGGCGAACGTGGCGCCGAGGCCGAAGGCGGCCTGCGATCCATACGCACTCCACACGAGACCGAAGACGACGCTCGCGACGAGCGCGCCCGCGCCGACGACCGCATTGTAGATCCCGAAAGCCAGACCGCGACACTCAGCCGGAGCGAGATCGGCCACCAGCGCCTTCTCCGTCCCTTCTGCGAAGCCGAAGTAGAAGCCGTACACGAGAAACCACGCGAAAAGCGCGGTGACGCTCGTACTCATCGCAAATCCGCCATAGACGATGGCATACACGACCCAGCCGATCGCAATCACCGTGCGGCGGCCGACACGATCCGACCAGCTTCCGGCCATCATCGACGTCGTCGCTTTGATGACATGCAGCGCCGCCCACATTAGTGGGATGAAGCGTGGGGTGCCGGCGGCGTCGGTGAGCTTCAGGAGGAGGAAGGCGTCGGTTGAGTTGCCGACGGTGAAGAGGGACAGGACCAGCATGAAGCGAGTAAAGGACGGTGGTAGACCCGCGGCGCCAGACGGGTTCACGCTCCGGCCGGTCGGTGTCACGGTCCGGCTAGCCGGTGTCACGGTCCGGCTAAAGCCGGACACTACATCCGAGGGTACGCCAGGCTGTCCTTCTAAGGGTTTGGGAGTTGTAGTGTCCGGCTTCAGCCGGACCTCGTCAGCCTCGTGAATGAAAAAGATCAGAACTACGGCAACGGCACCGGGGATGATCGTCAGAGCGAACAGCGTGCGGTACTCGCCCGGATACACGAGCAGAAAGAGCGACGCGAGCACCGGGCCAATGACGGCGCCGATATGGTCCATGCCGCGGTGAAAGCCGTAGACGCGCCCGCGCGTCGCCGCCGTCGCCCACGTGGCAAGCATCGCGTCCCGCGGCGCGCTGCGTACGCCCTTGCCCACCCGATCGAGCATCCGTACGGCAAACACCTGCGTCCAGCCCGTCGTCACGGCAATGAACGGGCGCGCGATCGACGATACGGCGTAGCCCAGCAGCACGAGCGGTCGTTTGGCGCGCGAGCGGTCGGCGAGACGACCGGCGTAGATCTTGAGGATGCTGTTGACGCCTTCAGCCGCGCCCTCGATGACGCCGAGCGACACGGCGCCCGCTCCAAGCACACGTGTGAGAAAGAACGGCAGCAGAGGGTAAATGGCCTCGGTCGCCGCGTCGGTTGCGAGGCTCACCCAGCCAAGGAGCCAAACGGGACGAGGAAGCTTGAACACTGCCATAATGCTATGCGATGGCTGCGCTTGCTGAACTCCTGGCGCGGGAGACCCGAGAGGGCGACCTGTACGAACGGTTGCCCGATGGCCGGCTGCGATGCCACGCCTGCGGCCACTGCTGCCCGCTGCCCGAAGGCGCCGCCGGCGTCTGCAAGGTCCGCTTCAACGAGGGCGGGCGGTTGCTGGTGCCGTGGGGCTACGTCGGCGGCGTCCAGTGCGACCCGATCGAGAAGAAACCGTTCTTCCACGCCTATCCTGGCGCGCTGGCCTACAGCTTCGGCATGCTGGGCTGCGACCTGCACTGCGGGTACTGCCAGAACTGGGTCACGTCCCAGGCGCTGCGCGATCCGGCCGCCGTGGCGCCGCCGCTCGCCACCTCGCCAGACGCGCTCGTCCGCGACGCGCTCCGCCAAGGCGCTCGCGTCATGGTCAGCACCTACAACGAGCCGCTCATCACGAGCGAGTGGGCCGTCGCCGTGTTCAAGAAAGCAAAGGCGGCAGGCCTGACGACCGGCTACGTCTCCAACGGCAACGGCACCCCGCAGGTCCTCGACTACATCCGCCCGTGGGTGGATCTCTACAAGGTCGATCTCAAGAGCTTCGACGATCGCCACTACCGGCGACTCGGCGGACGCCTCGAGCCCATCCTCGACACCATCCGGCGCCTGCACGAAATGGAGTTCTGGGTGGAGATCGTGACGCTCCTCATCGAAGGCTTCAACGACTCGCGCGACGAGCTGACTCGTCTGACGTCGTTTATCGCGGGCGTCTCGCCCGACATTCCGTGGCACGTCACAGCGTTTCACGCCGACTACAAGATGACCGATCCGCAAGCCACGACGGCGGAGATGCTCCTGGCGGCAGCCGACGTCGGCCGGACGAGCGGACTCCGACACGTCTACGCCGGCAATCTGCCGGGCGCGGTCGGCGACCTCGAAGACACCCGATGCGCGGCCTGCCGCGAAGTCCTTGTCGCGCGTTACGGATATCTCGTCCGCGACTACCGGATCACGCCCGATGGCCGGTGCCCGGCCTGCGCGACGCTCGTGCCAGGACGCTGGAGCGAAAGGTTCGAGAATCAGATCGCGTCCCACCCGTTTCTGCCAGACTCGCGCTCGCGTCTCTCCATTGCTGCCCTATAATTGCCCGATGTCCCTGGTCGATCGCTTCTCGCGGCCGCTCGGCAACCTGCGGTTGTCGGTCACCGACCGCTGCAACTTGCGCTGCGCGTATTGCATGCCCGAAGACGACTACGTCTGGCTGCAGCGCGAGGACGTTCTGCACTTCGAGGAGATTAGCGCTCTTGTGGACGTCTTCATCGGGCTCGGCGTCAACAAGGTGCGCCTCACCGGCGGCGAGCCTCTGGTGCGCCGCGATTTGCCCGAACTGGTACGGATGCTCGCCGCCAAGCCGGGGTTGACCGATCTCGCGCTAACCACCAACGGCGTGCTCCTCACCGAACAGGTCGACGCGCTCCACTCGGCGGGACTCGGGCGAATCACGGTCAGCCTCGACACGCTGCGCCCGGATCGTTTCGTGAAGCTCACGCGGTTCGACCGACTCAACGCCGTCCTCGAAGGGATCAAAGCAGCCAGCACGGTGAGTTGGCCAGGGCTCCGGCTGAAGCCCGACACTACAGATGATTCGGCCTCGGTACCGGCCGAGCGCGAGAGTCTACGATCGAGCGCGAGGTCTTCAGCGCGTGG
>MELA01000074.1:32700-32769 GCA_001767495.1 Acidobacteria bacterium RIFCSPLOWO2_12_FULL_65_11 | reverse complement strand
TTCGGTGTCACCTTGTAGTGTCCGCCTTCAGGCGGACCCTTCGGTGTCACCTTGTAGTGTCCGCCTTCA
>MELA01000074.1:25918-32680 GCA_001767495.1 Acidobacteria bacterium RIFCSPLOWO2_12_FULL_65_11 | reverse complement strand
CTTGTAGTGTCCGCCTTCAGGCGGACCCTTCGGCGAATCGAACAGCAGCAAGAACACCTCGGTGGCGTGCTTGGAGTACACGGCGAAGTTCACGCCGCCATTGGAGAGCGTCGCGCCCAGCGGAAAGGGTCGGCCTCGCTCGATCGTTTTCGTCGTGCGGTGTTCGAGTGGCATGGAGCTCATGTGAGGCTTCACTCTAACGCGGATCGCGGGGGACGGCGAGGGGAAGCCGTATGCCGTGCTGCTGTACGAACGCTAGGTCAGGCATCGGTCAAGCTCATCGCATGCCGCAGCACGAGTGGTGAGAATCTGCTGACGCATCGATATTCGCGTACGCAGAAACTGCCACCTTCGCGGACCAGATCATCCCGAAGTCCAGCGATTCCGGCCGTCATTCGCTGGCACGCCGCTCGCCACACGGCGGCGCGTGGCGCTACCGTCGGCCCGCTACGAACCGCGGAGTCCCGCCGGGAGCGTGCTGTACCAGGTCGTGCAGGATCAGTTCGAGACCTTCCGCGCTGGCTGGCAGCCTGCGCGACGGCGAGGGGCTGCCGCGGTTTGTCGAGCGGGAATTTCGCGCGCTTCCGCTGTGCGGCATGCGGCTTGGATCGGCTCGTTGCGGCGAGTCGTAGATCACTGCGTACGTCACCGTCTCCTCAAGAGTGTCGAGCTCATCGATCCGCCGCGAAACTGCCGCGCGGCTTGTTTCATGTCGCTGCGGGACGGTTCAGCCGGCATGACGGCCCCCTTCGTAAGAGCGTCGCGCGAGCGTAAGATCAGGGCTACTGTCCACGACCAAGGGCTAACTGAGAAGAGCCCTTCGGTGACAGTTTGGGAATCGAAGCCAAGACTGAGGTGACGTCATGCGTCTGATTCTAGCGACAGGGCTCAGCATCCTTTTCGCGAGCATGCCGGTTGCTGCCGGAGACGAGGAACAAGAACGCCTGGCCAACGGCGCCGCGGTGCTGGAGGAGATTCTGAAGATTCCGGACGCGATTCCACAGGAGCTGATCGACAAAGCGGAATGTGTCGTAGTTTTCCCATCCGTCAAGAAGTTCGCCCTCGGCATTGGCGGCAGTTACGGCCGGGGAGCGATGGTCTGTCGTGCAGGGAACAACTTTACCGGGGCGTGGGGCCCGCCCGCGATGTATCGCCTGGAAGGAGCCAACATCGGATTTCAGCTGGGCGGCCAGGCCACAGATTTTCTACTCTTGGTGATGAATCCCAAGGGCGCCGAATCGTTACTGCGCAGCAAAGTGAAGCTCGGTGCCGACGCTGCGGCTGTCGCCGGTCCCAAAGGTCGCGCGGCAGCGGCCGCCACCGACGCCTACATGCGTGCTGAGATCCTCAGCTACTCTCGCTCCCGCGGGCTCTTCGCTGGGGTCTCCTTGGAAGGCTCCACGCTGCGTCAAGACGACAACGCCAACGAAGAAGTGTATGGACGCAAGATCACGGCCCGAGAGATCGTCATGGATCGGAAGGTGGCAGTCCCCGCCGGCGGAGGGCGCCTGGTCGGCATCTTACAGAAGGCCTCGCCGCAAAACCTGTCCAGGTAGGCTCTGGCTGATTCTTGCCTGGAGACGCCGCGGGAAAATTCAAATCTAAGAGTTCGCCAATCGTACAGGTTCCGGAGCCACATCCCCTAAGAAGACGGGCAGTTGTGAAAGAGCTTACGCGAGCGACGCGATGGCCTGCCGGAGCACGTCCGCGGAGTGCTGGAGCCGGTCGCGCTCCTCTCGACTGAGCTCCGGCTCGACTACCTGTGCCGCGCCGTTTGCGCCGACAATCGCCGGCAGCGACAGCGCCAGGTCTTTCAGGCCCAGAGCACCGTCCTGCACGCGCGACACCGTCAGCACGCGGTTTTCTCCGCGGAGCAGGGCCTTCAGCAACGCGGCCGTGACGAGGCCGATGGCATGGTTGGTGGCGCCTTTGCGTTGGATGACTTCGTACGCCGCCCTTCGCACCTGGCCGGCGATCTCGGTCTCGAGGTTGGCGCTCCAGGCAGGCCAGTGACCGAGCGTCACGCCGGCGGCCCGAGCGCTCGACCACAGCACGACTTCCGAATCGCCGTGTTCACCGACGACCTGCGCGTGGATCGATTGCGGCGCAACGTGCAGCGTGCTGCCGACGACCTGACGCAGACGCGCAGTGTCGAGCATCGTCCCGGTGCCGATGACACGTTCGTGGGGCAGTCCCGAGGTGGCGGCGACCTCGTACGTCAGCACGTCGACCGGGTTCGTCACGACGACGATGACGCCGGCGTAGTCGCGAAAGCGGCTCGCGATCTCGCGCACCGCTCGGGCGTTGTCTCGGGCCAGGTCGAGGCGCGATTCGCCGGCCCGTCCGCCTCGCCCGGCCGCGATGACCACCGCATCGGTCGCCCGCATCTCGTCGAGGGAGACCTGACGGACCGTGGCGGCGGGGTAGAAGGCCGCGCCATGCGCAAGATCCATCGCCTCGCCTTCCGCGATCGCCGTTCGCACATCGTGGAGCAACAGCTCCTGCGCAAGTCCGGCGTGCAGCGTCGAAATCGCGACGCTCGAGCCCACCCAGCCTGTCCCGATGATCCCCACGCGCGTGACGTCCGTCATGGAACCAGTGTACGCCGTTCTCGACGAGTACGTCCGGCGGAAGGTGAGCCAGGCCATGCGTAACGGTTACCGAGCCTGGCACTCCCATGAACCGTCGACACTCTGCTAAGATTTCCGATCGTCTCGCGAATGTCACGGTGATTAACTCTAGCCAAGCTAGCGAGGGCTCATGAGGAAACTAACGAGCGCCGTTGGAATTGCGGTCATCGTGCTCGGTTCGGCAGCTTCGGGTCAGGCGCCACGTCCGGCTACGAGCCGTGCCCTGCTTGAGAAGAATAAAGATGTAGTCGAACGATTGTTCGCGCTTGCCGACAAGGGCGACGTCGACCAAGTGCGTTCAATCGTCAGCGGTGACTACATCGAGCATGCGTCGTATCAGGCCGACGGCCGCGACGCATGGCTCGCCACGATTGCGGATAACGTCAAGACGACCGACGCTGGCGCACGCAGAGAAAAGAGCGACATCATCCGCATGCTGGCGGAGGGCGATCACGTATGGGTCTACACGCGGGTGTTGGCGGCCGGCACCCTGATGGCCCGCATGAACATGTTCCGCCTCGAGAACGGTGTCATCGCAGAGCACTGGGCGGTTCAGGAGATCACGAACACGACGCGAGCCAACGCCAACGACCAGTGGGCGGTTGGCAGAGGGCCGCAGAACGCCGATGCGCAGCCCAAGCGGGTGATGAAGGTCGTCAGCCAGGAACAGCTGGAACGGAACAAAGACGTAATGCGGAAGTTCTTCCTGTACTCGGAAGCGCAGGATCCAGCCGAGCGCATGAAGCTCCTGCAGTGGGCGACGACCGGCCCCGGCGGATACATCCAGCACAATGCCAACGGCCAGGACGGCATCGAGGGGTTCGCCGGCGCGCGCGGGGCCGGGCGAGCCGCCGGAGACGGTAGGGGCCCCGCGCCCGCGGCCGGCCAGGGCGCCGGGGGTGGCGGGGGTCGCGGGGCACAGGCTAACCATCTGCTCGTTCGCGCCGTCGCCGAGGGCGATTACGTGTGGTGTCTGAACATCCCCGGCTTCAAACAGGGTTCGGTGCAAAGTCCCGAGCGTGCCATCGTCAACCAGTGGCGCATCGAAGACAACAAGCTCGCCGAACACTGGGGGACGTACGAGACCGTGCAGCCGATGCGCGCCAACACGAACGATTTTTTCGGGTATGGTCGTCTGCAAGCCCGCGATCTGACGAGATGAACGTTCACAGTCACAGAACGGCGGGTGCCCCGTGGCGGAAGGCCGCTTCGTAGATCACCGGCATCGTCCCGGTGGCGAGGGCGCCAGGCGGCGGTCGGTTGTACTCACGGAAGGGAACGCCGGGATCCGGCGCGAAGCCGACACGATCTAACTCGGTGACGAGCTGGGCCTCGGTGAGGAAGCACTGCGGCTCGCCGGAGAACTGGGTGAACACGAAGGGTTCGCCGGCCACGGGCTCGGTCTGGGGCGGGAAGGTATTCCGCGAGAAGGTGAACACGAAGAGGCCCGCCCCTGGCTTGGCCACGCGGGCCGCCTCGGCGAGCGCCCGCCGGAACTGCGCGGCGGAACGCGCGAGGTTCCAGATGCCGTGCGCGATCACGAGGTCGAAGCTGCGGTCCCTCGCGGGAATACTCTCCATCGGCGAGAGGACCAGGTGCAGGCGGTCGTCGAGTCGATCCTCCCGTCTGCGCGTGGCGGCAGCGCAGAGCATGGGCCACGAGAGGTCGGTGCCGACGACGCTCCAGCCGAGGCGCGCGAGCGGGACGGCATTGCGCCCCGCGCCGCAGCCGAGGTCGAGCACGCGCGCGCTCCCGTGGCGCCGCAGTTCCTCCTCCGCGAACTTCATCAGGACGGCGTTGGGGGCCGACTGCGCGAATCCCGCTACGGTGCCTGGAGCGCTCCACTGCGATCCTGCCAGAGGGTCCATGCCCCAACATAGCACGCACGGAAGAGATCATGAGGGATGATGGAGGTCATGGCGACCGACACTGACATCCGCGAGGCGCTGCGCCACGTCGTCGACCCCGAGATCGGCGTGAACATCGTCGACCTCGGGCTCGTGTATCGCATCGAGGTGGAGGGGACTACCGCCCGCATCGCGATGACGATGACAAGCCCGGCGTGCCCGCTGGCGGATTACCTGAAGGATCTCGGTGCGGCGGCGATCCGCCAGCACGTCCCGGACGTGGTGGACATCGACATCACCCTCGAGTGGGAGCCCCCGTGGGATCCCGACATGATGTCGAACGAGGCCAGACGGCAGCTCGACGAGGGCGAACGCTGATGTACCTGGCGGCGCGACGGGCGCCGTTGTTGTTCGGACGACACAATCTGCCACGAATCACCGCCGTCTTCGCTCGTCCACAAAGAGCCTGTCGACGAGCCGAAGGCCAGCCGCGTGCCGGTTTCGTCCACATCAAGCGCGTGACGAAACACGAGGTCGTACGCATGCTCCTGTCGGCAGCCGCTCCTTCCGCCGGCGGGTTGGTGATCGAAACGGCCGACTGGCAGCGCGCTCGCTTCGTCGGGCAACTGAACGGGACGAGTCCGTCATGTGACGGCCCCGTCGTACTCGAAGGTAGAGCGAAGATCGCAGCTGGAGCGTAGGGTCCTGACGTCGGGAGAACCCCGGTTGCACATAGGTAATTACCCGATTGAAGTCCAGACGAGCGGAAGCATAGACTACGACTCCGCTACGACTGCCGGAAAACCGGCGGTCCCGATCGAACTCAGGACGTACTGGGTAAACAGGCGTCTCGGGCACACACGCGGAGGGATGATCATGGCACAGGGGGCGCACATTCAGCAGCGGCGGACAGTTACTCAACTGATCGGCAAGGACGTAACACCGTTGCGGCCGGAAGACTGGCGCCTCGCGCAGACGAGTCGCGTGAATCTGCTTCTCATCGGGATGGACGGCGCGATGAACGAAATCGTGGACGCGCTCCTGCGCGATTCTCGTGAACTTATGACCACCTGGCAACCAGGCGAGCATCTTGTGCTGCCGCCCGTTACCCAACTCGGGACGATGATCCTCCACGACGTCGGCGCTTTGGTACTGGCTGATCAGCGTCGCCTCCTCGACTGGTCGCAGCAAGCCGCCGGCCGCACGCGCGTGATCAGCACGACGTCGGCGCCTCTTCTGCCGCTCATCGAGATCGGGGCCTTCAGTGACAGGCTCTATTACCGCCTGAATACCATCTGCCTCGAGAGAGCTTAGTGACATGACGCGGGCAGCAAGCATCTAAAGGCGCGGGTGGCCTGAGCACTTGACCGCTCTCCGTTCAGGTTGACGCGTTCAGCAAGACCATCGCGCGGTCGTTGCGCGACGTGGCGAAGACGACCAGGGAGCGCTCCTCGGCAAGTGTCTTCGTGGCCTCGTCGAGGGCGCCGACCTTATTTGGCAGTCGAACCACCACTTCCTTCGCAGGTCTTGTCTTCAACATGGGGATGCTCGCTTCTCTGCGGGGAATCTGGTTCCAGTGTCCGCACGCGACGGACGTGGCCCCGCTTCACGTCGACGCGGATAGTCTCGCATCACTTCAAGACGAAGGGAATACACGACTTCCAGCCGACACCGATACGCGACGCCTGCCACTAGGTCTGGAAGCGGCCGTGCTCTCAGTATACTGAGGCCGCATGCAGGCTCCGATTGTCTCGCGCGTCGCGGAATTTCTCGAGCGCGTCGCGCAACTCAATGCCCGGTACCGCGCCGGCGAGTTGCGCGCCTACGTTCCCCAGGGACTCGCCGACGCCGAGCGCCCGCTCGAGCGACTGGTCGAAGAGCACTTGCCCGCTTCGCGTGCCGCCTTCGAAGCCGCGTCACGCAGCTTGTTTTTCTCGCTGCCGGTGGCCTTCGATCCCGCCGAGTCGGTTGGACCGTACCTCGCGGTCGTCGATCGTGACGCGGCGGGCCAGCCGTACCGCTTCCTCGACATGGGCGCGCAGATCGCCACACAGGCGTTCGGCGAAAACGACCCGGCGGTGGTCCAGGCCATCCTCGACTGGCTGCCATTTGTCGTCTCGCGGTACGCGCACTCCGAGTACCAGACCATCCTTTCCCTTCGTCTCAAAGCCGAACTGAATCGCATCGCCCCAACCGGCACGCCGCGCCACTTCATCGTCAACACAGGCGGTGAGGCGGTGGAGAACGCGATCAAGTCCGTGCTCCTCAATCGCGTCATGACCTCG
>MELA01000074.1:22582-25910 GCA_001767495.1 Acidobacteria bacterium RIFCSPLOWO2_12_FULL_65_11 | reverse complement strand
CCGGACGGCGACGGGGGCTTCATCGTGTCGTTCGACGGCGCCTTCCACGGCCGCACTCTGGGGAGCCTTGCCGTCACGCACCGCAAGAAGGCGCGGCTGGGGTTCCCGACGTTCGACTGGCCGCACATCCTCTTCCCCGTCGAGGAAACACGGTCGCCCAAGGAGACGCTCCGTCGCGAAGAGCGCAGCATGAAACAGCTGTGGGATCTGCTGGTCTCGGGCCGGCTGCCCCGCGCCGACAAGAGCAAAGACACCTTTCGCCGCGAGATGGACGCGCTCGACGAATTCCTTGCCCGGCCGGGTGCTGGAGGAGTCCAGGCTGCCGCGCTCGACGCGTTCGTCCAGGCGCAGCGCGCCAACCTCAGCGCGGATGTCCGTCGGCGATCGCAGAGGGTCGCCGCCGTGCTCGTCGAACCGATCCAGGGCGAAGGCGGCGTGCGCATGGCGAGCGCGCGCTTCATGCGCAGGCTGCGGCTGCTCACGCGCGTCTACGACGTGCCGCTCGTCTTCGACGAAGTGCAGACCGGCTGGGGCATGACGGGCCGCTTGTGGGCGCACGAGCTGTTCGATCTGCCGTGCCCGCCGGACCTGGTCACCTGGGCCAAGAAGGCGCAGAACGGCGTGCTCTTCGTCAGCGAGGAGCTGGCGACGTTCTTCCAGGAGGAGAAGAAGTTCAACACCACATGGGAGGGAGACTCGGTCGGCATGGTCCGACTGCTCGCGCTCATGGACAAGCTGGATCTCGACCATGTGCGGCGCACCGGGGACCGGGCGAGAAGCGGCCTCGAGGCGCTGGCCAAAGAGTACCGCGAAATTCTGAAGAACGTGCGCGGCCCTGGTGTCATGTTGGCGGTTGATGTCCTGCGTGCCGATCTGCGCGACGCCCTGCTCGACAGGGCGTTTCGGCGCGGGCTGGTGCTGCTGCCCGCCGGGGAGCGCAGCCTGCGGTTCTATCCCCGCTACGACACCGAGCCGTCCGCGATCGATGATGCGCTGTCGATCCTGCGCTTGGCGATTGAAGACCTCGTGGGTGGACGTGTGGCCTCGGAAGGGCCGCCGGCGATCAAGACACGTGTTGGCACGCTGGCAATCCCGCTCGATACGGTCGAGACAATCGACTTCACGACGGAGAACTTCGACACCTACAAGCCTCAAGTCTTGGCGGTGGAGCAGGAGCGTTACGGGACCGCGGCGCAGTACTCCTCCGAGACACTCCGGGACCAACAGCGGCCGCTCCTGCAGTATCCGGCCGAGACGCTCGAAGCGACGATGGCGAACGCGCGCGCCATCGGGATCGCTCTTCGCGACCGCGTCTCCGGGCGGCTCGTGGGCTACGGGCTCGGCAGCGCGCTCGAGAATCACGACGAGGAGGGCGTGAGTTCGGATCCGCATTTTGGCGAGAACAATACGTTCTACCTGCAGGCGATGGCCACGCCGCCCACGGTGCAGAATTCGATCGAGGTCGAGAACCACCTGCTGGAGTTGCTGCGGGACCGGGCGATTGCGGCTGGATTCGAGTTCCTGTCGACCCTCATCGAGGACCGGCTGCGCGAGACGGGGCCCGCGTGGTTGCGCGACGCAGCGGTCATCGAACGCATCGACAATTACCTCCGTAGTGGCGCCTTGTTCGCGTACCTTCAGGTGCCGCTGCAGCCGGTGGTCGAGCCCACGCCGGCTCCGCAGGCCACCAGTCAGGAGTAGGCGGCCTCAGCTCGCGGGCACCTTGACGGCCGGAGTTTCAGCCCACGGGTGTACACTGCACAGTCATCGTCATGGTTCAAGGTGGCTAAAGGGGGGAAGTATGAGAAGAGCGATCGTTCTTGCTGCACTGCTCGCAACCGGCGCACTGTCGCTGAAAATGGCGGCCTTTCAACAACAGCCGGCCGGGCGCGGCGGTCAGCCGGCGCCGATGGTCGTCGAGGCCGACAAGCTGAAGGACAACCTCTACGTCCTCAGGGGCGGCGGCGGCAACACGGCCGCGTTCATCACGGCCACCGGCGTCGTTGTGGTCGATACGAAGCTTCCCGGCTGGGGACGGCCGCTGCTCGAGAAGATTCGGACGCTCACCGATAAGCCGGTGTCGACCATCATCAATACCCACACCCACTTCGATCACGTGAGCGGCAACGTGGAGTTCCCGGCCACGGTCGACATCATCACGCACGAGAACACCAAGGCGTACATGGATCAGGCCAACCCGGTCTACGGTCTGCAGACCGGCCCGCAGCCGAACATCTTCAAGGAGAACGCCGGCAGAGGCATGCCGAAGCGGACGTTCAAGAACAAGATGACGCTCGGCCGTGGCGCCGACCAGGTCGATCTCTATTACTTCGGCGCCGCCCACACCGGCGGCGACGCGTACGTCGTGTTTCCCGCGCTCCGCGTGATGCACGTCGGCGACACGTTCCCCGCCAAGGACTTGCCGATCATGGACGCGAACAACGGCGGCAGCGGCCTCGCGTATGCCGGGACGTTGTCCAAGGCTGCACAGGTCGCCAACATCGACACCATCATCAACGGTCACAGTCCAACGACGACCACGCCGGCCGACCTGCGGCTGTACGCGGAGTTTGTCGGCGACTTCGTCAGGGTGGTCCAGGACGCAAAGAGACTTGGCGGGACCGTGGATGACGTGGTCAATGGCTGGAAGACGCCGGCCAAGTACGCCGGCTACAACGTGCCTCAGGCTGCCCGCGTGCGGGCGGACGCGCAGGTGGTCTGGGACGAAACGAAGTAGCCGCGAGGCATGCCGTCGCTGCAGGTCGACGATGCACTCGTCAAGCGGCTGTATGACCGGGCCAGGGCCGAGCGTTGGAGCCTGCAGCCGCACGCGTTGGCCGAAGCACTCGAGGCGAGTGTCGGCCGGGCGTTCGAGGGGAAGGCGCCGGGCTCGCGTGAGGTCGAGCGGTACCTCGAGGGCCTGCACCTTGAAGATCTGGGAATCGCGTGCGCGTGTGCCGCTGGCGTCGAGGCGGCCTGGGACCATTTCGTGCGCGAGCTCCGGCCGGTCCTTTATCGCGCGGCCGATCTGATCGATCCATCAGGCGAAGCCCGTGAGCTCGCCGACTCGCTGTACGCGGATCTGTACGGCCTGCAGGAGCGGAGCGGCAAGCGGGCATCGCTCTTTCGCTACTTCCACGGGCGGAGCAGCCTCGCCACATGGCTGCGCGCCGTGCTGGCGCAGCGGCACGTCGATCGGTTGCGAGATCGGCGTCGCGTCGAGCCGCTCCCTGACGAAGACTCGTCAGCGGCCATCGCATCGTCGCCGGCGACTCCCCATTCCGATCGACACCGTTATATCGCGCGCATGAAGCAGGCGCTCGGGCTC
>MELA01000074.1:0-22561 GCA_001767495.1 Acidobacteria bacterium RIFCSPLOWO2_12_FULL_65_11 | reverse complement strand
CGGCTCGGCTGCTACTATGCGCAGGAGCTGACGCTCGCCCAGATCGGCCGGCTGCTCAAGGAGCACGAGGCGACCGTCTCGCGTCATCTGGCGCGCACGCGGCGGACCATTCGGGACGAGATCGAGCGTCAGCTCCGGGCCGACGCGAAGATGAGCGATGCCGAGATGGCGCTGTGCTTCGAGTGCGTCATGGAGGACTCGGGGTCGATCGATCTTGGCAAAATGCTCGAAGGTGGTGCCCAACGCAAGGAATCCGGGTCTGGCCGTTCTAGTGAATTGAAGAAGAGAAGGGCGCCGTGAACACCACAGACGATCGCGACCGGTCGATCGACAACCTGCTGCGGCAGTCATTTCAGGCGAGCGGCGGCGCGGTGGCGCCCAGCTCCTCGTGTCTCAATGCCGAGACGTTGGCGGCATGGGCGGAGGGACGGCTCAGCAAGAATGGTCTTGCGATGGCCGAGGTCCACCTGGCCGATTGCGCTCGCTGTCAGGGAATCGCCGCAGTTCTGGCGAAGATGCCGGCGTCTGACTCGGCGTCGGAGCGTCGGTGGCAGTGGGGGCTGGCGCTCCGCTGGTTGGTGCCGTTGGCCGCGGGCGCCACGGCGGTCGCGCTCTGGGTGGCTGTTCCCGATCGTAGTCGGCAGTCGGCAGTCGGCAGTCCGCAGTCAGCCGCTGACGGACAGCAGTCGGCAGCCGAGACGAAGGCGGCTGCGCCTCAGGCATCGCCAGAGGTCGGAGCAGCGAGCGCCCGGGCGGATGCGGCGCCGCCTGAGCAACGCGATGCCCGCAAGGAAAACGACGGTCCACGCGCAGCAGCCGACGCCCTTGGCAGGGTGGCTGAACGCGCGAACGTGGCGCCTCCTGCTGCGGCTCCGACCGTCGCTGTCCCAGCGTCCGAGCCCGTGGCCGGCGCTCGGGTCGAAGCCTTTGCGCTCGCCCGGCAGGACGGCGCCCGCGTCCAGGAAATCGCTTCTCCGACACCCTCGATTCGCTGGCGCGTCGGTCCGAGGGGACTGGTCGAATATTCCGCAGACAGCGGAAACAGTTGGGAGCCGCTCTCGACCGGTGTGGTCACGGATCTGGTGGCCGGTGCATCTCCGTCTCCTTCTGTGTGCTGGGTGATCGGCCGAGCGGGCACCGTGCTGCTCGCGGTCGATGGCCGGCGCTTCAACCGCGTGCCGTTTCCCGTCAACGCGGATCTGACGGCCATCCGCGCGACCGACGCCCGAACCGCCACGATCACCACGGCCGACGGCCGAACGTTCAGCACGTCCGACGGCGGATCGACGTGGACTCAGTAAGGTCCGGCTATAAGCCGGACACTACGTACGGAGATGTACGTACGGAGATGTAGTGTCCGGCTTCAGCCGGACCCCGCACCTGCAAGAAATCCCAGCGGCTTCGTTCTAAGGAAAGTAACCGCGAAACCGCCATGCCGGCGGGCCGGTTGCGCCTTTGAAAGGAGCCTTCACATGACTGCACGCGGTTGGCTTACGGCGTCGGTGTTTGCCCTCGGCGCCATCCTGCCTCGAGACACGGTCCGGCTGAAGCCGGACCCTACGACGACAAAGACGACGACTGCGACGGCTGGCGCCGCCGCCCAGGCGCAAGACACGTCGACGCTCGACGATCAAGTCGAGCTTGCGCTGACGGTCTACAACTCGGACATCGCGCTCGTCCGCGACGTTCGCAACCTGCAACTTCCCCGAGGGACGTTCGACCTTCGCTTCATGGATATCGCCGCGACCGTCAATCCCGCAACCGTGCACTTCCGGTCGCTGACCGAGCCCTCGCGCGTGAGCGTCCTCGAGCAGAACTACGAATACGACCTGCTCGAGCCCGACAAACTCCTTCGAAAGTACGTCGGGCGTGACGTCACGCTGGTGCGGCTGCGGCAGGAGGGCGGCGCGACCCGGGAGGAAGAGGTCAAGGCGCGTCTGCTCAGCTTCAACAACGCGCCGGTCTGGCAGATTGGCAACGAAATCGTCACCGGCCTGCACGCCGACCACATTCGCTTCCCGGAGCTGCCTGACAACCTGTACGCGCGGCCAACCCTCATCTGGTCGCTCGACAATGGGGGCGCGGCGCGTCACCGGGTCGAAACGTCGTATCTGGCCGGCAAGCTCGCATGGAGCGCCGACTACGTCCTCACGGTTGCACGCGACGACAAGGCCGGCGACATCGACGGCTGGGTGACGCTGACGAACGGAAGCGGCACGTCGTTTCGAAACGCCAAGCTGCAGCTCGTGGCGGGCGATCTCAACCGCGTTCGCCGGGCGATCGGTCGTCTGGCCGACGAGCTGCGCGCAGAACGGGCCGCGCCGGCCTCGGCCCCGATGTCTCAGGAGGCGTTCTCCGACTACCATCTCTACACGCTCGGCCGAAAGACGACGATCAACAACAACGAGACCAAGCAGGTCAGCATGCTCGGCGGCACCGGTGTCCCCGTAAGAAAGCGCTATCTGGTCGATGGGCAGACGTTCTATTACCGCAACGCACAACATCCGGGCGCGCCGCTCAAGGACGTGGTTCAGGTGTACTACCAGTTCAAGAACGAAGAGCGGGCTGGATTGGGGATGCCGATGCCTGCCGGTGTGGTCCGCGTGTACCAGTCAGATTCCTCAGGCGGCGTACAGTTCGTGGGGGAGGACCGGATCGGCCACACGCCGAAGGACGAGACGCTCAACCTGAAGATCGGCAACGCCTTCGATGTGGTCGCCGAGCGCAAGCAGATTGATTTCGAGCGGATTGCCGTCAACGTGTTCGAGGTCGAGTACGAGATCACGCTCGGCAATCACAAGACGACGGCGGTCATCGTCGAGGTGAACGAACCGATCGGCGGCACCTGGAGAATCCTGCGGTCGACGCACGAAGGGATCAAGACCGACGCGTGGGCCGCGCAGTTCATTGTTCCGGTCGCGGCGGACGCGGCGTCGGTCCTGCGGTACCGAGTGCGCGTCACCTACTGAGGGCGGGGAGCCGGCACGGCCAGCCGGCACGGCCAGGTTGACAATATAGTGATATATGCATATAGATATTCGAGGCTTCGTCCGTGCCGCTCTTCTCCAAGATCCTCCGCACCGGCATCGTCACTGAACCCCTCCGTGGTACTCCATCGGCGATCGAGATCCTCCGTGAGACCGAGCCTCGCATCCGCACCATGCTCGGCCGCGCGCTGGCGATCCGCGAAGTGGACGCCGGCTCGTGCAACGGCTGCGAGCTCGAGATCGCCGGCCTAGCCGGCCCCGTCTATGACATGGAGCGCTTCGGCATGCACATCGTGGCCTCGCCGCGGCACGCCGACGTCCTGCTCGTCACCGGCCCGGTCACCCGCAACATGGAGGTGCCGCTCAGAAAGACCTACGAGGCGATGCCCGAACCCCGCATTGTCGTCGCCGTCGGCGACTGCACGAAGGACTGCGGCGTCTTTCGAGGTAGCTACGCGGTTGTGGGCTCGGTCGATTCGGTCATCCCCGTCAACGTCATCGTCAAGGGTTGTCCTCCCCAGCCCGCCGATATCCTGCTCGGCATCCTCACGGCGGCGGGATACCCGCCCTCGTGACTCCGCTCTCCGCGCTGTTTGTCGTCGTCGTTCCGCTTTACGCGCTTGCCGCGGCGGCCAGCGTGTGGCCCGCTCGCCGCGCTCAGATCGGGATCGGCAACGGTGCGGCAGCGGCTGGATCCGCGGCCGCGCTCGTCGTCGGCGCAGGCGCGCTACGGCCGGCGTCTGACGCCCTGGCGGCCGTGGCGCTCTTGCCGGCGGGATCATTCGCGTTCCGGCTCGACGGATTGTCGGCCGTCTTTCTGGTGCTCATCGGCCTCGTAGGCACCGCGAGCGGTGTCTATGCGATCGGGTATTCCGGCGATTACCGTCGCAGCCAGCTCGCGACCATGGGCATCGCACAGGTGCTCTTCCTCTCGTCGATGATCCTGACCGTCGTCGCGGCCAATGCGTTCACGTTTCTCTTCGCCTGGGAGTTGATGTCGATTGCCGCGTACCTGATGGTGGTCACCGATGGGTCAGCCGAGACGGTCAGCGCCGCGAACTGGTATATGGCGATTGCGCACGCGGGGTTCGCGGCGGTCGCCGCCGCGTTTCTGCTGATGTCAGCGGGCGAGCTGACCGTCGGATTTGACGTGCTCAGTAAGGTGTCACATCCAACGGCCCTCAAGAATTTGATCTTTCTCCTGGCGCTTGGCGGCTTTGCGGCCAAGGCCGGGATCATTCCGCTCCACATCTGGCTGCCGCTCGCGCACCCGGTCGCACCCAGCCACGGATCGGCGCTGATGTCGGCCGCGGTCATCAAGATGGGCGCGTACGGCCTGGTGCGCGTCTCGTTCGACCTGCTGGGCGGGGGGCCGTCCTGGTGGGGCGGACTGGTGCTGGCGCTGGGCGCCGCCTCCGCCGTCGTCGGTCTGTTGCTGGCGCTGGTCCAGCAGGATCTGAAGCGGCTTCTCGCGTATTCGTCGGTCGAGAACATCGGCATCGTGTTCATGGGACTCGGCGCGAGCTTGCTGTTCAGATCCGAGGGCCTCGATGCCTTGGCGACGGCGGCTCTTGTTGCCGCGATCTACCACGCGCTCAACCATGCGGCGTTCAAGGGCCTGTTGTTCATGGGCGCCGGATCGATCGTCCACGCGACCGGCACGAGAAACATGGAGCTGCTCGGCGGACTGATTCATCGGATGCCGTGGACGGCGGCGCTCTTCCTGATCGGCGCGTGTGCCATCTCGGCCCTGCCACCGCTCAATGGCTTCGCCTCCGAGTGGCTGCTGTTCCATACGCTTTTCGGGGCCGGCCTCGTGGCGCGCCCCGTCATCGGCGTGACGCTCCCCGTGGCGATTGCCGCGCTGGCGCTCTCGGGCGGGCTGGCCGCCGCCTGCTTCGTCAAAGCCTTCGGCATCTCGTTTCTCGCGCTGCCGCGTTCGGGCGAAGCGGCCGAGGCCCACGAGTCGCCGCTCTCGATGCGGGCGGCCATGACGTTGCTGGCTCTCTGTTGTGTGGCGCTCGGTCTCATGCCAGGTGCCGTCACGTCGCTTCTGGCGCGGGCGCTCGTCGAGCCCGGCGCCGCCAGCGTGGTGTCGGCCGGCGGCGCTGTCGAGCTGGTGTCACCGAGCGGCGTCGGCCGGGTCGCGCCGCTCGCGATCGGCGCGTTGCTCGTGGCGACTATCGTCCTTGCGGCGCTCGTTGTTCGCGCCATCGTCGGTGGTCGCATTCGCATCGGCGACACGTGGGGGTGCGGCCGGCTGGTGCACACCTCACGCATGGAATACACAGCGGCGGCTTTTGCCGAACCGCTGCGCCGTGTGTTCCGCGAGCTGTACCGCCCGACGGAGGACCTGGTTGTCGAGACGCATCCGGAGTCTCCCTACTTCATTCAAGGGATCGAATATCGGAGCGACGTCAATCCGTGGATCGAGCGCGTGTTTTACCGCCGCCTGTCGCGGGCAGTGGAGCGCGCGGGCCGGAGCATGCGCCGGCTTCAGATGGGGTCGCTTCACGTGTACCTGCTGTATCTGTTGTCTGCGCTGATTGGGCTGCTGATCGCAAGCGCATGGTTGTGACCGCCTTTTTACACGGGCTCGTTGCCCTGCTCGTCGCGCCGGCGCTCGTCGGCCTGATTCGATGGGTGAAAGCGCGGCTGCAGAGCCGCCGGGGAGCCGCGCCGTGGCAGCCTTATCGGGAGTTGGCGAAGTTACTGCGGAAGGAACGGGTCGTCTCGCAGCACGCGTCCTGGGTGTTTCGTGTCACGCCGTACATCCTGTTCGGCACGACATTGGTCGTGTCCTGCCTGATTCCGACCGTGCTGGCCCCGACCGGCGTGCAGGTCTTCGGCGACCTGATTGCCGTTGTCTATCTGCTCATTCTCGGCACGTTCTGGCTGGCGCTCGCGGGCCTCGATCCGGGCTCAGCGTTTGGCGGCATGGGATCGAGCCGGGAGATGACGGTCGCGGCTCTCACCGAGCCGACCATGGCGATTGCGATCTTTGCGCTGGCGCTGCCGGCGGGATCGACCGACCTTGGCCAGATCGTCCGGCGGACGCTGGAGATGCCGACGAGCGCGCTCGGTCCGGGTCACGTCCTGGCCTTTGCCGCGCTCTTCATCGTGACGCTGGCCGAGTCCGGACGTCTCCCTGTCGACAACCCGTCCACGCACCTCGAGTTAACGATGATTCACGAGGCGATGGTGCTCGAGTACTCGGGGCCCTATCTCGCGCTTGTGGAGTGGGCGTCCGCCTTGAAGCTGTTCGTCTTCTGTGTGCTGCTCGCCAATCTGTTCGTGCCGTGGGGCGTGGCCCTCAGCGCCAATCCGACGGCGATTGTCGTCGGCATTGCCGCTGTGCTGCTGAAGGTCGCGGTGATCGCCGTTGCGCTCGCCGTCTTCGAGACGCGTGTCGCCAAGCTGCGGCTCTTCCGCGTGCCGGAACTCCTCTCGGCGTCGTTTGTGCTGTCGGTCGTCGCCGTTGTATCGGCATTTCTTGGGAGGTAGGTGGTGGAGGCAGCCTTTCCGCAGCTCTGCATCCTTGGCGCGAGTGCCGTGCTCCTCGCCGCCATCATTCCATTGTGGCGACGCCATGTGCCTGCCTACATCGTGGCGTTTCAATGGCAGTCGTTCGCGCTTGCCTTCGTGACGGCGCTTGTCGGGTACATGGCCCACATCAGGGAACTGTACATCGTCGCTGCGCTTATCGTTGCCATTCGGGGCATGTTGTTCGTTCGGTTGCTCCGGAAGCTGCAGGCACGCGTTGGTGAGATCACCGAGCTGAAGCCTTTGGTGAACATCCCGACTTCACTGCTGATTGCCGCGACGCTCGTCGTCATCGCGTACGCGGCCACTCGACCGGCGGTGCTCGTGGCGTCCTCGCCCACACGTGGGGCGATGCCGCTCGCCATCGCGGTGATTCTCGTCAGCATGTTCACGGTCGCCAGCCGAAAGACAGCGATCGGGCAGGTGATTGGGTTCCTGATGCTGGAGAACGGTATCGCCCTGCTGTCGGCCGTCGCCAGTTATGGCGTTCCGTTGACCGTCGAGCTCGGCCTCTTTCTCGATGCGCTCTTGGGATTTCTGGTCATGCAGATTCTCGTCTTTCACATTCACGACGCGTTCGACACGACCGATGTCGAGCAGTTGAGCCGGCTAAAACACTGAATCGATGACACGGCGCCAATGATCCTCGTGATTCTCCTGATCGGTTCACCGCTTGCGGCGGCAGCCGTCGCTGTGCTGGCGCGCCCGTATCGCCGCGCCCTCGGCGTGGTGACGGCCGTGCTGTCCACCGCGTCGCTCGGCGCGGCGCTCTTCGCCTGGGCGCGGGTGCTTCGCGAAGGAACGTTCACGGCCGCCTCCGGCGGGTTCCGGTTCGATCCGTTGGCCGTGCTGCTGACGGTCTGCGTCGCCTTCGTCTCGGCCCTCGCCGCATGGATGAGCCCGCTCATCGGCTCGCGCGAGGAGTACACCGACGCACAGCTGCGGATGCTCGGCATTCTCGTCAACGTATTCGTGGCGGGAATGCTCGTCGCCGTCACGGTCAACAACCTGGCGATCATGTGGGTCGCGATCGAGTCGACAACGATGGCTTCGGCACTGCTGGTGGCGATCCCTCGGACGAAAGCGTCGGTCGAGGCTTCGTGGAAGTACCTCTTGATCGGCGCCGTGGGGATCGCCCTGGCCTTCGCGGGCACGGTGCTGAGCTACGTCGACGTCCGCCAGCAGCTCGGGCCTGTGCCCTCGGCCCTCCATTGGGATGCGGTCGTCGCGGCGGCGCCGTCGATGCACCCGCAGGTGCTTCGTCTGGCGTTCGTGTTCATTCTGGTCGGCTACGGAACCAAGGCCGGCATCGCGCCCATGCACACGTGGCTGCCCGACGCCCATTCCGAGGCGCCGGCGTCGATCTCCGCATTGATGTCAGGGGTCCTGCTGGCCGTTTCGACCTACGCGGTAATGCGGTGGAAGGCGGTCGTGGATGTCGCGCTTGGCGGTGCCCTGTATTCGAACCGCCTGCTGCTCACCTTCGGCTTCCTGTCTCTTCTGGTCGCGGCCTTTAGCCTCGTCGTCCAGCGCAGCTACAAGCGGATGCTCGCCTACTCGAGCGTCGAGCATTCCGGCCTCATCTGGCTGGGACTCGGCCTTGGCCCGGCCGGCACGTTTGCCGCCATGCTGCATGTCGCCAACCACGCAATCGGCAAGTCCATGCTGTTCCTGCTGGCGGGCCGCATCCTGCAGCGCTACGGCACGACCGACCTGCGACGCGTCTCGGGTCTGCTGACCGCCATGCCGGCCACGGCGGTGCTGTTTGCGGCTGGCCTGTTTGCGCTCATCGGGGCGCCGCCCTTTGGCCTCTTCGTGTCGGAGATTCGACTGGTGGCCGCCGGCTTCGCGACCGGCCGAACCCTGCTGACCATTGGCGTGCTCGCGTTGCTCGTGGTCGCCTTTGTCGGCATGCTGCGCGCGCTCAATCACATGCTCTTCGGGCCGGTGCCAGACGAGGTGACGGTGGGCGAGGCCAGGGCATCGGAGGTCTGGCCGGCGCTCGTCTGCATCGGACTGCTGGTGGCGCTCGGCCTGGGTGTCCCGGCGCCGCTTCACGCCCTGCTCGTCGCGGTCGCGGAGGGACGCTAGAACAGCCCTCACGCCTCGTACGTAGTGTCCGGCTTTAGCCGGACCGGCAGGTTCCGCCTGAAGGCGGAGACAACAGGTGAACTGCGTTATGAATCTGGATTCAGTCGTCGCCGTAATCGCACAGCAGTTTCCGAATCGGGCGATCGACGTGCGGCAGGTCCGCGACAACGAGGTCCACTGCGAGATTGCCGCGGACGCGCTGGCGGCCTTCGCGTTGTACCTCCGCGCCGAGCGGGGGCTCGAGCTCTGGTTGATGGCCGCTCAAGACTGCCGTGAATTCGAGGCGTGTTTCCGTGTGCACTATCTGTTCGTCCATCAGGCGGCGAACTGGTTCGTGCACGCGACGGTCCGGCTCGCCCAAGAGTCGCCGACGGTCGAGTCGCTGGCCCTCTTCTCGTACCCGGCCTCGCGGTTCGAGCGCGAGATGTTCGACCTGCTCGGCATCGTCGCCGCCGGCCATCCGGATCCGCGCCCGCTCGTCCGGCACGGGTTCTGGCCGGCCGACTACTTTCCGCTGCGACAGGACGCTCGCGTGCCGGACTTCAATGATGACGGTCGGCCATTTCCATTCGGCGAGGTCAGGGGCGAGGGCGTCTATGAGATTCCGGTCGGGCCTGTGCACGCTGGCGTCATCGAGCCCGGCCACTTCCGGTTCAGCGTCCTTGGTGAGACGATCATCGATCTCAAGTCGCGTCTGTACTTCACGCACAAGGGCACCGAGAAGCTCTTTGAGGGGCACGAGCCGAAGGACCGCGTGGAGCTGGCCGAGCGGATCTCGGGCGACAGCAGCGTGGCGCACGCGCTGGCATTCTGCCAGGCGGTCGAGCGCGCCACCGTCACGCCGGTTCCCGATCGCGCGAAGTTCATCCGCGTCGTCCTGCTGGAGCTCGAACGGATCTACAACCACATAAATGACTTCGGCGCGATCGCCAACGACACCGGGTTTGCCGTGGCGCATGCGCATTGTCTGCGGCTGCGCGAACAGCTCTTCCGGCTTAATCAGGAGATCGCCGGAAGCCGGCTGTTGCGCGGCAGCCTGTGCGTGGGAGGCGTCCAGGTCGATCTCGGCAATGCCGCCGACATCTCGCGTCGCGTGGACGCGGTGGTCAAAGACTTTGACGAAGTGGTCGAGTTGACCCTCGCGAACACCCTTGTCGTTGACCGACTGCGAGGGACAGGCCGGCTGGCGCGCGAGATCGCATCTGACCATTGCGTCCTGGGATTTGTCGCCCGCGGCAGCGGCATCGATATCGACGCCCGCCGCGACCATCCGTTTGCCGCCTACGATCGACTCTCATTCCGCGTGCCCGTTTTCGAAGCGGGCGATGTCGAGGCGCGGACGCTCGCCCGCGTCGAAGAAGTCCGCGAGTCGGCCGGCTTGGTCCGTCAGGCAGCGGCGCAACTGCCGGAGGGACAGTTGCGGTCCGTGGTGCCCGATGCACCAGGCGACGCCGCGGCCTTTTCAGTCGTGGAAGGCTGGCGCGGCGCCGTGTCTCACTGGATCTGGATGAGGAAGGATCAGCGCCTCGGGCGCGTGAAGATCGTCGATCCCTCGTTCCTCAACTGGCACGCGCTGTCGTACGCGGTCCTGGACAACATCGTCCCGGATTTTCCGCTGTGCAACAAGTCGTTCAATCAGTCGTACTCCGGCAACGATCTATAGGAGGAGAGGGCGATCGGTATGGCGACCTCAGAGCTTCAGATCTTCAAGGCCGAGTTCTTCCGAGCACTGGCTCATCCCGTTCGCATCCAGCTCCTCGAGCTGCTCGTCAAGAGCGATCGGACCGTACAGGAGCTGCAGGAGTCCCTTGGCCTGGAGCAGCCGCTGGTCTCGCAACAGCTTGCGATCCTTCGCCACCGCGGCATCGTCACCGCGCGCAAGGAGGGGCCGATGGTCCGGTATGCGCTCCGAGATCGGCAGATTGGCGATCTGCTCGATGCCGCGCGCCGGATCTTCAACAATCATCTGATCAGCACGACGGGGATGCTGCGGGAGCTTCAGCGCGAGAGGCGTCGCGGATAGCGGATGCGGAGCCAAGCGGCGAGCGTTACTCGTCGCCCTCGATCTGCCAGTCGGCCATCGGCTGCGGGCCCGGTTTGATGTCGGCGATATCCGGATCGACGCCGCCAGGCGCGGAACGATCCTCGGGCCGGCGCGCCTTCTCGGCGCGCCGTGCGGCCTTGTCCTTCTGCTTCGCGACGCGCGCCTGTTCCCGCTGTCGCTTGGTGATCGTGGGGCGCGACCGTTGTGCCATCGTGTCTGTCCTCGCTCGAAATCCTAGCGGCCGCGCCCACCGAAGGGCGATGCTTCCTTTTGAAAGCCCGCGGGCACCGCAAACGTCGAGTCGGGGAACGTCTGGCGGACCGCGTCGGTGACCTCACTGATGATCTGCCGTCCGCCGATCGAGGTCAGACGCCGCACCGGGACGCCGCTGAACCCCTGGGGCTCGGCGCCGCCCACCTTGAAGAAATTATCGGCCCCCTGCGGCACGAGCTTGCTGAAGAAGTCCGCCATCTGTCTTGATACTTCGAAGTCGGCCGCCACGAAGCCCAATTCCTTCGGATCGATGGTGCAGACCTCGGAGGTTTTCTGGTTGTTCTGATAGCCGTCGTACTTCTCGCACGTCCACCTGCCGACCCGGTCGGTGCCGGCCTTTCGGTACTCGGTCTGGGGCGGTGCGGCGCCCATCCCCGGCATGCCGCGGCCGCGCATCATCGCTTCCATCTGGGCGCGCTGCTCGGGCGGCATGCCCCGCATCATCTCCTGCATCTGCGCCATGGCGGCCGACATCTGTCCGGCCACCTGATCCATGTCGGCCTTGGTGATCTCGCTGTACGTCTTCTTGTCGAGGTTCAGGATCCACATCGTCTGCTTGGCGCCGTCGAAAATGACCGCCTGTACTTCACCCGTCGGGCCCGTGACCTCTGCGCGCATCCGGTTTCGTTCGATCTGAATCTGATGCGTCTCGGTCCGGCCGGCAGTCGTCGTCTTTTCCGAGACGAGGACGCCGTCGGCGGCCACAAGCAAAGCCTGGAGCGACCACGCCAGCAATGACACGACGGTAACGAGCCCGACAGCTCTCAGTGTTGATCTCATAGAGTCCTCTCTCGCTCTGACCTGGTGTGTGTGGATTATAGCGTGACTGCCGACCGGCCGCCTCCGCGCCGTCGGCGCTGCGGCGAGCCTCGCCGCAGCTCGCGCGGTGCTTGGACGAGCGTAGGCTGGTGACTACCGCTGTGCGTCTTCCTCTCGTTCTTTGACGTGTTCGACGAACACCTCGCGTTCGTGAACCTGTTTGTCGCGCTGTCGCGGCGATCCTGCGTACGCTTTCTTCGCTTTCTTGATCGCCGCCTGCGACAGCTCCGCTGAGTTCACGGCGAAGGACGACACGAGGCGCTCGAGATCCTGCCCCTGGCACGCCGGACAGGCCGGTGGGGTGCGCGCCGGCAGCACCAGTCCCTCGAACTGGTGCCCGCAGCCTCGGCACTTGAAATCGTAAATCGGCACGGTATCAGGACCTTAACACAGCTCACGCCCGTCGTGCGGCCCTAGCGATACGGGGAATCGGCCTGGCGGCCGGAGAAAAAGCGATAGAGCAGCCAGGCATCGAAGACCAGCACCCCGACGAGGACCAGGTAGGCGGCGCGGCTCTCCACGACCCCGAGGTCCCTGAGCACGGTCGAGATCCCGAACGCCACAATCCACGCGTCAAAGCTCATGCAGACGCGGCGGAACGTTTCGGGCCGCGCGTGACGGATGAGGAACGCGCCGATCGGCACGCCGATGGCCACGCCAGGCAGGATCTGAGGAACCAAGCCGATGCTGTCCACGGTGAAGAGTCCCACGGACAGATACGCAATGGCTGTCAGGCTCGATTCGGCCAGGCGGACAAACCCGAGCGCCGCGCGGAATTCCTGCTTCGCGAATCCCTGATTGTTCAGCATCACCGCGAGCGGCGGACCGGAAATCGTCGTGACCGCGTAAAGAACGCCCACGCTGCCGCCGAACCACAGGTTCACCTTTCGCTCCGAGCGAATAGGACGCCGGTAGCCGGCTGCCTGCAACAGAATCAGTGGGAGCAGGATCAGATAGGTGGCGAGCTTCAGCCACGAAGGACTGACCCGCGAGATGATGACCGTGCCGATCATCACGCCCGGCGCGAGGCCGATGACGATCGGGAGGGCCCGCCGCCAGATGGACGGGATCGCGGCGCGGTTCACCCACAGCACCCAGCCGTTGAGCGCAACCTCGATGAGCACCAGCGCCGGGTTGAGGACGCGGTTGGTGAGAAACAGCAGCGCGAGGGGAACGGTGATTGACGAGAACCCGTAGCCGAGGGCACCGTTGACGATCGCCGCCCCGAGCGTGATGACGAAGAGTTCGACGATGTGGTCAGACATGGGTCAGTCGGGAGTCGGCAGCGGTCGGCCGAAAGGTGATCTTATAGGAAGTAGTGTCCGGCTTCAGCCGGACCATCGTATGCTTGGACCAGATCAGGAGACTTCGCACATGACGCAAGAGAGCATGAAGTTCATCGGCGGGATGCTCGTCGCGGCATTGGTCGGCGGCGGCCTGTCGAGCGCCATCTTCCCGGATCGCGTACGCGCGCAGGGCCGTCAGACAATCGTCACGGCCGAGCAGGTGAACCTCGTCAACCGGGCCGGCCGGATTCGAGGGATCCTCAGCGCGGAAGACGAACGCGGCGCGGCGTCGCTGACCTTATTCGACGAGACGGGCCAGCCTCGTTCGGCGCTGACGGTCGGGCGCGACGGCACGCCGGCCTTGCAGATCTACGACCGGACGCAGGTCGCACGGGTCGTGGTCACGATCGAAAACGACCAGCCGGCGATTGTCATCAATGGCGAGGCCGGCGACCGCGCGATTCTCAGCACGCCGGCTGGAGGGCCGACGCTCGCGTTCGGGAATCGGGAACGGATTCGGGCCGAGGTCGGCATCAATCGCGCCGGTGCGCCGAGGCTGGGGATGTTCGGTCCGACCGGCCAACCTCAGCTCAGCCTGAACATCAGCGAGCGAGGCGAGCCCGTCGTGACGTTGCGCGACGAAGCGGGCCGCAGCCGCGCGTCGCTCGGCGTCGTGGCTGGCGCGACCGTCATCAATCTCGCCGACCAGCAGTCTGCGCGCGTCGTGCTGGGGGTCGCGACGGACGGGAGCGCGAGCTTGAGTTTCCTGGACGCGGCCGGCAAGATCACCGAGCGCGTGCCGAAGTGATCGCCTGTAGTGTCCGGCTTCAGCCGGACCTTCAACGATAGTTCCCAAACTGGAGGGCCACGCCGAAGTCGTGCTCCCGCAGCGCATGCATGGCCAGCTGTAGCTCGTCTCTGGAGGGCGAGCTGACGCGGACCTGATCGGCCTGGATCGCCGCCTGCACTTTCTTGAGCTTCTGGTCCTTGAGAAACTTGACGATCTCCCGCGCCGCCTCAATCGGGATGCCCTGCTGGATCGGGATGACGCGGCGGACCTTTGCGCCGGCCGCCGGCTCGCTCTCGCCGGCCTTGAAGTTCTTGATCGGCACGCTGCGCCGCACCAGCCGCGTCTGCACGATTTCCCACAGCGCGTTCATCTTGAACTCATCGTCGGCGGTGAGCGTCAGCGTCTTCTCGGTCGCGTTCAGGGTGATGTCGGCCGTCACGCCCTTGAAGTCGTAGCGCTGGCCGACCTCCTTGCGCGCCTGGTTGAGCGCGTTGTCAACTTCCTGGAAATCGATGGTCGAGGTGATGTCGAACGACGAGGCGGCAGGCATGGCGCGTTGGGCGGCTTACCGGCTGAGCAGCATCAGGTCGTTGTAGCTTTGGTACTGGCCCCTCGCGAACTTGTCCAACAGCTCGTCCACCGATTGGGTCAGCGACGTGCTGGAGTAGCCAGGCGCCGACTGCGGCAGCACGTAGCCGCCGAAGACGGAGCGGATGACCACGCTCTTTCCCGTGCGTGGCAGACGGTCCAGGTTGTCGATGAAGCGCTCCCACTTGCTGTCACCGAAGAGGTAGAACTCCACGTTCGACGCATAGAAGGCCGAGAGCCGGTCGCCGCGGTCGGTCATGACCTTGGCAATGGCCGCGAGCGCCGATGGCCCGCCCAGGTCGCCGACGACGGGAATAATGAGATCGCGGCGTTCGAGCGAGCGGACGAACTGGAAGTCGTCCTCCGAGGCCAGAAAGTTCCAGCGGCGACCTTGCCGGTCGGTTTCGACGAGCAGCTCGCGATACGTCGGATAGTAGCGCTGCGGCGCCCGCCCGGTGGTCTCGAACTTGAGGGGCATCCCGGCGTCGATGAACGTCCGGTGGAACCGGTCGATGATCTCGAAATCCTCGGCCGACAGCGGTACGCCGAAGGTCCGGATGGTGGCGTCGACGCGCCGGCGCAGCGCCGTGGTGGCTGCCGCGGCGGGCGTGGCGCCTTCGATGTAGGCAATCAGCCGATCGAGATCGGCCCGCCGCCATTCCTCCACGTTGGCCGGTGCGGGCCGTCCGAACAGCAGGCCCAGGTACTCCGCGCGCGTCTGCGAGATCGAGAAGAGCGCCTTGAAGAGCAGGTGCAGCAGCAGATTGTCGCGGCGGATGTCGACGATGAAGGCAATGGCGGGGCGCACTTGCGCGATGTAGGAGAAATTCTGGTCCGGCCCGACGCCGATGTACGCGCCGCCTGTCACGCCGCCGTCCCGCAGGGCGGGGATGACGTGCAGGTAGGACTTTTCATTCGAGATAAGATTGTCGGTGTCGAAATAGCCGCCGCGCTCGGAGAGCTGCGCCACGCGGCTGGCAAACCCCGTGGGCGTCTGAACGTGGACCGATGACGAGGCTCCCCACAGCAGCAGGGCGATGGCGACGCCAAGCGACGTGACTGCCGGGGCGGAGAGAACACGATGAGGCGGACGACCTGCCAAACGCATGCCGGCATTATAGGGGGCTTCTGGCTCCTGGCCATGCTGGCCGTATTGTCGGGAGTGGACGTCTCGGCCCAGAGCGTGGATGCGGCGTTCAAGAGGTTCTGGGAGGCCAGGAACCCTCAGGAGGCCGGACGGGCGGCGGCCGACATCGTCCGCTCCGGCGTCACATTCGACGAGGCGCTCGCGCGGCTCAAGCGCGGGCGACCGTACAGGCCCGACGTGCCCCGCGGGATCGTGCGTCTCAGCCGCCGGAGCGGTAGCCAGGTGTTCTATTACGACCTCAACGTGCCCGCCACCTACGACCCCAGCCGCACGTATCAACTGCGCGTTCAGCTCCACGGCGGTGTCATGGGGCAGGAGACGAGTCAGCCACGCGGCGACGGATCGATTGGCGAGATGGCGGGTCCCGATGAGGTCGAGCAGATCTACTTGCTCCCGTGCTCGTGGAAGGACGCGCCGTGGTGGACCGACGCGCAGCTCGAGAACCTGCGCGCGATCCTCGACAGCGTCAAACGCACCTACAACATCGACGAGAACCGCGTGGTGCTCGCCGGGGTGTCGGACGGCGCGACCGCGGCGTTCTACGTCGCCATGCGCGACACCACGCTCTTTGCGAGTTTCCTCCCCCTCAACGGCTACGTGATGGTGCTGGCGAACCCGTCGGTTGGCGCCGAGGGCGACCTGTACCCGAACAACTTCCGCAACAAGCCCTTCTTCATCGTCAACGGCGGCGCCGACGCGCTGTATCCGAGACGCCTGATCGATCCGTACATCGAACACCTGACAAACGGTGGGGTGATTGTCGATTACCGGCCGCAGCCCACCTCCGGCCACAACCTGTCATGGTGGCCGGAGCTCAAAGAGGACTTCGAAGCGTTCGTGCGCGCGTATCCGCGGGACCCGCTGCCGACCTTCCTGACGTGGGAAAACGGGGGAGACGAGTCGACCAACCGCGCGCACTGGCTGGTCATCGATCGGATCTCGCCAACGCGCGAGTCTCGCCAACTGTTCCCCGATCTGGACGAGTTCGATATGAGCGAAGAGCAGCCGTCCTCGCCACGGCTCATCACCCACATGGGGCGGTACGGCCGGGTTGACCTCTGGCGCGCGGGGAACAGCGTCGAGGCGCATACGCGGGGCGTCGGGGCGTTCACGCTGCTGCTCTCGCCCGACGCCTTCGATTTCGCACAGCCGGTGAAGGTAGTGGTCGACGATCGCGTGGTGTTCGAGGAGCGTGTCCGGCCAAGCCTGGCGACGCTGATGAAGTGGGCCGCACGGGACAACGACCGCACGATGCTATTCGGCGTCGAGCTGCAGATTGAGATCGAATGACCCCCTGAACGTGGTCCTTCGTTATCACGACGCCACCAAGCACCACTTCAACCGATTCTCCCGGTCGCTCGGGTACCTCGACTGGGCTGCGCAGCCGAATCCGTTCAGATCATTTGCAGGAACGAGGGTGTTCCAGCTGCCCCCACGTTCCTTATTGCGCCGGGGCCCCACCTTCATCACTGCTCGCGGGGCCCCGCATTTCCCCAATGCGGCGGGGACCCCACCCCCGCCGCAGTTGCTCGGCGCGTCCGCGCCTCGCAACAGCTCAAGGCTGCCGCTCGCTGACGCGAACGCCGTTTCATACGATCGATTGTTCGAGGGGCCTCTGTTAGCCCCGGCGCCTGTGAGTGCCGAGGCGATCGGCGATGTTCTTCGTCACTCCCTGGGCTTGTCGGCGTGGAAGCAGTACGGCGAGTCGCGGTGGTCGTTGCGCGTCAATCCGTCGAGCGGCAACCTGCATCCCACCGAGGCCTACCTCGTCACCGGGCCGGTCGCGGGCCTCGCCGAGACTGCCGCCGTCTATCACTACGCGCCGGATCGTCACGCGCTCGAGGAGCGGTGCGCCTTCGATGCGGCAGCATGGCGGTGGAGTGTCGGCGAGGCCCCCCTTGTCGCGCTGGTGGCGCTGACTTCGATTCACTGGCGCGAGGCGTGGAAGTATGGCGAGCGGGCGTTCCGGTACTGCCAGCACGATCTCGGTCATGCGATCGCCGCGGTTCGTTTCGCGGCGGCGCTCGTCGGGTGGAAGGCGGTGATGGTGCCCGCCTGGTCGCACCGGGAGGTCGCGGCGCTTGTCGGCGTGGATCGAGACGAGGACTACGTCGGGGCTGAACACGAGGAACCCGCGTGCGTGCTGGCGCTGGCGCAGTCCTCAGTCGAGAGTCAGCCGTCGGCAGTCGGCCGTCGCGACGCTCGACTCGTCGATCCGCCGCGCGCGGTTCTGTTGGTTGAAGCGGTCAGAGGCGGCAACTGGGTCGGGCGAGCCAACCAGTTGAGCGCGGAGCACGTCGAGTGGCCGATCGTCGACGAAGTGGCGCGCGCCACCTCAGATGTAGGGCACGCCCTCGAGGGCGCGCCGACGCGGCAGGCGCGGGCCGGTCTCAAGACGCGGGACGATCTCAAGACCCTCCCCTACACCGTGCACGCCGCGCGCGATCTGGACGCACGCGCAATCCTGCTCCAGCGCCGCAGCGCGCTGGCCTTCGATGGTCGATCCTCGATCGGGCGCCAGGCGTTTCTCGCGATGCTGGCGCGGACGCTGCCTGGACCCGGCGCGCCGTGGGACGCGCTGTGGTGGACGCCGCGCATTCACCTCGCGCTCTTCGTGCATCGCGTGGATGGCGTCACCCCGGGACTCTACGTGCTGGTCCGGGGGGCGGGAGACGTCCGCCTGAAGGCCGACGCTCCAGATGCAGACGCGACGAGCGATGAGATGCTCGAACGGCTCAAGATGGCGTTCGGCCGAGAATTTCTCTGGGAGCGCGCGGATGAACGCCTTCCGCTCTACTGCCTGGCGCGCGGCGATTGCCGGCCGACGGCCCGGCGCCTGAGCTGCGATCAGGAGATTGCGTCGGACGGCTTCTTCAGTCTCGGCATGATCGCGGAGTTCGCGGCGAGCCTCGAGGAGCACGGGCCGTCCTTCTATCGCCACCTCTACTGGGAATCAGGCGTGGTCGGCCAGGTGTTGTATCTGGAAGCCGAAGCGGCCGGCGCCCGCGCGACCGGCATCGGCTGTTTCTACGACGATCCGGTCCACGAGGTGCTCGGCGTGACCGGTCACGCGTTTCAGAGCCTCTATCACTTCACGGTCGGCATGCCGGTGGAGGACTCGAGGCTGAGGGCCGAGCCCGGGTATGAGTGGGAACGACTGAAGTGAAAAGTTAGAACTGAAAAATGAAAAGGACGCCGCTATAATCGCGACACTTCGCTAAGATGCAGCCAGACATGAGGTGAGCAATGGCTCTGAGGCGTAGCATCGCTGCTCTCGGAATCACGGCCCTGTTGGTCTCCCTGGCGCTTGCCGGCGCGGCCCAAACTCAGGAACGATACAAGCTCCGCCTCTTCACCGTGCCGATGGACGGCGGCATGCGCAGCACCGTCGCGGGCGGCGGATCGGCGACGGCCGTGCTGGTGGGCACGAAGCTGACCGTCAATGGAACCTTCGAGGGCCTGCTCTCGCCTGCCACTCTTGCCCGCGTGCATCGTGGCGTCGCGATGGGCGTTCGCGGACCGTCGCTTGCCGATCTCACCGTCACCAAGGCGCCGAAGGGCACCATTTCCGGTTCGATCGATTTGATGCCCGAGCAGGTGCGGAGCCTCAAGGCCGGCCAGCTCTACATTCAGATTTCCAGCGAGAGGGCCCCGGACGGCAATCTGTGGGGCTGGTTCGTCCGCTAAAGAAAAATCAGGGAGGACCGATGTCGATACTCAGAAATCGGTTTTGGCTTGCCTCGATCGCGATCGCCGTGGTGAGCTTGGCGACAGTTGTCGCACAGCAACAGCTCGCGGTTGCCGGCCCATTTACCGCGGCCCAGGCGGTCGCGGGCGCGACAGCGTACCAGGCCAGCTGTGCAAGCTGTCATCAGCCGGATCTCAGAGGCCAGGGCACCGCCACGCCGCTTGCCGGAACCGAGTTCCTGGGCGCCTGGGGAGGCCGCTCGGCGGGCGACCTGCTGTCCTTCATTCAATTAACGATGCCTCCGGGCAGCGCCGGCGCGCTCGGCGTGGACACGTACGCGAACATCGTGGCCTTCATCCTCCAGTCAAACGGCGCGCGGGCGGGCAATCAGCCGCTCAGTGCCAACATGCAGGTGTTGATTCGCTCGGTGGCCGGCGGCCAGACGCCTCTAACGGCGGCGCAGCCGCCCGCCGCCGGTCAACAAGCCGGCGGAGGGGGCCGCGGCGGCGCGCCGGCGGCGCCCGCCGGCATCACGGTGGCTGGCGAGGTCACCAACTACGTCCCGGTCACCGACGCGATGCTCCGTAATCCCGATCCGGGCGACTGGCTGATGATTCGGCGCGACTATCGCGCATCGAATTACAGCCCGCTCACTCAGATCACGCGAGACAACGTGAAGGAGCTGCGCCTCCTCTGGTCGTGGGCCATGCATGAAGGTGGCACGAATCAGCCCGCGCCGATCGTTCACAACGGCATCATCTATCTCAACAACGTCGGGAACACCATTCAGGCGCTCGATGGCAAGACGGGCGATGTGATCTGGGAAAACCGATACGGGACGACCGCCAACGCGGCCGCCATGCGCGGCATCGCGATCTATGACGACAAGGTGTTTGTCGCAACCAGCGCCGCGCATCTTTTCGCGTTCGATGCGAAAACCGGCAAGACCGTGTGGGAGACGGTCATCGGCGATCGCTCGAAGGGTAACTACACCAACAGCAGTGGCCCGCTCGTCGCCAAGGGAAGAGTGCTTCAGGGGCTCGGTGCCTGCCAGACGTATCGCGAAGAAAAGTGTTTCATCGGCGCCTACGACGCGGCGACCGGCACCGAACTCTGGCGGTTCAACACCATCGCCCAGAACGGCGAGCCCGGCGGAGAAACCTGGGGCCGGCTTCCGAATCTGTTCCGCGCGGGCACCGAATCGTGGATCACCGGCACCTACGATCCCGTTCTCAATCTCACGTATTGGGGAACGGCGCAGGCCAAGCCGTGGATGCCGATCAGCCGCGGCATGTCGGTCAAAGACGACGCGCTCTACTCCAGCTCGACCGTGGCGCTCGATGTCGATACCGGCAAGCTCGCTTGGTATTTCCAGCACGCGCCGGGCGAGGCGCTGGATCTCGACGTCGTGTTCGAGCGCCAGCTCCTCGACGATGGCAATCAGAACCTATTGTTTACGGTCGGGAAGGACGGCGTCCTGTGGAAGCTCGATCGCAAGACCGGCAAGTATCTGGGCCACAAGGAAACCGTGTTTCAGAATGTCTGGGAGAGCTTCGATCCGACAACCGGCAGACCCACTTACCGGCCCGACATCCTGGAGCAGCAGTTCGGCGTCTGGATTCAAGCGTGCCCCAGCACCGAAGGCGGGCACAATTGGCCGGCCTCAAGCTACCACCAGCCGACCAGTCAGCTCATCATTCCACTCAGCCAGAGCTGTCTTGATATCGCCGCGCAACAAATCGAGCAGAGGGAAGGCGGCGGCAGCGGTGGCGCCGCCGCACGGCGCTTCTTCGAGATGCCTGGCACCGACGGCCACATCGGCAAGCTCGCCGCCTACGACGTGAAGACCATGAAAGAAATGTGGTCGTACACGCAGCGGGCACCGTTTCTGACGGCGGCTGTCTCGACGGCCGGTGGAGTCGTCTTCGCCGGCGATGCCGATCGGAAGTTTCGAGCCTTCGACGTCAGGACCGGCGCGATCGTGTGGGAAACACGGCTCGCGACCGCCGTGCAGGGCTTCCCCGTGTCGTTCAGTGTCGACGGCAAGCAGTACGTCGCGGTGACGACCGGCAACGGCGGCGGCAGTCCGCGGGTCGTGCCGGCCACGATTGCGCCCGAACTTCGCGCTCCCGCCACCGGCAACGCGCTCTACGTATTCGCGCTGCCCTAGCAGCGAGTCTCTCCTCTATAGCAGCTTGCTGACGGCTTTGATGAACTGCTCGAAATCTCTGAGGTCTTCTTTCAGCGCCCGATAGACTCGGCGTCGATCGATTTCGAGATACTCGTGGACGAGCACGTTACGGAAGCCGGCCATCGAGGTCAGCTTCTTCGACAGTCGAGGAGACAAGACTTTGTGCGTGGCCAGCAGCCCGAACACTTCCTTGCTGTCGGCCGGGAGCCCGAGCTGCTTATCCGCCACGATGTGATGGCTGACGTCGAGCACCGCCTGGATGGCCAATTGTAGGTATCGTTCGGCGTTGCCGTAAATCAGCGGATCTTTGACGAAATGCCGCTCGTCGGCCAGGCGGCGGATTCGTCGAAGCAGCGTGAGGTACTCGCGGATCTTGGCGAGTCGCGTCTGGACGACGTACCGATCAACCAACGGCCCTGACCCCCCGCGCGCTCTTCTTGAAGGAACGGATCTGCGCTTCAAACATCGGAATCAGGTCGAAGTAACGGCGTGCCGTGTCGACCTGAAACCGCACCCGGGCGGACGCCGACCGCTCCAAGACGAGTTGTCCTTGTGACAGGACCCGATGGGCCAGGAGCGGGGAGGCTTCGTTCAGGATGACGACCTCGACGTCGGACCGCCGCAGCGCCGAACCCAGGTCGGCCATGAGTCCCAGCCGATAGGTCAACATTCGGGCGGGCCGCACGCGCCGGTCGACGAGCACGGCGATGTCGACATCACTGTCGGGCCGCGCGCGGTCGGCCGCCACGGAGCCGAAGATGTAGGCCGCCTGAATTTCTCGCCGCCCGGCTAGGCACCGTGCGACGGCGCGTTTGATGGCAAGACCTGCCGTCCTCACGAGGGCATTCTATCAGCGAGGAACGACAGATATAATCGCGAGCCTCCCGCACCATTCATTCGAGGCCGAGAGTCCATGTCCTCTGAAACCACCACCAAGCTGGTGCGCGCCTGGCTGCACGACGCCCGGCGCATCGTCGTGCTCACCTGCGCGGGCATCTCCACCGAGTCGGGGATTGCGGACTATCGCGGGCCCCAGGGCATGTGGACCAAGGATCCGGATGCCGAGAAGCTCTCGAACATCCGGTACTACGTGGCCGATGGAGAGATCCGGAAG